>NZ_MSJQ01000160.1 GCF_014596515.1 Streptomyces sp. CBMA156
GAGCCGGTGTCCTCGGCCTCACTCCGCGGCCGAGGACACCGGCTCGGCCGGGGTCCCGGCGGGAGCCGTGCGACCGGCGGCCCGGCCGGAGAACCAGGCGACGCCGGCCGCCGACACGGCGAAGGCCGCCGCGGCCGGCAACAGGTACCCGGCGGAGTCGAAGGCCTTCAGGCCGATCCCCCCGAGGACGCTGGACAGCGAGACCGCCAGGTACAGCACGGCCGCGTTGAGCGAGACGACGAGGGCCTCGGACCCCGCCGGGGCGAGCGCGATGATCCGCTGCTGCTGCGGCGCGGTCAGCGACCAGGAGGCCACCCCGCAGAACGCCACCGCCACCAGCGCGGCGGCGAACGAGTCCCTGGCCGCCAGCATCGCCAGGAACACGGCCGCGAGCCCCAGGGTGGCGGTGATCACCACCCGGCGCGGCCCGTACCGGTCGGCGAGGTTTCCGGCCATCAGGTTCCCGGCGGTGCCGGCCACTCCGAAGACCAGCAGCAGGGCCACCTGGCGCCCGCCGTGTCCCCCGATGGCCGGCGCGAAGACGGAACTGATGTACGTGTAGGGGAGGTAGACGCCGACGAAGGCCAGCAGGGTGCAGGCGAGCACGCCCGCCACCCGCCGGTCGGTGAGCGGGGACAGGCGCCGGCGCAGTCCGGCCGCGGTACCGAGCCTGGTCTCGGGCAGCCGCAGCGCGATCACGGCGGCGACCGGGACGGCCAGGGCGGTGACGAACCACATCGTCGCCCGCCAGCCGGCCGCGTTGCCGATGGCGGTGCCCAGCGGAGCGCCGAGGGCGAGCGAGGCCGTCAGCCCCACGGTCACGATGGCGATCGCCCGGCCACGGTGGCGCGCACCGGCGAGCGCCGCCGCCGTGGCGCCCGCGTTCGGGGTGAACATCGCCGCGCCGGCCGCCGCGACCACCCGGGAGACCAGCACCAGCCCGTAGCCGGGGGCGACCGCCGTCACCACGTTGCCCACCCCGAACACCAGCAGCGCCGTGACCAGCACGGTGCGCCGTGACCACGTGCCGGTCAGGGCCGCCAGGACCGGGGAGAGCACCGCGTAGGCGATGGCGAAGACACTGACCAGCTGGCCCGCTCCGGCGACGTCGACGTGCAGCGACTCGGCGATGTCGGGGAGCAGGCCCGCGATGACGAAGGCGTCGGTGCCCACGGCGAAGGTGCCGAGGGCCAGGAGCATCGCGGGGGGCCTCCAGGGGACGGCCGGGGACGCGTCGGCGGTGTCGGTCATGGTGTTGCTCCCTGTTCGATGAATTCCGCCTGTTACGACCGGCATCGTAACCATCGGGGGTTTCCGACTGGGGCCGCCGAAGCGTCAGACCGGCGGTTTCCGGCCAAACACCCTTCGGCGAAGGCCTGTTGAGGCCCTCGGCAGCCTCCGGACGCACCGCGCCGCCACTCCCCGGCGACGGCCGGAAAAGCTCACAAGGGTCAATGCTCATCGGAAAAGCCGACTACTATCGGAGTGCGGAAAGGCCCCCGACCGGGCGGCCCGGACGGATGGGTATCGTCGGCACCGGTACACGGCCACACCGACGAGCAGGGCGGAGAGCGGATGCACGCGATCGAGGAGACCTGGCTGCCACAGCCCGACCTTGCGGCGGTGGACATCGGCACCGTGCTCCAGGCGCTGGCCGATCCGGTGCGCCTGCAGATCCTCCGCGCGCTCGACGCCTCCGGCGAGGAGTCGTGCACGTCGTTGGACCTGCCCGTCAAGCGCTCGACCGTCTCGCACCACCTGCGCACCCTGCGCGAGGCCGGTGTCGTGGCGACCAGGCTGGTCGGCAACAGCCGGCTCAGCCGGCTGCGCCGGGACGACCTCGAAGCCCGTTTCCCCGGGCTCCTGACCTCGATCCTCGCGGCCGCCCCGGCGACCGTCCCCATCGGGTGAGCCGGCGGGCCCGGTGATCCGGCCCGCCGCCGCACCATCGCGTCCACCCACCCACCCGCCCGACCGGCGAGAAGGAGCACAGCATGGGCCGCTACGCCCACCTGGCGTACACCGAAGAGGTCCGCCGGGTCCAGCGGGAACAGGGAAGCGAGTTATCGGCCGTCCGCCAGCTCGCGCACGGCGACGACCCCGAGGAGCTGACGGAGGCCGAGGCCGGCTTCATCCACTCCCGCGACGGGTTCTACCTGGCCAGCGTCAGCGAGACCGGCTGGCCGTACGTCCAGTTCCGCGGCGGCCCGCCCGGCTTCGCCCAGGTCGTCGACGAGCGGACGATCGCCTTCGCCGAGGTGCGCGGCAACCGCCAGTACATCAGCACCGGCAACATCCGCGCGGACGGCCGGGTCGCGCTGTTCTTCATGGACTACGCCCGACAGGCCCGGCTGAAGCTCTTCGGCCGGGCCTCGGTGCAGGAGCTGGAGAAGGACCCGGAACTCGACCGGCGCCTGCTCTCCACCCGGACCGGGGGGCGGGTGGAACGCCTGATGACCGTCCACGTCGAGGGCTTCAACTGGAACTGCCCCCAGCACATCACCCCGCGCTTCTCCGAGGCCGAACTCCGGCCCCACCTCGAACAGTTCCAGGACCGGCTGGCCGCGCTGGAGGAGGAGAACCGGGTACTGCGGACGCAACTGGAGCAGCGGGCCGGGTAGCCCCCCGGACGCCGTGGTTCGTCCACCGGCGATCGTGGGTGCGCCGATCGGGGTCCGATGGCCGGCGGCGCCTGCGCGGAACCCGCTCCGGCATCATCCGCGACGGTGCGCGGACTGCTCCGGCGGCTGACACCGCCCGGGGCGGAGGCGCGCTCGCCGCCGCCCCCTCCGCGTCAGCGGGAGGGCTCGATCCCCCCGGCCGCGGCCTGGGCGGCGGCGGCCGCGCGGTTGGGGAGGCCGAGCTTGGCGAGGATGTGCTCGACGTGGGTCCCCACGGTGCGGGGCGTGATGTACAGCCGCGCGGCGATCTCCCGGTTGGTACGGCCGGCGGTCAGTTCGGCCAGCACCTGGAGCTCCCGCGGCGAGAGCCCGCCGAGCCGGCCCGCGTCGGCGGCGGGGTCGGCCGTGGCGGCCGGCCGGGGCGGCCGGCCCGGGCCGGGGGCGACGGCCGCGGCGAGGCTCTCGGTGAGCAGCGTGACCACGGCACGCGCCGGATCGGGCGCGCTCCGCGGCCGGCAGGTGCTGACGTTCAGCATGCCGACGTACCGGCCGTCGGCGGCGAACAGGCACTGGGACACGCCGTCCTCGACGCCGAGGGGGGACAGCACCTTCCGGAAGCCCGGCGATGCCGCCAGCAGCTGCCGGGGGACGTCCCTGAGCCAGAGTCCGCCCCGGGCGGGGCTGCGGAGCACGGGGAACACCGGGTCGTGGTGGAGGCGGGTCTCGATGTAGGCCGTGGCGTCGTCCGGGTAGCTCCCGGCCAGGGTGGTGTGACGCCGGTGCAGCGGATCCCATCGGGCCAGGGAGGCGTGGTCGTACTCCATCACCTCCGACAGTGCCGCCAGGACCGTGTCGAAGCCGGCCGTACCGGCCGTGGCGCTCCTGGCGGCCTCGCGGACCCGGACGGCCGCGTCCAGGATGTCCGCCCCACTCCGCTCCGGTGCCATCCCCCCAGGATGATCACGGACCAGGAGTACGTCAATCGCGGAGGGCGTCGTACACGACCTGCCCGTCCACGACGGTGAGGACGACGGGCATCGCCGGGATGCCGCGGGGGTCGGCGGCGAGCAGGTCCCCGTCGAGCACGCAGAGGTCGGCGGCCTTGCCCGGTTCCAGGGAGCCCTTCCAGTCGTCGGCGAAGTCCTGCCAGGCCGCGTCGATCGTGTAGGTGCGGATCGCCTCGGCCAGGCCGATGCGCTGCTCGGGACCGCTGACCCGGCCGGCGGCCTTCGACTCGCGCAGCACCATGGTGGCGAGGCCCTGGCGCCAGTCCGGGAACGTGACGGGGGCGTCGGAGCCGCTCGCGACCCGCACGCCGGCGTCGATGGCGTCGCGGTAGGGCCAGGCGTACGCGGCCCGCTCGGCGCCGACGAACTCCTCCTCCATGTCGGCGACGGTCCACTTGATGGTGGGGTTCATGTTGACGCCGAAGCCGTGCGCCGCCAGCACCTCCATGCTGTGCGGGGTGAGGAAGTCGCCGTGGATGACGTAGTGGCGGGCGTCGGGCCGCGGGTGCTCGGCCACGGCCGCGGCGAAGGCGTCCGCGACGGTGTCGATGGCCCGGTCGCCGGTGACGTGGACTCCCAGCTGGTGCCCGGCGGTGTGGCCGAGCCGGATCATGGTGGCGATCTCGGCGGTCCGCTCGGTGTCCGTCCCGCCGCCGACGCACAGGGATCCGCAGCCGCCGCCGACGTACGGCTCGTGCATCCAGGCCGTCTTGTTGGGCACGACGCCGTCCGCGAAGACCTTGATCCCGTGGATCGCGAGGCGGCGCGGATCCTCGTCGCCGGCTTCGCCGAGGGCCGCGAGGCCCCGGGCGAACTCCGCGGTGGTGCTCGTCATTCCGGTGGGCAGGAGCAGGACGCCGACCCGGGCGGTCAGTTCGCCGTCGGCCAGCAGCCGGCGGTAGACGTCGAGGGTCTCCGCGCCGAGCGCGCCCCGCATGATGCCGGCGCCGCCGGGGCCGAGCCCGGGCTCGGTGTAGCTGGTCACACCGAGCCGGGCGAGCGTGGCGAGGGTCGACCTGATCGCGTCGGCCCGCTCCTGCCGGCTGAGCGGCGGCAGCGCGTGCTGGACGAGGTCCTGGGCCCCCTCGTGGAGCAGCCCGGTGGGCTCCCCGGTCGCGTCCACGACGATGGCCCCGCCGGGCGGGGCGACGGTGTGCCGGTCGATCCCGATGAGCTCCAGGGCCCGGGAGTTGACCCAGGTCGCGTGCCCGGAGAAGGAGTACAGGACGACGGGGTGGTCCGGGCTCACGGCGTCGAGGTCACGCCGCGAGGGCCGCCGCGACGGATCCAGGACGCACTCGTCGAGGTAGCCGGTGTCCCAGCCGTGCCCGGTGATCCACTGCCCGTCCGGGACTCGCCCGACGGCCTCCCTGACCGCCTCGGCCACGCCGCCGAGCGAGGACACGGCGGGGTGGCCGAGGTCGAGGGAGAGCGGCGGTGTCGCCATGCCGAAGGCGCATCCGTGCAGGTGGGAGTCGTTGATGCCGGGAAGCAGGGTCGCCCCCCGCAGGTCGACGACGCGGGTGCGGGGGCCGATGAGCGGCGCGACGTCGTCCCGCCCGCCGACGGCGCTGATGACGCCTCCGGTCACGGCCAGGGCCGAGGCCACGGAGAACTCCGCGTCGACCGTGACCACCCGCCCGTCGAGAAACACCAGATCCGCATGCGTGTCCATGGAAGGCCCTTTCGGAGACCGGGCGCACCGCGGCCACCCGCGAACGCCCTCCCCAGGACTATGGCCGCGCCCCCACCCGCCGCACATCGGTCATCCCACCGATACGGCGGCTGCCGTCCCCGTCTCCGTCAGCACGTCTTCGGCCGACGGGGTCAGGGGTGGCGGGGTCAGGGCCGCGGGGTCAGGGCCGCGGGGTCAGCGGGGGCTCACGGCGTCGCCGCGGCTGGTCGCGGTGCCGGGCACCGGCTCGGCCGGGTCGTCGGTCCGGGCGAGCGGCCGGTTGGCGGCGTCGACCATCAGCACCGTGGGCACCAGCGCCTTGGCCTCGGCGTCGCTGACCGTGGTGTAGCTGATGATGATGACCAGGTCGCCGGTGTGGATCAGCCGGGCGGCCGCGCCGTTGATCCCGATGATCCCGCTGCCGCGCGGACCGGCGATGACGTAGGTCTCCAGGCGCGCGCCGTTGTCGATGTCGACGATGTGGACGAGTTCGCCGGGGAGCAGGTCGGCCTCGTCCATCAGGTCCTGGTCGATCGTCAGCGATCCCACGTAGTGCAGGTCCGCCTGGGTCACGGTGGCGCGGTGGATCTTGGACTTGAGCATGGTGCGGGTCACGGCTGGTCTCCGTCTTCGTCGTGGCGGGATGGCTGGGCGCCCCGTGCGGACTCGTGCGGCCGCGGGCCGTCCGCGTCCGGCCGCCGGAACCGGCGGCCGGCCACCAGCCGGGGCATCTCCTGGGTCGGGCGCTTGGCGTACTGGGGCAGCGCCGCGGCCAGCGCGGCGACGGTGGAGCGGTCGAACAGGGCTCGGACCGGTACGTCCAGTCCGGTCGCGTCGCGCAGCCGCAGCGCGATCCGGGTGGCCAGCAGGGAGTGGCCGCCGAGCTCGAAGAAGTTCTCGTGCACGCCGACGCGCTCGACGCCGAGCACCTCGCACCAGGCACCGGCGACGAGCCGTTCCTGCTCGGTCCGCGGCGCCAGGTACGCGCCGGTGCGGGCGGCCTGGGCGGGGGCGGGGAGCCTGCCGCGGTCGACCTTGCCGCTGGGAGTCAGCGGCAGCGCGTCCAGCACGACGAAGGCCGCCGGGATCATGTAGTCGGGGACGAGCCGGCCCACCAGGTCGCGCAGGTCGCCGCTGTCCGGCGGCGTGGCGCCGGGGTGCGGCTCCAGGTAGGCGACCAGTTCGGTCTCCCCCGCGCCCCACGCGGTCGGGTGGACGACGGCGGCCCGCACCTCCGGGCAGCCCAGCAGCACCGCCTCGATCTCGCCGGGCTCGATCCGGTGGCCGCGGATCTTCACCTGGTGGTCCGCCCGGCCGAGCAGCTCGACCCGGCCGTCGTGGTGGCGGCGGCCGAGGTCACCGGTCCGGTAGAGCCTGGCCCCAGGCTCCCGGCCGTGCGGGTCGGGCACGAAGACCCGTGCCGTGACGCCGGGCCGGTTGAGGTACCCCCTGGCCAGGCCGGCGCCGCCGAGGCAGATCTCGCCGGGGACGCCGACCGGCACCGGTTCCAGCCCGCCGTCCAGGACGTGCAGGACGGTCCCCGGCACCAGCGACCAGTGCGCCGGGGTGCCGTCCGGGTGCAGCCGGGTCACGGTGGTCCACACCGTGGTCTCGGTGGGGCCGTACAGGTCCAGCACCCGCGCGCCGTCGGCGGCGAGCCGGCGGGCCAGCTCGGTGGGCAGCCGCTCGCCGCCGCACAGCACCACCAGCCCGGCCGGGGCCGACCAGCCGCTGTCCAGCAGCATCCGCAGGGTGACGGGGGTGGACTGGACGATCGCGGGGGCGGTGGCGGTGATCAGCGCGGCCATCCGCAGCGGGTCCCTGACCTCCTCCGCGGTCGCGAGCACGACGGGGGCGCCGACCAGCAGCGGCAGGTAGAGCTCCAGGACCGACGGGTCGAAGGAGACCGTGGTCAGCGCGGCCACCGGCGCGCCGGGGGCCAGTCCGGGCAGTTCGAGCATCGCGGTCAGGAAGTCGGCCAGGCCGCCGTGGGTGATCATCACGCCCTTGGGCCGGCCGGTGGAGCCGGAGGTGTAGATGACGTACGCGAGGGCGTCCGGGTCGAGCCCGGGGCCGGCGAACACCGGGCTCTGCCGGGCGATCGCCTCCCGGTCCGCGTCGAGCCGCACGGTGACCGGGCCGGCGCCGGCCGGCGGCAGCCCGGTGAGCCGCTCCTCCAGGCCGGTCCGGGTGACGATCACCGCGGCACCGGTGTCGGCGAGCACGAACGCGTTCCGCTCGGCGGGGTGGTCCGGGTCCAGCGGTACGTAGGCGCCGCCCGCGGCGAGCACGGCCAGCAGGGCGACCAGCAGCTCGGGACCGCGTTCGAGGTACACCGCGGCCGTCGAGCCGGGGCCCAGCCCCAGCTCCCGCAGGTGGCCGGCCAGTCGGGCGATCCGCTCGGCCAGGTCACGGTAGGTCAGCCGCTCACCCGCGCAGAGCACGGCCACCGCGTCCGGGGTGCGGGTCGCCTGCTCCTCGAACAGCTCGACGAGGCTGCGCCCGGCAGTGGCCGGCGGCTCGGTGTTCCAGCGCTCCAGCAGCATCCGGCGGTCCGGCTCGGGCAGCGCGGTGCGGCGCGGGTCGGCCTGCGGGTCGGCGGCCAGGCCCGCCAGGACGTGCCGGTAGGTCCGGGCCAGCAGGTCGAGTTCGGCCGGGCCGACCCGGTCCGCGTCGGCCTCCAGCAGGAGCCCGCCGGTGACGGTGGAGACCGAGAGGCCGAACTCGTTCGGCGTCCGCTCCCCCGCCTCGTCCGCACCGACAGCGTCGCCGTCGGAATCGCCGTCGGACACCGACAGGTCCGTGTGGTTGAAGAAGACGTCCACCAGCGGCGTCCGCTCGCCCCAGGCCCGCTGCATGGCGGCCAACGGGTAGTGCCGGTGCGGCCACAGGGCGGTCTCCTCGGCGAACACCGCGCGGGCCAGCTCGGTCCAGCTCGGGGCGTCCAGCGTCTGCCCGAAGGGAACCGTGTTGAGGAACATGCCGCGCGCCTGGTCACCGTCGACCGTCTCCGGCCGCACGTTGCAGACCAGGCCGGTGTGGAAGGCGGCCGGGCTCTCGGTGCCGCCCCTGACCATGCCCAGCACCGTGAGGTGCGCGGCCAGCAGGACGCTCTTCAGCGGCACCCCGGCGCCCCGCGCCACCGCGCGCAGCTCCGGCAGCAGGTCGCGCAGGTCGACCCTGGCCACCTCGCCGGCCCCCGCCCGCCCCTCCTCGCCGCCCGTGCCGGACGGGGCCGCCCAGGCCTGCGGGACGGTCAGCGGGGTGAACCGGGCGACCCGGTCACGCCAGAACTCCTGGTCCGCGGCGGACCGCAGGGCCCGCTTCTCCAGGGCGACCGCGTCCGCGAACCGGGCCGCCGGCGGGGCGGCCGGCGCCGGCTCCCGGCCGGCCCGGAGGTCCCGGTAGTAGCCCAGCAGCTCGGCGACCAGCGAGGTCTGGCTCCAGCCGTCCAGCACCGCGTGGCAGTTGCTGACCGACAGCTGCCAGTGCCGCTCGTCCAGCCGGTAGGCGGCCAGGCGCAGCAGCCCGGGCACCGCCAGGTCGAACGGCGCCAGCCGGTCGCGGGCGACGGCCGCGGCGAGTTCGGCCCGCTGCTCCGCCGCGCCCAGCTGCCGCAGGTCGTGGTGGGTGACCGCGATCGTCGCGGCGGGGTGCACCAGTTGCAGCGGCTCGGAGTACGAGGACAGGTCGATCGAGGTCCGCAGGATTTCGTGACGCTCCGTCAGCAGGGCTGCGGCGGCGCGCAGGGCGTCCGCCGAGAACGCGCCGTCGTCGCGGACCGGGTGGCTCAGGCTGTTCAGGTACGCGCCCCGGTCGGCGCCCGCGAGCATCTCGTAGACCATGCCGGCCTGGGCGAGCGAGAGCGGGTAGGCGTCCACCGGCCCCGACGGCCCTGCCGGGAGGCGGTCGCGGTCGGCCTCGGCGAGGAGTTCGAAGGGTGCCGGCCCGGTCTGCTCCGCGCTCGCGTCACGGGGGGCGACGGCCTCGGCGAGCCGGGCGACCGTCTGGTACCGGAAGACGTCCTGGACGGCGATGTCGAGCCCGGCGGCGCGCAGCCGGCCGACCGCCCCGATGGCGCGGATCGAGTCGCCGCCGAGTGCGAAGAAGCTGTCGTGGATGCCGATCAGGTGCGGCTCGATGCCGAGGGCCTCGGCCCAGCCGCGGGCGATCAGGTGCTGGGCCGGGGTGCTCGCCGGGGTGCGGTCCGGCGCCTCGGCCGGTGTCGGGTCGGGTGTGGGGAGGTTGTTGCGGTCGATTTTGCCGTTGGGGGTGAGGGGGAGGGTGGGGAGGGTGTGGTAGTGGGTGGGGAGCATGTGGGTGGGGAGGGTGGTGGCGAGGTGGGTGCGGAGTTGGGTGGGGGTGG
>NZ_MSJQ01000161.1 GCF_014596515.1 Streptomyces sp. CBMA156
CGTCACCGCCGCCGCCGGCTGCCTGTGGTGGCGCCGCGGCCGCACCCGCGGCGGGGACGCGGTCCTGCTGGACCGGGACCTGCTGCGCACCCGCGGCGTGCGGACCGCGGCGGTGGTGGCCGGCGCGTTCTACTTCTGCGTCACCGGCTCGCTGTTCCTGCTGCCGCTCTACCTCCAGCAGGTGCGCGGGATGTCCCCGGCCTCCTCCGGCCTGGCGGTCCTTCCCGTCAGCCTGGCCGTCGCCGGTGCCGCGCTGGTCTCCGGACGGCTGATGAGGACCCGAGGACCACGCCCGCTCCTGCTCTCGGGCCTGCTGCTCACCGCCGGCGGCGTGCTGATCTGGTGCGCGGCGGGGGAGCACAGCCCCTACGCCGGACCGGTCCTGGCCGGCCTGGTCGTCACCGGCGTCGGACAGGGCCTGGCCTTTCCCGCCCTCACCGCCACCGGCCTGCGCCACGTGCCGGACCGGGCCCACGGCACCGCCTCCGCGGTCACCGCCACCGCCCTGCAGATCGGCAGCGGCATCGGGCCCACCGTCCTGGCCGGCCTCGCCCAGGCCGCCGGCCCGGCCGGACCCGGCGACCTGTCCCTGCCGGGCCACCACCTCGCCTACGCCGTGGCGGCCGCACTCCTGCTCGTCGTCGGCCTCCCGGCCACGGTCCGCCGCGCGGCGCGGCGCGGCTGACACCGCCTCCCGGTGCCCCGGGCTCACGGCAGCCGGCGCACCGGGGAGGTCCGGCGGACGTGGACGAGGACGTCGAAGGCCTCGGCCAGGGAGGCGACGGCCAGGTGCTCGGCGCCGTCGCGCTCCGTGGTGTAGACACCGCTGATGACCCGGGCCTTCGCCGGCCCGTCCCACCGGCGGCGCACGTCCTCCCGGCGCAGGTCCAGCCAGCGGGCGGGCAGGTCCGTCTCGCCGAGCCTCGCGTCGACCAGGTCCGCGGCCGGCTCCGGGGCGACGGCGACGCCGAGGTCGCCGTGGTGGAAGCCGATCGCCGCGGAGACGTACCCCCGGCCGTAGCGCCCGCGCAGCAGGCTGCCGACGGTGGCCTGCGGACCGCGATCCGGCACCAGGCCCAGCACCGTGTCGGCCGCCGAGGTGTGCGCGATGCCGTCCCAGTAGACGGTGCGCAGAGCGGTCCGGCGCTGGAAGCCGGCGACGACGCCGGCCCACACCTCGGCCTCGCCCGCGTAGGTGCCCCGCCCGGCGACGCTGCGCTCGTGGTACTCCACGATCAGGCGCATCCTCGCGACCGCGTCGTCGGCACCCGGGAGGGACTCGACCAACCGGAGTGCGTCGCGGGCGTGTTCGGCGAACGGGCGGCCCGGGTGGACTCCCCGCGCCCGCTGCACGTGCTCCTCGGTCCCGTGGGCGGTGCGGGCGGGCTCCAGATGGGCCGCCACCCGCGCGAGCAGCTCCGGCGCCGCCGCGCGCACCTGCTCCAGGACGGCGTCGTAGTCGGCGGGCCCCGCCTGGACCGGCTTCACGCCGAAGATCCGGACCCGGTCGCCCGGGTGGTCCCGGTTGAACGCCCGGATCCACTCCATCCCGGCGGCCATCCCGGCGGTGCGCCACGGCCGCCAGGCACCGGCCAGCGCGGACGCGGCCGAACCCCCGCCGCCGGACACGTACGCGTCCAGGGCGGCGGCGGCACCCGCACCGTCCTGGACGGCCAGCGCGCGGAAGCCGTGGTCCCGGACCAGCCGGCGGAACAGCTGGTCCCGCACCCCGAAGGTCTCCCGCGAGAAGCGCGTGGACTCCCCGAGGCCGACCACCGCCGGCCGCCCGGCGGCCAGCCGTCCGGCGATCTCGTCGAGTACGGCGGCGGACAGCGGGAGGGCATCGGAATCCCGGCCGTCCCGACTGTCCTGACTGTCCTGACTGTTCGTCAAAAGCCGGTCGGGGGCGGCTGGTCGGCGGGTGGCTGCGGTGTCGTTCGGCATGTCCCGCAGTCTGGTACCTGAAGCCGACTTGAAGTCAAGCGTCGAACGCCCGGCCGCCCGAAGCCGAAAAGCGGGTGTCGCCCGCCCGCCGGATGGAGCAGCATGATCCCCGTGTCCGATACCTCAGTACTCACCCGCACCGAGGCCGCCGAGCGCCACCGACTGCTCGACGTCCGCACCGTCCACCTCGATCTCGACCTCACCCTCGGCCGGGAGGTGTTCGGCTCCACCACCGTGATCCGCTTCGGCTGCACCACCCCCGGCGCCGGCACCTACGTGGACGTCAAACCCGCCACCCTCCACCGAGCGGTGCTGAACGGCCGCGAACTGGACGCCACCACGCTGCGCGCCGGGCGCCTCCCGCTGACCGGCCTCGCGGCCGACAACGAACTCACCGTCGAAGCCCACATGGCCTACTCCCACACCGGCGAAGGCATGCACCGCTTCACCGACCCCGCCGACGGCGAGGACTACGTCTACACCCAGTCCTTCCTCGACGACGGCCCACGGGTGTTCGCCTCCTTCGACCAGCCCGACCTCAAGGCCCGGTACACCGTCACCGTCACCGCGCCGCCGCAGTGGACCGTGGTCGGCAACAGCACGGGCCGCCAGGTCACGCCCGGCCGCTGGGAGTTCGCGACCACCCCGGCCATCAGCAGCTACCTGGTCTCCGTGGTCGCCGGCCCCCTGCACTCCGTACGCGCCGAGCACGACGGGATCCCGCTCGGCCTGCACTGCCGCCGCTCACTCGCCGCCCACCTGGACACCGACGCCGCCGAACTACTGGAGACCACCCGCCAGGGCTTCGACCACTACCACCGGGTCTTCCGCCACCGCTACCCCTTCGACAGCTACGACCAGTGCTTCGTCCCGGAGTTCAACGCCGGCGCGATGGAGAACCCGGGCTGCGTCACGCTGCGCGACGAGTACATCTTCCGCTCCGCCGTGGCCGACACCAAGCGCGAGGAACGCGCCCTGGTCGTGGTCCACGAGATGGCGCACATGTGGTTCGGCGACCTGGTCACCATGAAGTGGTGGGACGACCTCTGGCTGAACGAGTCCTTCGCCGAGTACATGGCCTACAGCGTCACCGCCGCCTCCACCCGCTTCACCGGCGCCTGGACCGGCTTCGCCGCCGACCGCAAGCCCTGGGGCTACGACGCCGACCAGCGCCCCTCCACCCACCCCGTGGCACCCGGCACCGTCGACGACACCGCCCAGGCACTGCAGAACTTCGACGGCATCTCCTACGCCAAGGGCGCCGCCGCACTGCGCCAGCTGGTCGCCTGGCTCGGCGAGGACGCCTTCCTCACCGGGGTCAACGACTACTTCGACGAACACGCCTTCGGCAACGCCACCCTCGACGACCTCCTCCGGGCACTGGCGGCGGCCAGCGGCCGCGACGTCCACGGCTGGGCCGACCGCTGGCTGCGCACCACCGGCGTGGACACCCTGCGGCTGACCGACGGCCGGATCGAACACACCTCGCCCGACGGCACGCCCCGCCCGCACCAGCTGACCGCGGCCCACTACCGGCGCACCGCCGAGGGCGCCCTGGAACTGGCCGGCCGCGTGCCGCTCGACCTGACGGCCGACGCCACCGCCGCGCCCGTGCAGCCCGCTGCCGCCACCGAGCTGACCCTGCTCAACGACACCGACCTCAGCTACGTCAAGATCCGCCTCGACCCCGGCTCCTGGAAGACCGTGCGGTCCTCGCTCGGCGCCGTGCCCGAAGAACTCGCCAGAGCCGTGCTCTGGAGCGCCGCCCGGGACCAGGTCCGCGACGGGGAACTGACGCCCGGCGAGTACCTGGAGCTGGTCGCCGCCCACCTGCCCGGCGAGACCTCCGTACACCTGGTGGACGCGGTGCTCTCCTTCGCCCGCGACTTCGTGGCGGACTGCGCCGTACCGCCGGCCGCCCGCCCGGCCGCCCTCGCCACCCTGGCGCAGGTCTGCCGCACCCTGCTGCGGCGCACCGAGGGCGAACCGGACCGCACCGGCCTGCGCCTGGTGGCCGCCCGCGGCGTGATCAACACCGCCGCCGACCGGACACAGGCCACCGAACTGCGCGACTGGCTGGCGGCCGGCACGGTGCCCGGCGGCCCGGTGCTCGACCCGGACCTGCGCTGGCACCTGCTGCTGCGACTGTGCGTGCTCGGCGCGGCGGGAGAAGCGGAGATCGCCGCCGAACTTGCCGCCGACCCCAGCGACACCAGCGAGGAGGGCGCCGCCCGCTGCCGCGCCGCACTGCCCGACCCGGCCGCCAAGGAAGCCGCCTGGCAGACCCTGTTCCACGGCGAACTCTCCAACTACCTGGCCACCGCCACCGCCAGGGGCCTGTGGCAGCCCGAACAGGCCGAACTGCTCGACCGGCTGACCACGCGCTACTTCGAGGAACTGGGCCCGGCCACCGCCCGCCGCGGCCCCGCCCTGGCCCGGGTGCTCGCCACCGCGGGCTTCCCCGCCTTCGCCGCCACCGAACGGACCGTACGGGCGGCCGAGGCCTGCCTGGCCGACCCGGACCTCACCGCGGCGACCCGGCGCGGACTGGTGGACCAGCTGGACACGCTGCGCCGCGCCGTCCGGGCCCGGGCACTGACCGGGCAGTAGCCCCCGACAGGCAGTAACCCCCGACAGGGGGAAAACAGGGGCCGCGCATCCGAACGGAGCGCGGCCCCGTTGACGACCGCGCCGCACCCCACTAGAACGGAGCACAGGCCCCGGCACGGCCTGACGGGGCACCCCGAGAGATCCCGAGGAGCAACACCATGGCTCCCACACCCCCGGACCACGGCGGCTGCCCGGTCCTGGACATGACCGCCCGCACCCTCCACCAGCAGAACGCGCAGCTGCGCTCCGCCGGACCGGCCGTACGGGTCGAACTCCCCGACGGCATCATCGCCTGGTCCGTCACCCGCAGCTCGGTGATCCGCGCCCTGACCAGCGACCCGCGCATCTCCCGCGACCCGCGCAAGCACTGGCCCGGCCTGGCCTCGGTACCCGAGGGATGGCCGATGGGACCGATCGCCTTCCAGCAAAACTTCTTCAACCTCTACGGTGCCGAACACCGCTCGGCCCGACGCCGGATGGCACCCTCGTTCGCACCCCGCCGGGTGTCCGCGCTGCGCCCCGGGATCGAGGCGATGGCCGCCGCCCTCGTCGGCGCGCTCGCGCCCGGGGAGGCCGTGGACATCCGCCGCGCCCTCGCCCTCCCGCTGACCATGACGGTGATCTGCGACCTGTTCGGCGTACCCGCCGACCTGCGGCCCCGGATAGACGGGGCGATGGGCACCCTGCTGACGACGACGGCGACGACCGAGCAGATGACGGCCTCGCGGGCGGACATCAACGTGGTGCTGACCGAACTGCTGGAGCTCAAACGACGCGAGCCCGGGCCGGACCTCGCCAGCGACGTGGCCGCCGTCAGCACCGGCGGCGAGACGGGCCGCAGCGAGGAGGAGTCCCGCGACGTCCTCTTCCTGATGCTCGGCGCCGGGTACGAGACCGCGGTCAACCTCATCACCAGCGCCGTCCAGGCCCTCCTCACCCACCCCCGCCACCTGGCCGGGGTCCGCGAGGGCACCCTCGGCTGGGCGGACGTCATCGAGGAGACCCTGCGCTACGAGAGCCCGGCGATGCACCTCCCGCTCCGCTACCCGCTGGAGGACATCGACCTCGGCGACGGCGTGGTCATCCGCCGGGGCGAGCCGATCCTGCTCGGATTCGGCGCGGCCGGCCGGGACCCGGAGGCCCACCCGGACCGGCCGGACGACTTCGACCCGACGCGCCCCGACAAGGAGCACCTGTCCTTCGGCCACGGCCCGCACTTCTGCCTCGGCGCGCCCCTGGCCCGGCTGGAGACCGAAGTCGCCCTGGACGGCCTCTTCGGCGCCTACCCCGACAGCGTCCTGGACCCGTCCAGGACGCCGCCGGCCCGGCTGGAGTCCGTCATCATCAGCGGCCCGTCCGAGCTCTGGATCGTCCCGACGCCCGCCCCGGCGTGACACCCCGGCCCGCATCGTCGCGGCGCGCACCGTCGCGGCCTGCACGGTGCGGGCCGGGGAAGCGGGCGCGGCCGACGGTCAGGACGCCGGGGCGCCGATCTTCTCGTTGGCGAGACGGATCAGGTCCTTCGCGAAGGCACGGTGGACCGAGGGCACGACGACCGCCATCGCCAGGTGTCCCGTCCGGTGCCGGAACTCGAAGCGGCGGAAGGCCGCCAGCACGCCCCTCGCGTTGATCTCCCTGACCGTCGCCAGATCGCGCCACGCGACCGCGTCCCGGACGCCGCCGACGAAGTCGGTCACGGCCACACCGTCCTCGTGGAGGTGGCACTGACGGATGCCGAGCCGCCCGGCCAGCCGGCGCCAGGCGAAGACCAGACCGTAGACCGCCACGATGATCGCCACGACGATCGCGGCCTTGACCACGGCGTTGTCCGGCCGCATCACCACCAGGCCGACGAGCAGCACCACGCCGAACACCAGGACGAAACGCCGCCCCAGCTGCCAGAGCAGCCCGGGGACGCCGATCACGGAAGCGCTGCGGTGGAGCCTGCCGAAGCCCAGCTCCCTGACCTGCCGTGCCATGCCGATTCCCCACCCTGTCAGCGGAGTTGGCCGGCGTGATCGCCGACTCCCCGCGCCCACTATCGAGGAGCGCCGGACGGCTGGCAAGCCCCGCAGGTGCCTTCCCGTGCCTTCCCGTGCCTTCCCGTGGCACCCTCGGCCCGAACCGGTGGCGGGTGACCGGAGCCGGGTCCCGTCGTTGCACACCGGGGGTCACCCCGCCGTCCGGGTGACCGGGGAGTCGGAGGTGCGCGCATCATGGGATCGGCCGAGGGTTCGCGGGACGGCGCGGTGAGCGGTCGGACGCGACGTCAATTCCTCACCCGTGCCGCCGTGTTGGGCGGTTCCGTGGCCGTCGGTCCCGCGGCGGGTGCCGCCGCGCTCCCGCGCGGGGCGGGCACCGGAGCTCGCGGTGGCCCCGGGCGGAGCGTGGCGGTCCTCGGCGGCGGGGTCTCCGGGCTGAGCGCCGCGCACGAACTGGCCGAGCGCGGCTATCGGGTGACGGTGTACGAGTACCACGCCGCGCTCGGCGGCAAGGCCAGGAGCATGGACGTGCCGGGCAGCGCGACCGGTGGCCGCCGGGCGCTGCCGGGCGAGCACGGCTTCCGGTTCTTCCCCGGCTTCTACCGCAACCTGCCGGACACCCTGCGCCGCATCCCCTGCGCCGGCAACCCCGGCGGCGTCCACGACAACCTGCGCGACGCCACCCAGGCGCTGCTCGCCTACGACGCCCCGCGTCCGGGCCTGCTCCTGCCCTTCCGGACCCTCACCACCCGGCCGCTCGACCTGGGCGACCTCGCCCCGGACGCCCTGCGGCGGACCCTGACCGGCGTGCTGGACGAGGTGCTGCACCTGCCCGCGGACGAGCTGGCCTACTTCGTCGACCGGGTCCTGGTCCACCTGACCAGCTGCGACGTGCGCCGTGAGCAGCAGTGGGAACGGGTGCCGTGGTGGGACTTCATCAGGGCCGGGCGGATGTCCCACGACTACCAGCGCCTCCTCGGCGTCGGCCTGTCCAGGGACCTGGTCGCGACCCGGGCCGAGCAGGCCAGCACCCGTACGGTGGCCCGCACCGTCGTCGAGGCCTTCCTGCTGGACGGGCTGCTCGGGCGGGGCGTCGACGGACAGCCCGACCGGGTGCTCAACGGCCCCACCAGCGAGGCCTGGATCGACCCGTGGGCGGCACACCTGTCCTCGCTGGGCGTCGTGTTCAGGACCGGGACCGAGGTCAGGGAGGTGCTGTACGCCGACGGCCGGATCACCGGGGTCCGGGTCGCTCCGGCCGGCGGCGGGGCCCCCGAGACGGTGCGGGCCGACCACTACCTCAGCGCGCTGCCGGTCGAGCACGCCCGCGCCACCTGGGGCCCGCGCCTGCGCGCCGCCGATCCCCGGCTGGCGCGCTGCGACGCGATCGGCACGGACTGGATGACGGGCATCCAGTTCTACCTGCGCCGCCCGGTGCGGCTGGTGCACGGCCACGCGGTCTGCCTGGACTCCCCGTGGGCGCTCACCGCGGTCGGCCAGGCGCAGTTCTGGGACCGGGACTTCGCGGCCGGCTACGGCGACGGAACGGTGCGCGACTGCCTCTCGGTCTGCGTCTCGGAGTGGGACCGGCCCGGGATCCTCTACGGCAGGACGGCCAAGGAGTGCACCCGTGAGGAGGTGGCCCGCGAGGTCTGGGCGCAGTGCCGGCGGGCCTTCGACCGGCCGGGCGCCGGGTGGCCGGCGGACGCGGACGTGCACTCGTGGTTCCTCGACCCGGCCGTCACCGGTCTGGGCGGGCCGTCACCGGCCAACCGCGAGCAGCTGCTGGTCCACCCCGCCGGAACGCTGTACCACCGGCCCTCCGCCACGACCGCGGTGGGCAACTTCTTCCTGGCCGGCGACTACGTCCGCACCGACGTCGACCTGGCCACCATGGAAGGGGCCAACGAGTCCGCGCGGCGCGCCGTCAACGCCCTGCTGGACGCGGACGGTTCGGCCGCCGAACGCTGCCGGATCCAGCTGCTCTTCCGGCCCCCGGAGCTGGAACCGCTCAAGCTGCTCGACGAGGCCCGCTACCGCCTCGGCCTGCCGAACACCTTCGACCTCGGATGACCGCCGCCGCTACGCGGCTTCCGGGCCCGGGCCCGCGGTGGCGGGCGACGGGTCGAGGAACGGGTCGAGGTCGAACGACTTCCGCAGGTCCTGCTCGGCGGGCGCCTCCATCGCCGGGGCGGTGCCCAGCGCCGAGTACGTCACGGTGACGGCCTTCGCCTCGCCGTCCTGCTCGCCGAACTCGCGGAACCGGACGAGCTCCTGCCGGGCGTTGAGCCAGAAGTCGACGGTGTACGTCCCGCCGCCCTTCCTCAGGGCCACCTCGACGTGGGGGCGGTGCTCCTCGGTGAGGTCGGGGATCCCGCCCAGCACGGCGGCGACGTCCTCGACGGCGCGGTAGCGGGTGACCTCGGCGCCGTCGACCGTCTCGGTCCCGACCCTGCTGAGCCGGCCCGCCTGGGCCACGGTCAACCGGGTCACCGGGTCCATCGCCAGGCTCAGTTGCGGGTAGAAGGGCCGGCGCCACATGAGGAAGGGCATCTTCGACCAGAAGGTCTGCTGCCCCACCGCTGCCGCGGCCTGCTCGGTGGGGCCCATGTACGCCTCGTTGCCCACCACCCGGACCCTGAGTTTGGCGCCCGGGGCGTCGCCCAGGTACTCGATCGCGGCCGGGCGGCCTCCCCAACTGGCGAATCCCGCACCAGGTTTGGCCTCCAGGCCGTCCGGAGCGGACAGGGCGTACCGGCCGCCGCCGGCCTTCCGCATCACCTCGGCGGCCGCCGCCAGCGCCGCCTTGGGATCGAGCCCGGCCGCCTTGCCGCCCGTCGCCGTACCGCTCCCCGCCGCCGTACCGCCCGGGGCGGCCGCCGCCGACGGTCCGCCTGCGGTGCCACCACCGGCGCCACCGCAGGCGGTGAGGCCGCCCGCCAGTACGACCGCTGCGACCGTCACGACGACGGCGGAACGCGCCCCGCGCATGGAACCCCCTGTGAACCCGAACTCCCCCGATGATGCCGGGCGGACTCTAATGGATCACCAGGCCGACCCGACACTCCATTTCCGCCCCCGGCCCCCCACCCCGGCCCCCTCGACGACCGGTGCCCGGCCGGATTGTCAGTGCCGGCTGCGATGCTGCCGGCGGAAGAGGACGGCAGCGGGTGGCAAGGCACCTCACCGCGGCTTCGCGCCCATCCGAACCGCCATCGCATGGCGCCGATGATCTGACCTCCGTCGCGGATGCGCGGAACCGTCACCGAAGCCCGATCGGTGGAGACCCCGGACAGGAGTGTGCCGATGCCGCGCCGTACCGCCGCTGGGGGAGTGCCGCCCCGGGCTACCGCCCGTTGGCGGCCCGCCGGCCCGGTGTCACTTCAGGTGGCGGTCGTAGAACCGGCCCCCGTCGTCCACCTCGAACCACGGGGTGCCGGTGTGGCCGCCCAGGTTGGCGTGCAGGGTCTTCTCCTTGCTGCCGAAGGCGTCGAACAGGTCCAGGGCCCGCTGGCGGGGGTTGCCTTCGTCGTCCCACTGGAGCAGGAACAGCAGCGGAACGGTGACCTGGCGGGCCTCCTCGCGCTGGGCGAGGGGTACGTAGCCCCCGGCGAAGAGGCCGGCGGCCGCGATGCGCGGCTCGGTCGCCGCCAGGTGGATGCCGACGGCGGTCCACCCCGAGTACCCGACCGGGCCGCCGATCTCCGGCAGCGCGAGGAGGGCGTCCAGGGTGGTCCGCCATTCCGGGACGGCCTGTTCGACCAGCGGGCCGATGAAGGACTCGAAGATCCCGTCGACCGGCTTGCCGGCCCGCATCGCCCGGCGGAGGTCGGCGCGGGCCTGGTCGTCGGCGGCGGAGCGCGGCCGGTCACCGCACCCGGCGGCGTCGATGGTGGCCACCGCGTAGCCGAAGGCCGCGGTCCGCCGGGCCCGGGCCACCAGACGCGGTTCCCGCTTGGGCAGGCCGTTGTTGTGGGCCATCAGGATCAGCGGAGCCGGTGCGGAGCCGGGCGGCGTCCACAGGGTGCCGGGGATCTCGCCGAGGGTGAACTCGCGTTCGAGGACACCGTCGTCGAGGCGCTGTTCGGAAGTGAATCGCATGATGGTCATGCCTTTCGGGAGTGCTCTGAACGGCGCTCCCGGACGACCTATCGCCCGACCGTGACCCCGGAGGGGAGCACCCATGTCGAAACTGCGTTCACGGGTACCACCTCCTCGTTCTCTCGCACGGCCTTCGGAAGGCTAGCAGACCGGCGCGGGACCGGTCCCGAGGAAATCCGCCGCCTCCGGGGCCCGCCCGGCCGTCCCGGCGGAAGCCGGGATCCGGCCCGTCACCGGCCCTGCCGGGTGATGAACTCGATCATGTCGGGAGTCATGTCGCCCTCCGACCCGCCCTCCGAGCCGCGCTCCGGGAACGAGACGGCGGCCGCCGCGCTGCGGGGGAACATGGCCCGCTCGTACGCGCTGAGCGCCGCCTCGACGTCATCGGGGTGCGCGGCGAGCGCCCTGCCGAGTTCGGCGCCGTCGAGCATGGCCAGGTTGGCGCCTTCGCCGTTCGGGGCCTGGAGGTGGGCGGCGTCGCCGATCAGGGTCACCCCCGGCACCCGGTCCCACCGGTGCTCGTCCGGGAGGGCGTAGAGGGAACGCAGGACCGGCGCGGTGCCCTCGGTGATCAGCGCGACGAGCTCCGGCGCCCAGCCGGTGAACTCCCGCGCGATCCGCGCGGTGGCAGCGGCGGCATCCGTGAAGTCGATGCCCGTGAACCAGTTCAGCGGCTCGGTGATCCACACGTAGGCGTGCAGGGTGTCGCCGCTCTCCCGGTGGGCGAAGATCTCCCTGTCCGGCGACGACGCCATCATCGACCCGTCGCCGACCGCCCGCGCGGTGGCCGGGTACCGGGTGCGCGCGTCGGCCAGGTACGTCTCGACGAGGGACTTGCCGACGTACTCGGGCCTGGCCCCGGAGAGCAGCGGCCGGACGCGTGACCACGCGCCGTCGGCGCCGACCAGCAGGTCCGTGGTGACGGCGGTGCCGTCGGAGAACACCACCTCGTGACGGCCGCCGCCCAGGGCCCGGACGACGGTGGCCTTCCGCCCCCACCGGACGGTGCCGGCGGGCAGCGAGTCGAGCAGGATCCGCCGCAGGTCGCCGCGCTGCGCCTCGGGGCGTCCGCCGGTGCCGTCGTCGGGCACGTCGAACAGGACCGTCCCGTCGGTGCCGAGGACCCGCATCGCCTGGCGGCCCTCCAGCACGATGGCGCGGAACTCGTCCAGCAGGCCGGCCGCCCGCAGGGCGAGCTGCCCGGTGTCGTCGTGGATGTCGAGCATCCCGCCCTGGGAGCGCGCCGACGGGGAGGGCTCGGCCTCGTGGACCGTGACCGGGATGCCGTGGACGTGCAGGACCCGGGCCAGCGTGAGGCCGCCGAGCCCGGCGCCGATGATCGTGACGGGTGTGCGCATGGGTGACTCCTTCGGGATCGAGCCGCCCGCTCGATCCGGGCAGGCCGCTCCCTGGACGGTGTCAGGCACCGCCTTCGTGTCACCGTCATCCGGCCGTCGGCCCCGCCGGACGACCGGCAGGCCACCCGTAAAAGCCTGTCAGACGACCGACACCGCAGGTCGTTCGGCGATTCGCCGCCCGGGCCGTCCGGCTACGGCCACGGGTAGCCCACCTGCCCGGGTCGGAACCTCCGCAGAGCTCGGCCGTGCCACGGGGATCGCCCGCGGTCATCACCTCGTCGCCGATCCGGCGCCGGACGGCCTGGACCAGGGCTCCCTGCTCGCCACGGTGCCGCGCACCGCTCCCCGGTCACGGGCCGGCCGGCTCCGGGCGGCAGGACAGGTCCCGGGCGGGCAGCACCCCGGTGGCCAGGAAGCGGTCCGCGGCGGTGACCGCGCAGGACGGGGTGGACGGGTCGTAGGCGCCGTGGTTGCCGCCGTCCACGGTGACCATCCGGGCCCGCCCGCCGAGCGCCGCCCGCATGCCCAGCGCGCCGGACAACGGGGTGGCCGGGTCCCGTTCGGTCTGTAGCAGCAGGATGTTCGTCGGGCCCCGGCCGGTGACCCGGACGGCCGGTTCCACCGGGGCCGGCCAGAAGGCGCAGGGCCACACGTTGGCGCCCATGCCGTTCAGGACCGGGTTGCTCCGGCGGCTCTCGGTGACGTTGCGCTGGTACCGGCCGAGGTCGCGCGGCGCCGGGGTGTCACCCCCCGCGGGGGCAGCGGGAACCCGGCTTCCCCGCCGGGCAGAGCCCCACCGTCCGCCGACCTGCCGCCGTACCGGCTCCGTACCGCTTACGCCGCTCCGCCCGGCTCACCCGAACCGGCCGGTGCCTCGCCCGGCAGTTCGGCCGGCAGGTAGCCGTAGCCCTGCCGGCCCGGCACGGCCCGGGCGAGCGCCAGGACCAGCGGGGCCGGCGGTGCGGCGAAGACCCCGGGGTAGTCCCGCTCGCCCAGCTCCGGCCGGACCGGCCAGGCCAGCCGCTCCCGCTCCAGGTCGTACCGCGCGTCCACGCCCTCCCGGTTGCCCCGGGCGTCCAGGCGGGACCAACGGCCGTTCAGGAGAACGGCGTTGAGGGCGTGCAGCACGAATCCGCCCGCGCCGTCCTCCAGCCGCTGGTAGCACAGGCCGGCCGGCACCCCCTGCGCCCGCAGCAGCGCGGCCAGCAGATGGGACTTGCCGTGGCAGATCGCGTTGCGCGCCGCCAGCACCCCGGAGGCGCGGAACGCCCCGCTGTACGCGCCCGCGTCCGCGGAGTGGGCGACCCGGTCGCGGACGTGGTGGAACGCGGCCTCCGGCGTGGCCAGTTCGGCGGCCAGCCGGCGCAGCTCCGGGTGCCGGTGGTCGATCACCTCGTCCGCCGCGAGGTAGGCGGCGGGGTCGTCGGTCTTCGGTCGCAGGATCATGCCGTCCACGGTGCCGCGCGCACCGTCCGCCGCGGGCGGGATTCCACTCCTCGGACAGGGGCCCCGGGGCACCGAAGCGCCCCGGGGCCCCGTCCCGCACGACCGGGGTCAGTGCCCGCAGCCGCAGCGCCGGAACCCGAAGTCGAGGGAGTGGTCGTTCTCGCCCGGTCCGCCGGTGGTCAGCGCCCGTTCGGGATACCGTCCCCCCGGCGGGGCGACGCCGTCGGAGTCGATGAGCGGATCGTCACCGACGCCGTGCCTGGTGGGCACCCACCGGTACAGCGGACCGCCCTCGGCGTAGTCGGCCGGCTCGTCCAGCCGGATCGTGTACGCGGTGCGCGGCGTGAGGCCGCCGTCCACGTTCGAGTCGTCGAAGTAGTACTCGCCGCGCGCCGTCGTCCTCGCCGTCCCGACGAGCGTGCCCGCCCCGTCGTACAGGTGGACGGTGGCACCCTCCACGGGGAGCTGTCCCGGCCGCTGGATGCCCGTGTGCCCGGCGTCGTACCAGACCCGGTTGCCGATCTGCAGCGGCGCCCGGTCGCAGAGCACCTCCAGGTCGCCCATCGAGGCGCCCTTGCCGAACGGCGCGGGGACGTCCGCCGGGTTGAGCCGCAGCCCGGACAGCGGGTCCTGCCCGCCGTCCGCCCGTCGCAGGAACGACGTGCCGTAGCCGAAGGCCGTGCTGTTCGGGTCGAACCCGGAGACCGCGACGGTGGACTCGACCTTGGACAGCGCCATCCCCGCGTAGGACGCGTTGTGGTGGAAGCCCATCCGGCTGGTGTCGAAGAAGCGGGTGCCCCGGGGCGAGAGCCCGCAGCCGTTGTTGGTGTCCATCACGTAGCCGCCGTCCGCCGCGCAGGCCTTGTTCAGGTCACCGCCCGACAGGACCTCACCGACCGCGCCGCCCGCCGCCGCCTGCCCCGTCGCCCGGTCGGCGAGGCGGTCGCGGAAGGCCAGCAGCATCGAGCCGTCCGTCTCGAAGCCGACCTCGGCCAGCTCCGGCTCCGGCTGGGCGCGGTAGCCGGAGCAGACCTGCCCGTTCTGCGTCGCCGGGTAGGTGTCCGTCCACGGGAACCAGCCCGCGCCGTCGCACGGGCCCGCACCGACCGTCGACTGGCGCGGGTAGTCCAACGGCTGGTCCAGCACGGCCTGCCGGAACCGGCCGGTGGCCGGGTCGAAGGGCAGCACGACCGCCCGCAGGTCCGACGCCAGGCCCGTCGACTCGCCCGAACAGACACCGCCGAGGTACCCGGTCCCGTCCTGGAGGCCCAGACCGAAGGGACGCCAGTCCCCGGCCGAGGGACAGCCCGGATCCGGGATGGCGTAGACGGCCTTCGGCGCCGACGCGGTCGCCGCCGTGGCGTCGTAGCGGTACAGCCGGCGGTCGTTGAGGTTGACGACGAACAGGTCCCTGCCGTCGTCCGTCACCCTCAGTCCGCCGAGGCTCTCCCTGCCCGGCACCGCCAGGAACGCCTCGTCCGCCCCCGGCCCGTGCGCCGTGCCCCCGGCGTCCGGGACGGTGGCGAACAGCGTGGTCCGCTTCCGCGCCAGGTCCGTCACGTAGATCCCGCCGGCGCCACCGGGCCCGTACCCCGTGGTGCGCTTGGCCGCCGCCGAGGAGAACACCCGCCGGTCGGCCCGGTTCCACGCGATGCCGAACAGCGTGCCGGTCTGCGCGTCGGTGGCGATGTCCGTGACGTTCACGTCCACCCCGTCCTGGCCGCGCGCACCGTACGGGAACGACACCAGCGTGCGCTGCGCACCGCCCTGCCAGGTGGTGTTCTGGCAGGTCGTCACCAGGGTCGCGTTCTTCTGGCAGTAGTCGCCGGGGCTCCACAGCCCCGTGGTGTACGAGACGTCGGCGCCGCCGGAGAGGTCGACGAACTCCTCGTTGGAGCTCAGCCGGTCCGGCGCGCCGTCCAGCCCCTGCCGCGAGGCGAAGGCGGGGAACAGCACGCCCGGCCGCGGATTCACCACCCGCACCCGGTACCCGCCGCCGTGCTCCCGGCTGCGTGCCGGCGGTGCCAGCGTCACCGTCCCGTCGGCCGCCGTGGTGCCCTCGACGCGGACCCGGTCCCCGCCGGTGAGCGTCACCCTCACACCCGGCAGCCCCGGTTCCAGCGCGGGCGTCCACACCCCCGAGGCGTCCACCGCCCGGACCACCCGGACCGTCACCGTTCCTTCCGCGCTCTGCGGGAACGCCTCCGGCGCCGTCAGCAACCCGCTGCCGGCCAGCGCGACGGCGAGCACCGCGGCCCGCGCGACGCCCGTCCTTCGTCTTCTCATCCCCACCTGGGCCCCACTCTCGTGATCGGCGGGCAGACGCCCGATCCGGACAGGACCCCAGGAGAGCGGCAACCGGCCGTCCACGCCCCCGCTTCGGAGCAGGTTCACCGGTGTGTGTGACGGAGAAGGCGCCGGAAATCGCATCAAGTTCGGATACGACCTCATGAGTTCGCAGCCGATCCGGGTGGGCGGCGTCCGCGACGGTGAAACCCGCGACCGTCCCGGCTCCCCCGGGTGCGGTCACCCGGGGGAGTGGAGAACGGGCGATTCCCGCCCGGGCGGCCCTGCCGGGCAGTACGGTGCCCGCATGACCGTGCTCGTCCGCCGTCGTCACATCGACTTCGGCCGCGTCCACTCCACCGGCTGTCCGGTCAGCGTCTGATCACCCGGCCCGCCAGGCCGCGCCGTTCCGCCCCGTGCCGGACGGCGCCGCCGTGTCGGCCGTCCTCCTCCGCCGCGCGGACCCGCCGTCGCTCCGACCGGCGGCCCGTCCGCGCCGCGCCCGGGGCACATCCGTCGGGAAAGCGGCCGCCGAGAAGCGGCCGCCGCTCGGTGCCGCCCGCTCCTCGCGCACCCACCCGTCCGCGAGGACGGGGGCTCCCGGGCGCCCCGGCCCGCCACGATCCGACCGCACCGAAGGGACAGCCGTCCACCATGACCGACACCGTCACCGACCTCTACCTGCGCAACAACGCCGACTACGCCTCGGCCTTCGACGGGCCGCTCCCGCTCCCGCCGGCCCGCCACACGGCCGTCCTGGCCTGCATGGACGCCCGGCTCAACGTCTACGGCGCGCTCGGCCTCGCCGAAGGCGACTCGCACGTGATCCGCAACGCCGGCGGGGTGGCGACCGACGACGCCATCCGCTCGCTGGCGATCAGCCAGCGGCTGCTCGGCACGCGGGAGATCATCCTCATCCACCACACCGACTGCGGCATGCTCACCTTCGGCGACGACGCCTTCCGCGAGTCGATCCGGGAGGAGACCGGCGTCAAACCCCCGTGGGCCGCCGAGGCCTTCACCGACCTGGAGACGGACGTCCGGCAGTCGGCCGCCCGGATCCGCACCAGCCCCTTCGTCCCGCACACGGACTCCGTCCGCGGCTTCGTCCTCGACGTCGCCACCGGCCTCCTCAAGGAGGTCGTGCTCTGACCCGCCGGCGCCCCGGTGCGGCGGGCCCGTCCGGCCGCCGCACCGGGGCGCCGCGCCGGCTCCTTCCATAACCTGCCGCCCGAGGAGCAATACCGGGATTCCCGATCCGGGTTTATTCCCCGGTCAACGGAATTTCCGCCCCCCGCTTGTGAAAAGCGGTGGATGACGCTCCGTATCTTCGCTCCGTCGTCCGGTGGAAAAACACTGCCGGGCGCGTTCCGCGTGTGGCACAGTACGTCACTGTGACCGACGGGTTCATATCTGGACAAGGGTACTGGGATCCCGACCATCCCGTGCTCGGTATCCTGCGGGCCAGGCGCGACTCCGGCAGCCTGCCGGGGAGCCGCGCCGACGGTGCGCGGGTCGCGCTCGCGGTCGAGGGCGGGGGCATGCGCGGGGTGGTGTCGGCCGCCATGCTGTGCCAGTTGGAGGACCACGGCTTCAAGAACGCCTTCGACGTGGTCTACGGGTGTTCGGCGGGCGGGATCAACGGCGCCTACTTCCTTGCGGGGAACACCTGGTATTCGCTCTCGATCTACTACGACGACCTGACGACACGCAGGTTCGTCGACTTTTCCAGGGCCTTGCAGCGAAAGCCCATTCTGAATCTCGACTACTCCTTCGAGCACGTCATGGAACGGGTCAAACCGCTGGACTACGCGGCGGTGATCGCCTCTCCGGCCCGGCTGGCTGTTCCGGTCACCGATGTCGACGCCCTGCGCACGGTCGTGCTGCGCGACTTCTCCTCCAAGGAGGAACTCAAGACGGCGCTGCGCGCCTCGGCCTGGCTGCCGATCGCGGTCCCGGGCACCGCGCGCACCTCCGACGGGAGACGGGCGGTGGACGGCGGCGTGCTCACGGCGCTCCCGTTCCGGCTCGCGCTCGACGACGGCTGTACGCACGTGCTCTCGCTGAGCACCCGTCCGATGCGCGAGCACGCGGGCGGAACCGTGTCCCCGATGCACCGCTTCACCTACCTGCACCTCGAACGGCTCCGTACCGGGCTGGGACGCGGCTACCTGGCGGCGATCCGGCAGAAGTACCGGGACCAGGAGTGGCTGCGCGGTGAGCGGCACTCGTCCGGCGGGGTCGGGCCGCACGTGCTGGACCTCGCTCCGCTGCCCTGGATGCCGGAACTGAAGCGGCACGAGATGGACCGGCACCTGCTGCTCGAACATGCCCGCACGGCCTACGAGACGGCCTTCTGCGCGTTGGAGAACCGACCCACCGCGATGATCGCCCAGGGCCGCATCCATGCCATACCCCGGCTGACGGTGGTGGAGACCGCGAATGGCGCCCCAAGGAGTGGCACTCGATGCGGTGCTCGCGGCCCTGCGCGACCTGACGGGCTATAGCCAGGACCGGACGGCCTCCCTGCGATCGGCGCTGAGCCTGTCGCCGGCCGGGCCGGAAGGTGCCAGGCGGCTCGCCGGCCGGCAGGCCGCCTGGCGGCGGGTGCTGCAGGACATGCCGGTGGACGAGCGCTCGTTCGACACCCGTTTCGGGCTCGGCTCACGGACGGCCGTGATCGCTCGTCTGACGGCCTGGTGTGCCGGCTACCGGGAGCAGGGCGAAGCCCTCCGGCAGGACTGCGCCGACGTCTTCGGGTTCACGGGGCTGTTCCTGCTGACACTGATCGGCCTGGCCGAGTCCGAGGCGCAGCGTTCCCGCCTGCCGGCCGCGGACCCGGCGGGCGGTGCGGACGCGAGTGCCCTCACCCACGACTGCCCGGCGGTCTGCGGTGTGCTCGCCGCGGACGAGGAGGTCGGCCGGGCGGTGTCGGCCGTCTACAGCCCCGAGCCCGCCGCCGGGCGCCGTCCCGCCCCGGAGAGCGAGCAGGCGGTCCAGGAGTGGCGGGCGATGGCCCCGAACCTGCGTTTCCACCGTCACGGCAGCACGTCCGTGATCCTCCGCGGGAGCACCACCGGGGCGGTGCACGGGGCCCGCCCCGACTTCGCGCTGAAGCTGGTCCTCTACCCGTTCACCCGGATCGGGACCCTGGCCAAGGCGACCAGGGAGTACGCGCGGACCTACGGGTCGGCCGCCCAGGGCCTGCGGCACCTGGTGCGGGTGTGGGCCAGCTTCGACACCTGGATCATGATGGAGTTCATCGAGGGCAGCACCCTCGCCGAGACCGTCCGGGCCGAGGCCGCCGGCCGGCCCGCGGGCGAGCTGCGGCTGAGCCTGGACCGGCTCCGCGAGCAGGGGTCGAAGCTGTTCGACGCGCTGGCGGAGCTTCAGCAGGTCGCCGCGGACAACCCGTTGCACGGCGGGCTGGGCGGTGTCCACGCGGACCTCTCGCCGTCCAACATCATCGTCTCGGCCGCCGACGGGACCTTCCGGCTGGTCGACCTCGGCCGGAACTACCTGTACACGCACACCATCACCGGCGCCACCGGCGTGGCGTCCTCGTACATCGCGCCCGAGGTGCGGTCCGGCGACGGCCACATCCTGCGGGCCGACCTCTACTCGCTGGGCCGGCTGCTGATGCTGTTCGGCACCGGGGTGGAGAGCACCGATCGGGTGGTGCCGGACGTCTTCTACATGCGGGCCCCGCAGCTGGCCCGGTTCCTGGAGGACCTGGTCGACGCCGTCCCGGAGCGGCGGTTGCTGATCTTCTCCGATCCGGTGCAGCGGGAATTCTCCTACGCCAGGCTGAAGGAGGGCTTCCTCGCCGAACTCGAACTGGTCCGGGCCGCCGAGCGTGACAGCGGCGAGCTGCGGGTCGAAGCCGGGTGGCGGGCGCTGCGCGAGCTGGCCCGGCCGCTGGCGGGCGACCCCGGCCGGGAGTGGCGGCTGTGGCGCGGCCGCAGGCGAGGCGGTACCCCGTCGGCGACCGGCAGCCGGCCGCCGCTGGCCACCTGGCTGCTCGGCTGGTCGCTGCTGTCGGCCCTGGTGTGGGCGCTCACCAACTTCGCCGTCCTGACCTGGCTGTTCCGCGACCTGAACCTGTCCTGGGACAACCGGCTGATCGAGCTGGTCCAGCACCTGGGCGGCAACCGCGAAGGCCTGCCGGTCGTCGATTCGTGGCGGCACTCCGACTACACCGTGCCGGACTGGCGGGCCAATCTTCCGGCCCGCATGGTCGGGCTGTCCTACGCCATCGCCGCCCCGAAGTACTACCAGATGCTGTTCTCCGGTCTGACGCCGCTCGCCATCGGCCGCAGGGCCGGCTCGTTGAGCCGGCTCGCCCTGGCCACCGAGACCATCATGCGGATCATGGCGGTGGTTCCGTGCGGCCTGGTGCTGGCCATCACCCTGGTCGAACCGCGCTGGTGGCCCGTCAACTCGGCGATCGGACAGATCCTCACCTGGCTCGCCAACGTCCTCACCCTGGCGTACGTCCGCGCCGTCATCGCGCGCTCCCGGCGGCTCGGGCTGACCACGGTGCCCGAGGACGACAGCAAGATCACCGGTCTGGCGGCGTTCACCCAGTGGTCGCCGACCTCGATGTTCTACGCGGTCGCGGTCCTCACCGTCGGCACCCTGCTCTACCTGGGACTCCTGCACGACGTCTACGTGTACGCGCTGGCGGTCACCTCGACCAACCTGATCCTCTTCTACGTCATCAAGTGCGGCCTCGGCGGCCCGCTGGTCCGGGTGGCCATCGTGCGCGCCTGTCTGACCGCTGAACGGATCGGCCGCCTCGGCGGCCGGTGACGCCGCCCGCCGACGACGGGCGGGGCGGGTTCCGGAGCAGTGCGGGCGGCCATGGCGTGCCCGGCGCCGAGCGCGGGCGTCCCGCTCTCCGGACCTGGCCACCGCCCTCGAACGCCGGTGCGGAACCGGGCCGCGGGCGTGGGCGTCCGTCCTTCACGACGGCCGCCGATGATCAAGGCGGCCGGCCGCCCCGTGTAAGGAGAACCCGTGACGGACGGTACGTCGCAGAGCACGTCGCCCGCCGGCCGGGGCCGTTGGCGGCTCGCCGCGCTGATCGGGTGCGGGGTGCTGCTGCTGGGCCCGGCCGTGCTCGCGGTGGTGCGGGTGGCCGGGTGGGACGACGGCACCGTGTGGGCCCTGCCGATGGCCGGGCTGCCGTACGCGGCGCTGGTCAGCGTGCTGCTGCTGGCGGTGGTGGCGGTGCTGCGCGAATGGCGGCTGACCGGGGTCGCGGCCGCGCTGGTGGTGCTGCAACTGTGGTGGCTGGTGCCCCGGTTCGTCCCGGACGGGGCCGACGCGCCGGTCGACGCGCCCCGGCTGCGGGTGGCGACCAGCAACAACTTCATGGGGCAGGTCTCGCCGAAGTCGCTGGTCGACCTGGTGCGTGACCAGCGGATCGACGTGCTCGCGGTCGAGGAGCAGAGCGACTCCGCCGCCGACGCGCTGGACGCGGCCGGCATCCGTGACCTGCTGCCGCACCGCGAGCGGCCGGCCGGCACCGACACCGCGCTCTACACCCGGCTGCCCGTCGGCTCCGCCGCCGACCCGGCCTGGCCGACCACCAACCTGACCGTCGACGTCGGCGGCCGCCCGGTGCAGCTGGTCGCCGTGCACACCTACTACCCGCTCGGCGACGCCCGCCGCTGGGCCGAGGACCTGCACGCCCTGCGCGCCGCCGCGCCCGGGCGCACCCGCAACGCGGTCCTGCTGGGCGACTTCAACGCGACCCTCGACCACCGGCCGATGCGCGACCTGATCGCCACCGGCCTGACCGACACCCACGAGGAACTCGGTGCGGGCCTCTTCCCGACCTGGCCCCAGGACCACCCCGACTACCGCGTCCCGGCCGTGATCCAGATCGACCACGTCCTGCACGGGCCCGCGCTGACCGCCGTCGACGTCACCGAGCACGCCCTGCCGCGCAGCGACCACCGCGCCGTGGTGGCCGAACTCGCCGTCCTGCGCTGACCGCTGACCGCTGACCGCTGACGGCCGACGGCGGGTGGCCGACGGTGGGCTCAGCCGAGGAGGAGGAAGGCGTCCCAGTCCGCGGCGGTGCCGGGGTGGGCGTGCGCGTGGAGGGCCAGGGCCGCGCCTGCGGTGCCCTCCAGGAGGGTGGCGGGCTCTCCGGCGGCGAGGGCGGCGGCGAGGTCGCGCGCGGTGGCCGCGGCGAGGGCGGGCAGGTGGGCGGCCAG
>NZ_MSJQ01000162.1 GCF_014596515.1 Streptomyces sp. CBMA156
CCGCCGGCCGCCGGGGCGGGCGCCGGCAGCCCCCCACCGCCCTGGACGCGCTCACGGCCTCCTTCGGGCTCACCCCGTTCGAGCGCGACGTCCTCGTGCTGGCCGCCGCCCCCGCGATCGACCCCACCGCCGCCGCCCGGTGCGCCGCGGCGGGCGGCGATCCCGGGCACACGTACCCGACGTTCTCGCTCGCCCTCGCCGCCCTGGACCAGCCGCACTGGAGCGGCCCCCCACCGCCCTGGACGCGCTCACGGCCTCCTTCGGGCTCACCCCGTTCGAGCGCGACGTCCTCGTGCTGGCCGCCGCCCCCGCGATCGACCCCACCGCCGCCGCCCGGTGCGCCGCGGCGGGCGGCGATCCCGGGCACACGTACCCGACGTTCTCGCTCGCCCTCGCCGCCCTGGACCAGCCGCACTGGAGCGCACTCACCCCGGTGGGCCCGCTGCGCCGCTTCCGGCTGGTCGAGCCGGACGACGAGACGGCGCTCACCGCCTCCCGGCTGCGGATCGACGAGCGGGTGCTGCACTTCCTGGTCGGCGTGCCGTACCTGGACGTGCGGCTGCACGGCCTGCTCACGCCGGTCCGGCCGCCCGGCAAGCTGCCGGGCCCGCACGAGCGGTGCGCAGCCGAGCTGGCGCACGGGTGGACCGCGACCGGGCTGACCGGCCCGCCGCACACCGAACTGACCGGCGCCGACCGCCGTACCCGCTGGGACATCGCGGCGGCGGCGGCCCACCGCGCCGGGCTCGGCCTCTACGCCGCGCACCGCGAGGACCTGCCCACCGAACCCGCCGAGCGCGAGCGGCTCGCCCGGCTCTGGCAGCGGGAGGCGATCCTGATCCCGGCCGCGCTGCTGGTGGAGGGCGGGGAGCCCGGCCGGGAGCGCCCGCAGGCCCCGAACGGCACGGAGGCCTTCCTCGCGAGCCTGGCGGTGCCCCTGGTCGTGTCCGGCGACGAGCCCCCGTCGGCCGGCACCTCGGACCGCAGCCGGCTGACCGTGCCCCCGCTCGGCCCCGAGGAGCAGCTGGCGATCTGGGCCGCGGCGCTGGACGGTGCGCCGGGCATCGCCGAGGGCGAACTCCGCGCGCTGGCCGCGCAGTTCTCGCTGCCCGGCCATGTGATCCGGTCGGCGGCGGCGACGGCCCGGCGGGCGGCCGAGGACGGCGGGGACAACGGCGCGGACATCAGCCCACTGGCCTGGCACGCCGGGCTGGTGGAGGCCCGGATGTCCCTGGACGAGCTGGGCCGGCGGGTCGAGCCGCGCGCCGACTGGGAGGACCTGGTCCTGGAGGAGCGCCAGCGCGCGACGCTGCGCGAGATCGTCGCCCACGTCCGCCGGCGCGGCACGGTCTACCAGGAGTGGGGGTTCGAGTCGGTGCTGCGCCGCGGCCTCGGCGTCACCGCGCTGTTCGCCGGCGGGTCGGGCACCGGGAAGACGCTGGCGGCCGAGGTCGTCGCCGGGCGGCTCGGCGTGGACCTGTTCGTCATCGACCTCTCCCAGGTCGTCAGCAAGTACATCGGCGAGACCGAGAAGAACCTCCGGCGGGTCTTCGACGCGGCCGAACGCGGCGGCGCGCTGCTGCTGTTCGACGAGGCCGACGCGCTGTTCGGCAAGCGCAGCGAGATCAAGGACAGCCACGACCGCTACGCCAACCTGGAGGTCAGCTACCTGCTGATGCGGATGGAGGCCTACCGGGGCCTGGCCGTGCTCACCACCAACATGAAGAAGGCGCTGGACCCGGCGTTCATGCGGCGGATCAGGTTCGTGGTCGACTTCCCGTTCCCCGGGGTGCCGGAGCGCGCCGAGATCTGGCGGCGGGTCATCCCCGAACAGACCCCCAGCCGGGGCCTCGATCCGGAGCGGCTCGCCCAGCTCACCGTGGCCGGAGGCTCGATCCGCAACATCGCGCTGTCCGGCGCCTTCCTGGCCGCGGACGAGGGCTGCCCGGTGGAGATGCGGCACCTGCTGGCCGCCGCGCGCACCGAGTACCTGAAGCTGGAACGCTCGCTGACGCCCTCGGAGGTCGGCGGATGGATCTGACCGAGGGGCCCGGGACGGGGCGCAACGGGGCCGGGCGGAGCGGCGCCGGGCCCGGGGGTACCAGGCCCGGGGGTGCCGGACGGATCGAGGTCGAGATCGGCGAGCTGGTCCTCGACGGCTTCGCGCACCTCGACCACGACCGGCTGGCGGCGGCGTTCCGGCGCGAACTGACCCGCCTGGTCGAGGCGCGCGGCGTGCCGCTCGCGGCCGGCGGCGACCGCACGCTGGACCTGCTCTCCGGGCTGCCCCCGCTGCCGCCGGGCACCTCGCCGCAGCGGCTCGGCGAGGCGCTCGCCCGGGCCGTGCACTCCGGGCTGTCCGGCGGTGGCCGCGCGCGGGAACGGGGGCGGCCATGACGCGACTCGCCGCCGCGAAGGATTCCGCACCGGACAGCAGGCAGGGTGCGGCCCGGCGGAAGACCCGGACGCCGAGGGCCCGGACGCCCGAGCCGAAGGAGATCGTCTCCGGCGCCGGCCAGCCGCTCGACCCGGGCGTGCGCCGGGAGCTGGAGGCCAGGCTCGGGCACGACCTCAGCCGGGTCCGGGTGCACACCGACCGGGACTCCGCCGCGCTGACCGAGCTGATCGGCGCGGACGCCGTCGCCGTCGGCCCCGACCTCTTCTTCGGCGAGGGCAGGTACCGGCCGGCCGCCGAGGACGGCCGGCGGCTGCTCACCCACGAGCTGCTGCACACCGTCCAGGCCCCGAACCCGCTCGGCGCGCTGCGGGCCGGCCGCGACCTGGGCGCGGTCAGCCTGCCGCAGGACGCGATCGAACGGGAGGCGGAGCAGGGCGCGCGCGCCGACCGGCCGACGGCGACGCCGGGTGCCACCCCGGGCTGGCTCCGCTACGCGACCGTCGACGCCGACCGGTTCCGCACCGAGCGGCTCGATCCGGCGACACTGGTCGACCGGCTGGCGGCCGGCATCCTGCGCTCGCTGCGCGGCGACCCGACCGACTCCTCCGGCCGGGTTCGCCTTCAACTCGCCCGCTTCGCACCCGAGTTGCAGGACTCTGTGCTCGGCCGACTAGAGGACAGACTGCCCTCCTCGGACTACACCCGGGTGCTGGAGCTGGTCGAGGCCGCCGAGCACCGCCCGGCCGACGGGGACGGCGCACAGACACCCGAGCCGGTCACCGGGGCCGCCGAACGGGCCGAGGACGAGCGCGAGCAGGGCGATCGGCGCGGCCGCCGGCAACGGGACGCCCATGCCGAGGTCGGGGGCGAGCGCGGGCCCGGCGATGTCGTTGCGCAGCACCAGGAAGAGCAGCAGGGCGAGCACGCTGCCGAGGGCGGAGGCGAGCGTGACCTCGCCGGCGATCAGCGTCCGGATCCGGCGGGAGCCGGCCCCGGCGGCGTTGAGGCCGGCGATCCGCTCGGGCCGCCGGGCGGGCACCGCGCGGGCGGTGACGGCCGCGAACCAGGCGACGGCGGCGAGCGGGGGCAGGCACCAGAGCAGCCGGGCCAGCGGGTCGGCGCCGCCGGTCGGGTCGCTCATCGCCCGGCCGAGGGAGCGCAGCAGGAAGGCGGCGACCACGGCGGCGGCCAGGGCGGTGAGCAGCCAGCGGCCGAGGTCGGGCACCCGGTAGCCCCGGGCCAGACGGAGATAGAACACGTCGACTCTTTCGCGGCTCGGCGTGGTCAGCGGTGGTTGGCCGTGACGGCGGACGCCGCGGCGGTCCCGCGACCGGCGGTGCCGCGGGGGACGGGGGCGGCGGGGGCGGTGAGCCGTCCGTCGACGAGGGCGACGGCGCGGTCCGCGAACCGGACGAGCTCGGGGTCGTGGGTGGCCAGGACGAGGGTGAGCTGGTGGGATCGGGCCGCGCTGGTCAGTATCCGCATGACCTGGTCGGAGGCCTCGCGGTGCAGCGGTGCGGTGGGGTCGTCGGCGAAGACGACCGGCGGCAGCGGGGCCAGGGCGCGGGCGACGGCGACCCGCTGGCGCTGGCTCTGGAGCAGCCGCTCGGGGCGCTGCCGGGCGCAGTCGCCGACGTCGAGGCGCTCCAGCCACTCGGCGGCGGCGGTGTAGGCGGCCTTGTTGCCGGCCCCGGCGAGCAGCAGCGGCAGGGCGACGTTCTCCCGGGCGGTCAGTTCGGGCACCAGGTGCGGCTCGGAGCCGACGAAGCCGAAGCGGTCGCGGCGCAGCCGTTCGCGGCCGGCCCGGGAGAGGGTGTGCACGGGGGCGCTGTTGAACCAGACCTCGCCCTCGTCGACCGGGAGCTGTGCGGAGAGACAGCCGAGCAGGGTGCTCTTGCCGCAGCCGCGCGGGCCGGTGACGGCGAGCACCTCGCCCTCGCGGACGCCGATCGAGATGCCGCGCACGGCGGGGGTGCCGTCATGGGACTTGACGATCCCTCGGGCCCACAGCACGTCGTTGTCAGGCGGTGCCGCTGACATGAGGATCCATCCTGGGTGGCCGCAGGGATATGACAGTCGTCAGATTAGAACGACGGGGCCTGGTGGCGGAGGCGGCGCACTGGTCCATCACGGGCAAATCACCCGCATTCAGGCATGTTTGGTCGTACGACTGTGATGTTGCGGCCGGGAAACGCGGGCCCGGAGACGCCGAAGGGCGGTCCCGCGGGGAGCGGGACCGCCCTTCGGCGGAGGGTGGGGAAGAAGGATCAGGGGGTCAGATCTTCGCCCACGCGTCGGTCAGGCTGGTCCGCAGGATCTGCTCGATCTCGTCGAAGGTCGACTGGTCGGAGATCAGCGGCGGGGCCAGCTGGATGACCGGGTCGCCACGGTCGTCGGCGCGGCAGTACAGGCCGTTGTCGAAGAGCGCCTTCGACAGGAAGCCGTAGAGCACGCGCTCGACCTCGTCGTCGTTGAACGACTCCTTGGTGACCTTGTCCTTCACGAGCTCGATGCCGTAGAAGTACCCGTTGCCGCGGACGTCGCCGACGATCGGCAGGTCGCGCAGCTTGTTCAGGGTGCCCAGGAAGGCGGACTCGTTGTCGAGGACCTTCTGGTTCAGGCCCTCGCGCTCGAAGATGTCGAGGTTGGCCAGCGCCACCGCGGAGGAGACCGGGTGGCCACCGAAGGTGTAGCCGTGCAGGAAGGTGTTGTCACCCTTGTAGAACGGCTCGGCCAGGCGGTCCGAGATGATCGTGGCGCCGATCGGGGAGTAACCCGAGGTCATGCCCTTGGCGCAGGTGATCATGTCGGGCTGGTAGCCGAACTTGTCGGCGCCGAACATGGTGCCGAGGCGGCCGAAGGCGCAGATGACCTCGTCCGAGACCAGCAGCACGTCGTGGCGGTCGCAGATCTCGCGCAGGCGCTGGAAGTATCCGGGCGGCGGCGGGAAGCAGCCGCCGGCGTTCTGCACCGGCTCGACGAAGACGGCGGCGACGGTCTCGGCGCCCTCGTTGAGGATGGCCACCTCGATCTCGTCGGCGCACCAGCGGCCGTAGGCCTCGGGGTCGACCGTGCCGTCCGGGCCCTCGAGGAAGGCCGGGGCGCGGTAGATGTTGGTGTTCGGGGCCTTGTGGGTGCCCGGCACCAGCGGCTCGAACGGGGCCTTCAGGCCCGGCAGGCCGGTGATCGACAGCGCGCCCTGCGGGGTGCCGTGGTAGGCGACGGCGCGCGAGATGACCTTGTACTTGGTCGGCTTGCCGGTCAGCTTGAAGTACTGCTTGGCGAGCTTCCAGGCGGTCTCGACGGCCTCGCCGCCGCCGGTGGAGAAGAAGACCTTGTTCAGGTCGCCCGGGGCGTAGTTGGCCAGGCGCTCGGCCAGCTCGACGGCCTTCGGGTGGGCGTAGCTCCACACCGGGAAGAAGGCGAGCTCCTTGGCCTGCTTGGCGGCGGCCTCGGCGAGCTCCTCGCGGCCGTGGCCGGCCTGCACGACGAACAGGCCGGCGAGGCCGTCGAGGTACTTGCGCCCCTTGTCGTCCCAGACGTAGGTGCCCTCGCCCTTGACGATCGTCGGCACGGGGGAGTTCTCGTACGACGACATGCGGGTGAAGTGCATCCACAGGTGGTCGTAGGCGGTCTTGGAAAGGTCCTTCTGCGCCGGGTCGGCTGTCATCGGGTGCCCCAGGTGTAGGTCTGTTTCCGGAGCTTCAGGTAAACGAAGCTCTCGGTGCTCCGCACGCCGGGAAGGGCGCGGATGCGCTTGTTGATCAGTTCGAGCAGGTGCTCGTCGTCCTCGCAGACCAGTTCGGCCAGGAGGTCGAACGAGCCTGCGGTGCAGACGACGTAGTCGACCTCGTCGAGGGCGGCCAGCGCGTCGGCGACGGGCTCGATGTCACCCTCGACCCGGATACCGACCATCGCCTGGCGGGTGAAGCCGACGGTGAGCGGGTCCGTGACGGCGACGATCTGCATCACGCCCTGGTCGAGCAGCTTCTGGACGCGCTGCCGCACGGCCGCCTCGGACAGGCCGACGGCCTTGCCGATGGCGGCGTACGGGCGGCGCCCGTCCTCCTGGAGCTGCTCGATGATCGCCTTGGAGGCGGCGTCGAGGGGAACGCTGGCGTTCCGGTCGCGGTTGGCCACGCGGCCACTGTGCCTGATCGCTCTCGTGTTCGCAAGCGAGGAACCTGCTGATTTCGTTGTGATCTTGGAAAACACATGCGGATTTCATCGCCCAAGCGCACTCGGTCTGTCGATACCAGCAGTCGTGCGGCTACCCTGACACCGTACGCGCGCGACCCCGAGGGGCGGCGCACATACCGCCACCAGTGGACCGCGTCGCTCCGGACGCGGCCACTCGGCGGCACCCTTCGTATGCCGTATCCGCCGACGTACCATGGCGCCGGAATCTGCAACGCCGCAGGCCCAGACCGAGGAGAGACCCGTGAGCGACCTTCGCACGCTGCGCAACTACATCAACGGTGAGTTCGTCGACGCGGCCGACGGCCGCACGCTCGACATCGTCGACCCGACCACCGGCGAGGCGTACGCGACGTCGCCGCTGTCCGGTGCCGCCGACGTCGACGCGGCCATGGCCTCCGCCGCGGCTGCGTTCCCGATCTGGCGCGACTCCACCCCGAGCACCCGGCAGAAGCTGCTGCTGAAGATCGCCGACGCGGTCGAGGCCCGGGCCGACGAGATCGTCGACACCGAGGTGCGCAACACCGGCAAGCCCCGCGCGATGACCCTCTCCGAGGAGATCGGTCCGATGGTGGACCAGATCCGCTTCTTCGCCGGTGCCGCCCGCCTGCTGGAGGGCAAGGCCGCCGGTGAGTACATGGACGGGATGACCTCGATCATCCGCCGCGAGCCGGTCGGCGTCTGTGCCCAGGTCGCGCCGTGGAACTACCCGATGATGATGGCCGTCTGGAAGTTCGCCCCGGCCATCGCCGCGGGCAACGCCGTCGTGCTGAAGCCGTCGGACACCACCCCGGCCTCCACCGTGCTGCTGGCCGAGATCATCGGCGGCGTCCTCAAGGACCTGGAGCTGCCGGCCGGCGTCTTCAACGTCATCTGCGGCGACCGCGAGACCGGCAAGCTGATGGTCGAGCACAGGACCCCGGCGATGGCCTCCATCACCGGCTCGGTGCGCGCCGGCATCTCGGTCGCCGAGTCGGCCTCCAAGGACGTCAAGCGCGTCCACCTGGAGCTGGGCGGCAAGGCCCCGGTCGTGGTCTTCGAGGACGCCGACATCGCCGAGGCCGTCGAGGGCATCTCGGTGGCGGGCTACTTCAACGCCGGCCAGGACTGCACCGCCGCCACCCGCGTGCTGGTGCACGAGTCGATCCACGACGCCTTCGTCGAGGCGCTGGCCAAGGCCGCGGCCGAGACCAAGACCGGTGGCGTGGACGACGAGGACGTGCTGTACGGCCCGCTGAACAACGCCAACCAGCTGAAGCAGGTCTCCGGCTTCATCGAGCGGCTGCCCGCGCACGCCAAGGTCGAGGCCGGTGGCCACCGGGTCGGCGACAAGGGCTACTTCTACGCCCCGACCGTCGTCTCCGGCCTGAACCAGGACGACGAGATCATCCAGAACGAGGTCTTCGGCCCGGTCATCACGGTGCAGAAGTTCACCGACGAGGACCAGGCCGTCGAGTACGCCAACGGCGTCGAGTTCGCGCTGGCCTCCTCGGTGTGGACCAAGGACCACGCCCGCGCCATGCGGATGTCGCGCCGCCTGGACTTCGGCTGTGTCTGGATCAACACCCACATCCCGCTGGTCGCCGAGATGCCGCATGGCGGCTTCAAGAAGTCCGGCTACGGCAAGGACCTGTCGGCGTACGGCTTCGAGGACTACACCCGGGTGAAGCACGTCATGACCGCGATCTAGCGAGTCATGGCCATTGAGCGCAGGATGACCGCGATCTAGCGAGTCATGGCCATTGAGCGCAGGATGACCGCGATCTGGCGGGTCATGGCCGTCGAGCGCAGGATGATCGCGATCTGATGATCGGCTGATGCGACAGTGGGCCCGGGTCTCGTCGACCCGGGCCCTGTCCCTTTGCACCCTGTCGACGGTTGGCGCGACCGGCTGACACGATGGAACTGCCCTTCGGGGACGGGCCGTCCTAGCCTTACCGGCATGAGCATCCCCACCGCTGACCCTGCCGCCGGAAAGGCGGTCAAGGCCGCCGACCGTGCGCACGTCTTCCACTCGTGGTCCGCCCAGGCGCTGATCGACCCCCTCGCGGTGGCCGGCGCCGAGGGCTCGTACTTCTGGGACTACGACGGCAACCGCTACCTCGACTTCTCCTCGCAGCTGGTCAACACCAACATCGGGCACCAGCACCCGAGGGTGGTCGCCGCGATCCAGGAGCAGGCGGCGAAGCTCTGCACCATCGCGCCCGGTTTCGCGGTCGAGTCGCGCAGCGAGGCCGCCCGGCTGATCGCCGAGCGCACCCCCGGCGACCTGGACAAGATCTTCTTCACCAACGGCGGCGCCGAGGCCAACGAGAACGCCATCCGGATGGCCCGGCTGCACACCGGCCGGCAGAAGGTGCTGTCCACCTACCGCTCGTACCACGGTGCCACCGCCAACGCGATCGCCCTCACCGGCGACCCACGGCGCTGGCCCAACGAGACCGGCGTCTCCGGGGTGGTGCACTTCTGGGGGCCGTACCCCTACCGCTCCAACTTCCACGCCGAGAACGAGGCGCAGGAGTGCGAGCGCGCGCTGGAGCACCTGGAGCAGGTGATCGCGTTCGAGGGTCCTGCCACCGTCGCGGCGATCATCCTGGAGACCGTGGTGGGCACCGCGGGCGTCCTGGTCCCGCCGGCCGGCTACCTGGCCGGGGTGCGGGAGATCTGCGACCGCCACGGGATCGTGTTCATCCTGGACGAGGTGATGGCGGGCTTCGGCCGCACCGGCGAGTGGTTCGCCGCCGACAACTGGGGCGTCACCCCGGACCTGCTCACCTTCGCCAAGGGCGTCAACTCGGGCTACGTGCCGCTGGGCGGCGTGGCGATCAGCGGCGAGATCGCGGCCACCTTCGCCGAGCGGGCCTTCCCCGGCGGGCTCACCTACTCCGGCCACCCGCTGGCCTGCGCCTCCGCGGTGGCGACCATCACCACCATGGCGGAGGAGGGCATCGTCGAGAACGCCAGGCACATCGGCGAGACCGTGCTCGGCCCCGGCCTGCGCGAGCTGGCCGAGCGGCACCCGTCGATCGGCGAGGTCCGCGGCCTCGGGGTGTTCTGGGCGCTCGACCTGGTGAAGGACCGGGAGACCCGCGAGCCGATGGTCCCGTACAACGCGGCCGGCGCCGACAACGCGCCGATGGGCGAGCTGGCCGCCGCCTGCAAGCAGCGCGGGCTCTGGCCGTTCGTCAACATGAACCGCTTCCACGTCGTCCCGCCGTGCACCGTCACCGAGGAGGAGGCCAAGGCCGGCCTCGCGGTGCTGGACGAGGTGCTGACGCTCACCGACGCCCACACCGTCTGACGTACCGACCAGGACGACGTATCTCCCAGGACGGCCCCGGACACCCGCGCGTGTGTGTGTCCGGGGCCGTCCCACGCTCCGGAAGGCCCCCGCCATGCCCAGCAGCTCCACCCTGACCCGCCGTCCGTCCGACTCCCCGGCAGTGCGCCGGCGTTCCGTGCTCGGCGGGGCCGCGCTGCTCGGCGCGGGCACGCTCACCGGCTGCGGCATCCCGTCCGCGTACGTGGCCGAGGACCGCCGCTCGGCGCCGGACCGCTCGGAGAGCGACAGGCGGCTCGCCTTCTCCAACTGGACGCAGTACATCGACACCGACGACGAGGGCGGGCGTCCGACCCTGGACGCCTTCAGGGAGAAGACCGGGATCGCGGTCACCTACACCGAGGACATCAACGACAACGACGAGTTCTTCGGCAAGATCAGCCCGGTGCTCACCCAGGGTGCCGCCCCCGGCCGGGACCTGATGGTGATCAGCGACTGGATGGCCGGGCGGTACGTCTCGCTGGGCTGGGTGCAGGCGATGGACCGGGCCAACCTGCCCAACGTGACGGCCAACCTGGACCCGCAGCTCGCCGACCCGTCCTTCGACCCCGGTCGCCGGCGCAGCGTGCCGTGGCAGTCCGGGATCACCGGCATCGCCTACAACCGCAAGGCGCTCGGCCGGGAGATCAGGTCCACCGGGGACCTGTGGGCCCCCGACCTCAAGGGCCGGGTCACGCTGTTCGCCGGGCTCGACGAGGCGCTCGGGCTGCTGATGCTCTCCCAGGGCGCGGACATCGCGGAGTTCAGCGACGACGACGCCCACAAGGCGATGGACCTGGTGCAGAAGGTGGTCGACAGCGGCCACGTCCGGCGCTTCACCGGCAACGACTACACCAGCGACCTCGCCTCCGGTGCGGCGATCGCCTGCCAGGCCTACTCCGGCGACGCCGTCCAGCTCACCGCAGAGAACCCGGACATCGAGTTCGTGGTGCCGGAGGAGGGCGGCGAGCTGTGGGCCGAGAGCCTGATGATCCCCAACCGGGCCGCCCACAAGCGCAACGCCGAGCTGCTGATCGACCACTACTACCAGCCCGAGGTGGCCGCCGAACTCGCCGCGTTCGTCCAGTACATCTGCCCGGTGCCGGCCGCCCGCGAGGTGCTGGCGGCCAGCGGCGACAAGGAGAAGGCCGAACTCGCCGAGAACCCGCTGGTCTTCCCGACCGAGGAGATGCGCGCCCGGCTGCGCACCATGCGCGACGTCACCTCGGCGGAGCGGCCTGAGCTGCACAAGGTCTGGGGGCGCATCACCGGGGTGTGAAAGGTGCAGGGCGTGAGGGGCACCGGGGCGCGAGGGCTGCCGGGGCGTGAGGGGCACCGGGGTGCGAGGCGCGGGCCTCAGCGCCGTACGGCGTCCAGGGCGAGCAGCGCCACGTGCAGGGAGAGGCAGGACTCCACCTGGTCGAGGTCGACCCCGAGGATCCGCTCGACCTTGTGCAGCCGGTCGTAGAAGGACGGCCGGGACAGGTGCGCGGCGTCCGCCGCGGCCGACTTGTTCCGGCCCTGCTCCAGGTAGATCCGCAGCATCTGCACCAACTGGCCGTTGTGTTCGGCGTCGTGGGCCAGCAGCGGGCCCAACTCCCGTTCCACGTAGGTCTGCAGCCGGGCGTCGTCGCGCAGCAGGTGGAGCAGGCCGCGCAGCCGGACGTCCGGCAGCCGGTAGTAGGAGGAGCTGCGGCCGCCGGGCGCGTCGTGCAGGGCGGCGTCGGCGACCTGGGTGGCCTCCAGCAGGGTGCGCCGGGCGTCGCGCACCGAGCCGACCGAGGAGCCGACCGCGACCACCGGGCCGGCCGGGTCGGCGCCCTCCCGTCCGGACTCGGCCGACATCCGGCGCAGCGCGGCCGAGAGGGCGTCCAGCGCGGCGTGCTCGTCCTGCTGGGTGCCGAGCGTGACCAGCAGGCCGACGGCCTCGTCGTCCAGCGCGCCGACCAGGGCGGAGAGCCGGCAGGCCCGGGCCGCGCCGGCGGCCAGCTCGGTGAAGTCCCGCAGCCTGGCCTGTGCCTCCAGCGCGGCCGGGATCGGCCCGCGCCGCTGGCGCAGCACCACGCCGACCAGCCGGCGGCCCTCCAGCGGGACGCCGAGGGCCTGGGCGCGCAGCGCCGCCTCGGAGACGGTCAGCGCGTGGGTGAGGATGCCGGAGAGCAGGGTGCGGTGGGTCTGCCGCTCCAGGCTCTCCCGGTCGCGGACCACCAGCCGGTTGAGCGCCAGCGCGGAGGCGCCGCGCTCCAGCAGCATGGTGTGCGGGTGGGCCTCGCCCTCGGGCAGTGGTCCCGGCTCCTGCACCAGCACCAGCCGGCCCCAGTCCTGGCCGCGGGCACCGACGGTGGTGACCAGCCAGCCGCTGCGCGGGTCGTGGCCGGTGCGGCCGGCCGGACGGACCCCGCGCGAGCGGCGCTCCCAGTCCTCCAGCACCTCGGCCTCGGGGCGTCCGGCGGTGTCGTGGGCGAGCACCTGGTGGGCCAGGTTCTCCAGGATGACGGGGCCGCCGGCCATCCGGGCCACCTGGCGGATCACCTCGGGCGGTTCGGCGCCCTCCACGACCAGCTCGTTGAAGACCTGGTGGACGGATTCGGAGGCCCGCAGCTGTTCCAGCTGGGCGTTGACCACCAGTGCGTGCACGGCCTCGGTGACGGCGACGAAGCGCAGCTCGCGGCGGAGCGTGATCAGCGGCAGTCCGCGCTGCTCGGCGGCGTTGACCAGGGCGCGGGGGAGCGAGTCGAAGTAGCGCCGCCCGAACTCGACGACCAGGCCGGCCACCCCGACGTCGTCCAGCTCGCGGACGTAGCGGGCGAGGCCCTCGCGGTCCTCGGGCAGCGCGATGCCGGTGGTCAGCACCAGCTCGCCGCCGCGGAGCATCCCGGCGACGTCCGGCAGCTCGCTGACGTGGACCCAGCGGACCGGCCGCTCCAGGTGGTCGGCGCCGGCCACCACCTGGGGCAGGCCGCGCCGCATCACGTCCAGGTCGAGGACTCGGGCGACGGTGGGGAGCATCGCGGGCCTCCGGGGCGGTGGGAAACCGGAGCGGGAGGCTCCGGTGGATCAGGGTGTCAGGTAAATCATCCATCCCCCCGACGACCTGTTGCCCTGCGCGCACCCTTGCATCCTGTAAGGCCCTTCGTGCCGAGACTGTCGGAGTGACCCTTGTCACCCCGCCCCCGCAGCAGGCAAGGTCAGCGGGACCGCAGACCCCCACCGCGGACGCGTGACCCCGCAGCGGTCGAACCACGGCACTTGGAGGAATCAGATGGACCTGACCGACTTCGGCCCGGGCGCGCAGTACATCGCGGGCCGCCAGACCCGGGGGAGCGGCGAACCCTTCCAGGTCGTCAACCCCGCCGACGGCAGTGTGGTCGAGCAGGTCGCGCTGGCCACCACCGAGGACGTGGACACCGCCGTCGCCGCCGCGAAGGCCGCCCTGCCCGGCTGGTCCTCGGCCACCCCAGGCGCGCGCTCCGAGGCGCTGACCAGGCTGGCCGCCGTCCTGGCCGACGCCGCCGACGACCTGGCCCGGGTGGAGACGGCACAGACCGGCAAGCCGGTCAGGCTGGCCACCGAGTTCGACGTGCCTGGCACCGTCGACAACGCCGCCTTCTTCGCCGGCGCGGCCCGCAACCTGGAGGGCAAGGCGGCCGGCGAGTACTCCGGCGACCACACCTCGTACGTGCGGCGCGAGGCGGTGGGCGTGGTCGGCTCGATCTCGCCGTGGAACTACCCGCTGCAGATGGCCGCCTGGAAGATCCTCCCGGCGATCGCCGCGGGCAACACCATCGTGCTCAAGCCCGCCGAACTGACCCCGCTCACCTCGCTGATGTTCGCCCGGGCCTGCACCGCCGCGGGCATCCCGGACGGCGTGGTCAACGTGGTCACCGGCGCCGGGCGCACCGCGGGCGAGCACCTGGTCGGGCACCCGGACGTCGCGATGGTCTCCTTCACCGGCTCCACCGGCGTCGGCAGGCGGGTCGCCGAGATCGCCACCGCGAGCGTCAAGCGCACCCACCTGGAACTCGGCGGCAAGGCCCCGTTCGTGGTCTTCGACGACGCCGACCTGGACGCCGCGGTGCACGGCGCGGTCGCCGCCTCGCTGATCAACGGCGGCCAGGACTGCACCGCCGCCACCCGCGCCTACGTCCAGCGCCCGCTCTACGACGCCTTCGTGGCCGGGGTGGCCGAGCTGTACGCGGCGATCCGGACCGGCGACCCGCTGAACCCGCACACCGACCTCGGCCCGCTGGTCTCCTACGCCCACCGGGACCGGGTGGCCGGCTTCGTGGAGCGCGCCCGCTCGTACGCCACGGTGGTCACCGGCGGCCGGGTCCCGGAGAAGGGCCACGACGGCACCGACCTCACCCGGGGCGCGTACTTCCCGCCCACCCTGATCACCGGCGCGGCCCAGGACAGCGAGGTCGTGCAGGGCGAGATCTTCGGCCCGGTGCTGGCCGTGCTGCCCTTCGACGGCGACGACGAGGGCCTGCGGCTGGCCAACGACACCCCGTACGGCCTGGCCGCCTCCGCCTGGACGAGCAACGTGCACCGCTCGCTGCGCGCGACCCGGGAGATCGCGGCCGGCTGTGTCTGGGTCAACGACCACATCCCGATCATCAGCGAGATGCCGCACGGCGGCTACAAGGCGTCCGGCTACGGCAAGGACATGTCCCAGTACTCGCTGGACGAGTACACCCAGGTCAAGCACGTCATGTTCGACACCACGGCGGTGGCCCGCAAGGACTGGCACCGCACCGTCTTCGGAGACAGATAACCCCCGGCCCCAGCGGGTGCCCCCACACCCCCTCTCCTCCAGGAGGCCCGTTCCATGGCGTTCAACGAGCTCACCGACGGTCTGCCCGAACCGGTCCGAAGGGCCTGGGAACGCAGTCTGACCAGCGGTCGGGCCGCGCTCGGCCGCCGCACCCTGCTGCGTGCCGCCGCCCTGACCGCGGGAGCGGGCACCCTGGCCGCCTGCGGCATCCCGGCGGCCCCCCGGGTGAGCGGCGACTCGACCGCGAACGCCGCCGAGGACCGCTCGGAGACGCAGAAGGAGGTCGCCTTCTCCAACTGGCCGCTGTACGTGGACGCGGACGAGAAGGACAAGGAGAAGCACGGCACCCTGGAGGCCTTCACCGAGGCCACCGGGATCAAGGTCAGGTACACCGAGGACGTCAACGACAACGTCGAGTTCTTCGGCAAGATCAAGCCGCAGCTCGCCTCCGGCCAGGACACCGGCCGCGATCTGGTGGTGCTCACCGACTGGATGGCCGCCCGGCTGATCCGGCTCGGCTGGGCGCAGAAGCTCAACCCGGCGAACGTCACCACCGCGATCACCACCATCGAGTCGCGCTTCCGCGCCCCCGACTGGGACCCGGGCCGGCTCTACACCTACCCGTGGGCCGGCATCCAGACCGTCGTCGCGTACAACCGGAAGGCGACCAGGGGCAAGGAGGTCACCAGCGTCTCCCAGCTGCTGGACGACCCCGACCTCAAGGGCCGGGTCACCTTCCTCTCCGAGATGCGCGACTCCGTCGGGATGGTCCTGCTGGACCAGGGCAAGGACGTCACCAGGTTCACCGCCGACGACTACGACGGCGCGGTCGCCCGCCTCCAGAAGGCCGTCGACAGCAAGCAGATCCGCCGCTTCACCGGCAACGACTACGGCCAGGAGCTCTCCGCGGGCGACATCGCGGCCTGCGTCGCCTGGGGCGGCGACCTGATCCAGCTGCGCGCCGACAACCCGGACATCGAGTTCGTGATCCCGGAGAAGGGCTACATCGCCTCGACCGACAACATGCTGGTCCCGGCCAAGGCGCAGCACAAGACGAACGCGGAGAAGCTGATCGACTTCTACTACCAGCCGAAGATCGCGGCGCAGCTGGTCGCGGGCATCGGCTTCGTCTCCGCCGTCACCGGGATGAAGGACGAGCTCGTCGGCATCGCTCCGGACACCGCGGCCAACCCGCTGGTCGTACCCACCCCCGAGATGGCGGTCAAGGCGCACGTGTTCCGCACGCTCTCCGAGAGCGAGGAGAGCGACTTCGAGCAGAAGTTCTCCAAGCTCATCGGCGCCTGACCCCCACTCCCGGCAGAGAACCCAGGAAGACACCACGCCATGACAGACCAGCAGCGTGACACGGCCGTCGGCGGCGACGTCCGGCTCACCGGCATCGGCAAGACCTACGGCTCCTTCACCGCCGTCCACCCGCTCGACCTGACCGTCCCGCAGGGATCGTTCTTCGCCCTGCTCGGCGCCTCCGGCTGCGGCAAGACCACCACCCTGCGCATGATCGCCGGCCTGGAGGAGCCCACCGGCGGCACCGTCCTGATCGGCGGCCAGGACGTCACCGCCCTGCCCCCGTACAAGCGGCCGGTGAACACCGTCTTCCAGAGCTACGCGCTCTTCCCGCACCTGGACATCTTCGAGAACGTCGCCTTCGGCCTGCGCCGGCGCGGCAGGAAGGACGTCAGGAAGCAGGTCGACGACATGCTGGAGCTGGTCGAACTCGGCCAGTACGCCCGGCGCAAGCCGCACCAGCTCTCCGGCGGCCAGCAGCAGCGCGTCGCGGTCGCCCGCGCCCTGATCAACCACCCGCAGGTGCTGCTCCTGGACGAGCCGCTCGGTGCGCTCGACCTCAAGCTCCGCCGCCAGATGCAGCTGGAGCTCAAGCGGATCCAGACCGAGGTCGGCATCACCTTCGTGCACGTCACCCACGACCAGGAGGAGGCCATGACCATGGCCGACACCATCGCGGTGATGAACGGCGGCCGGGTCGAGCAGCTGGGCGCGCCCGCCGATCTGTACGAGAACCCCGCCACCACCTTCGTGGCCAACTTCCTCGGCCAGTCCAACCTGCTGCCCGCCGAGGTCACCGGCACCGAGGGCGGCGACCTGCTGCTCAGCACGGCCGGCGCCCGGCTCGCGGTGCCGAAGGCGCGCTGCGCCACCGACGCCAAGCGCGTCCACCTGGGCGTGCGCCCGGAGAAGATCACCATCACCCACGCCTCCGAGCAGGTCGCCGACGGCCGCAACCGGCTGGCCGGCACGGTGCTCGACTCCAGTTTCATCGGCGTCTCCACCCAGTACGTGGTGCGCACCGACGGCGGCCAGGAGGTCACCGTCTTCGAGCAGAACATGGAGCGCGACGCCCGGGTCGTCCCCGGGGCGCCCGTCCTGCTGCACTGGAACCCCGCGCACTCCTTCGCCCTGGACGCCGCGCAGGCGATCGACGCGGGCACCGCGGAGGAGGCCGCATGACCGCCACCACCGCGGCCGCGCCGCCGCAGCCGATACCCCCCGACGGCGGCCCCCTGGCGGAACCCGCGTCGCCCAAGCGGAGGCGCAAGCTCACCCCGTACTGGCTGCTGCTGCCCGGCATCGCCTGGCTGGTCGTGTTCTTCGCCGTCCCGATGCTCTACCAGGGGTCGACGTCGCTGCAGACCGGCTCGCTCGAAGAGGGCTTCAAGGTCACCTGGCACTTCTCGACCTACTGGGACGCCCTGGTCGAGTACAGGTGGCACTTCCTGCGCTCGTTCTCGTACGCGGCCGTCGCCACCGTGCTCTGCCTGGCCGTCGGCTACCCGCTCGCGTACACGATCGCCTTCAAGGCCAGCAAGCGCTGGCGCAACGTCATCCTGGTCCTGGTCATCGCGCCGTTCTTCACCAGCTTCCTGATCCGCACGCTGGCCTGGAAGACCATCCTGTCCGACGGCGGCCCGGTGGTCGGCGCGCTGGACGCGCTGCACGTCCTGGACGTCACCAACCTGCTCGGCCTCACCTCGGGCGACCGGGTGCTGGCCACGCCGCTCGCGGTGGTCTGCGGTCTGACGTACAACTTCCTGCCGTTCATGATCCTGCCGCTGTACACCTCGCTGGAGCGGATCGACCCGCGCCTGCACGAGGCGGCCGGCGACCTCTACGCCCGGCCGTTCACCACCTTCCGCAAGGTCACCTTCCCGATCTCGCTGCCGGGCGTGGTCGCGGGCACCCTGCTGACCTTCATCCCCGCCTCCGGCGACTACATCAACGCCCAGCTGCTGGGCTCGCCGAGCGAGCAGATGGTCGGCAACGGCATCCAGAAGCAGTTCCTGAACGTGCTCGACTACCCCACGGCGGCCGCGCTGAGCTTCATCCTGATGGCCCTCATCCTGGGCATGGTGACGGTCTACATGCGCAAGGCCGGGACGGAGGATCTGGTCTGATGTCCCGGATGTTCAAGTGGATCCGCGCCCACCTGGTGGTGCTGGCCGGCCTGCTGGCCCTCGCCTACCTGGTGCTGCCCAACCTGGTCGTGCTCGCCTTCTCGTTCAACAAGCCGGTGGGCAAGTTCAACTACGAGTGGAACGAGTTCTCCACCGACGCCTGGACGAACCCCTGCGGCGTGGCCGACATGTGCCAGTCGCTCTCGCTCAGCCTGCAGATCGCGGTGCTCGCCACCATCGGCGCCACCGTGCTCGGCACCATGGTCGCCTTCGCGCTGGCCCGCCACCGCTTCCGCGGCCGCTCGGCCACCACCGCGATGATCTTCCTGCCGATGGCCATGCCCGAGGTGGTCATGGCCGCCTCGCTCGGGACGCTCTTCCTCAACATGCGCATCCCGTTCGGCTTCACCACCATCCTCATCGCGCACATCATGTTCTGCCTCAGCTTCGTGGTGACGGCGGTCAAGGCACGCGTGATGAGCATGGACCCGAGGCTCGAACAGGCCGCCCAGGACCTCTACGCGACCCCCACCCAGACCTTCCTGAGGGTCACCCTGCCGCTGGCGGCGCCCGGCATCGCGGCGGGCGCGCTGCTCAGCTTCGCGCTCTCCTTCGACGACTTCATCATCACCCAGTTCAACTCGGGCCCGACCACGGTCACCTTCCCGATGTTCGTCTGGGGCGCCTCGCAGCGCGGCATCCCGGTGCAGGTGAACGTCATCGGCACCGCGATGTTCCTCGCCGCCGTCCTGCTGACCGTCGGCGGCCAGTGGCTGGGCAACCGCCGGAAGGCCACCGCCTGACGTACGGTCGGCAGCGGTGACACGCGAAACCGTCATCTATTCCTAGAAAGTGGCTGATAATGCATGGACTCCGCCCGCGCGCTCAGTGACGCCAGGCCCACCCCCTTCTGGCTGGAGGATCCCGGCCGGCCGGCGGCGCTGCCCGCCCTGGTCGGCGACACCACCTGCGACCTGCTGGTCGTCGGCGGCGGCTACTCCGGCCTGTGGACCGCCCTCATCGCCAAGGAGCGCGACCCCTCGCTGGACGTCGTGCTGGTCGAGGGCAACGAGGTCGGGTGGGCCGCGTCCGGGCGCAACGGCGGGTTCTGTGCGGCCAGCCTCACCCACGGCTTCGGCAACGGCCTGGACCGCTGGCCGTCCGAGCTGGCCCAGCTGGAGCGGCTCGGTGCCGCCAACCTCGACGGCATCGAGGCCACCCTCAAGCGCTACGGCATCGACGCCGAGTGGGAGCGCACCGGCGAGATCGACGTCGCCACCCAGCCCCACCAGGTCGAGGAGCTCCACGAGATCGCCGAGGCGGTCGCCCGGTACGGCTTCGACATCACCGTCCTGGACGCCGACCAGCTGCGCGCCGAGGTGGACTCGCCGACCTTCCTCGGCGGCCTCTGGGACAAGGAGGGCGTGGCGATGGTCCACCCCGCCAAGCTCGCCTGGGGCCTCAAGGACGCCTGCCTGGGCCAGGGCGTGCGGATCTTCGAGCACACCAGGGCCACCGACCTGCGGGAGCACGGCAGCGGCATGGCCGTCCGCACCCCGTACGGCCGGGTCCTCGCCCGCAAGGTCGCCCTCGGCACCAACGTGTTCCCGTCCCTGCTCAAGCGGGTCCGCCCGTACGTCGTCCCGGTGTACGACTACGCGCTGATGACCGAGCCGCTCAGCGACGAGCAGCTCGCCTCGATCGGCTGGCGCGGCCGGCAGGGCCTCGGCGACAGCGCCAACAAGTTCCACTACTTCCGGCTCTCCGCCGACAACCGGATCCTCTGGGGCGGCTACGACGCGGTCTACCACTTCGGCGGCCACGTCCGGCACGAGTACGACCAGCGGCCGGAGACCTTCCGCACCCTGGCCAACCACTTCTTCCGCTGCTTCCCGCAGCTGGAGGGGCTGCGCTTCAGCCACGCCTGGGGCGGTGCCATCGACACCTGCAGCCGGTTCTCCGCCTTCTTCGACACCGGCTACCGGGGCAAGGTCGCGTACGCGGTCGGCTACACCGGGCTCGGCGTCGGCGCGACCCGCTTCGGCGCCGAGGTGATGCTCGACCTGCTCGCAGGGGAGCGCACCGAGCGCACCTCGCTGGACATGGTGCGCAGCAAGCCGCTGCCGTTCCCGCCCGAGCCGGTGCGCTGGGCCGGGATCGAACTCACCACCCGGTCCCTGGAACGGGCGGACCGCACCGGCGGCCACCGCAACCTCTGGCTGCGCACCCTCGACCGGCTGGGACTGGGCTTCGACAGCTGACGCGTGAAAGTCCCCCGGTCGGGTGCTCCGTAGTCGTGTAATCGGGACCCGCCGTCCGCCTCTCCTTGGTGACGGCGGGTCTCGGTCTTCCCGCCGTCTCCGAACAGGACGAACGGTAAGAAGCGGGGACACGACTATGGAGACCACCGGACTGCACTGGCTCGCCCAGGTGGCACCGGACCCGGAGTCCTTCCGGGAGCAGTGGGAGCGCACCGGGCTGGGCCTGATGCTGCTGCCGGCCGGCCGACGCTGGGACGTCCTCTCCGTCCCCGGACGGCTCGGGCGCCCGGCCCTGGAGGTCCTGGACCCGCGCACCCGCGGTCCGGTCCTCACCGACTTCGGGGGCGAGCACGTCAACTTCCTGGTGCCCGTCGGCACCGCCTCCCGCTGGATCGGCACCGGGGTGCGCAGTGCGGGGGAGGGCACCTGGATCGTCGTCCCGCACCCCGAGCGCAGCAGCCGGGGCGTGCGCTGGCTGGTCCCGCCCGACGGGTCCGGGCGGCTCACCGACCCGATGCTGCTGGAGCTCGCCCTGCACGAGGCGGCCGCGAGGCTCAGCGGCTGGTGAGGCCCGGTGAGGCCGGGTGACCGGGCGGGCGGGTGCCGGCGGGCGGCGTGGCGCTCGGTGAGGGCGGGCGACGGTGGCGCGCG
>NZ_MSJQ01000163.1 GCF_014596515.1 Streptomyces sp. CBMA156
GCGGCGGCCCGGCCGGGCGCGGGCATCCGGCCCGCGGACGCGGGGGAGGGGACGGACCCGGCGGAGGAGGAGACCTGCGTCGAGCACCCGGGCGAGCGGTCCGCCGACCTGCGCGCGGCGGGCGCCGCCGTCGACTCCGAACTGCTGTACGTGGGAGCGCAGTTGTGGGCGCCCGCGGTGACCCCGGTGGGACTGTACGGGGTGCGGGTGGCGCTGGACACCGACGGCGACGGCAGCACCGACGTCATCCTCAAGGCCGACCGGCAGCGCGGCGGCGACGTCCTGGTCTCCCGGGCCCTTGACGCCCGCACCGGGGCCGAACTCGACGTCCAGCCGCTCAACGCCCGCTGGGGCGACACCGACACCGGGCTGCTGGACAGTGACGTCCTGCTGCTGCCCGTCCGGCTGAGCGCCCTGCCCGGCATCACGCCCGGGCACAGCACCGTCCACTACGGCGTGTGGACCGGCTACACCGGGGGCGGCACACCGGACGTGGCCGAGGCCCTCTCCGCCATCGGGCTGGACGGCACCCGCCCGTCCGTCCCCCTGGACGTCCTGCACCCGGCGCTCACCGCGCAGGCCGGCCTCACCGGCCCGGCCGCCGTGATGGCCCCGGCGGGCCCCGGCGCCGCCCTCGCCGCGCACCGGGCGGAGGGCGACCCCACGCGGCTCCTGCTGCTGTACCACCTCAACCCGGCCGGCCGGCGGGCCCAGGTGCTCGACCTGCCGTGACCGCCGCGCCGGGGGCGCCCCACCGCCCCCGGCGCGCTCCCTCGGAAGACTGGTTCCAGGGACGGTTTCGCCGAGTAGCCTGGAACGGCCGCCAGAATCCCCGTATGGGAGGAGCCATGAGCATCGCGCCGTACCCCGACTGGATTCGGCCTCCTGCTGGTGGCTACACCGCAGAGGACCTCGACCGGCTGCCTGATCTCCCGCCGCACACCGAACTGCTCGACGGGAGCCTGATCTTCGCGAGTCCACAGACAAAGCTCCACGTGCGAGCGAAGCGTGTGCTGGAGCGAGGGCTGGAGGCCGCGGTTCCGGAAGGCTGGGAGGTGTGGCCCGAGATGACGGTCACGCTCGACCGCCGGAATCGACCGGAGCCCGATCTGCTGGTGGTCCACGAGGACTCAGACACCGGCTATCGCCAGACGGGCTTCCCCGCCGAGCACGTTCTTCTGGCGGTCGAGGTGGTCTCCGAAGAGTCCCGCGAGCGTGACCGGGAGATCAAGCCGCGTAAGTACGCCGCTGCCGGCATTCGCCACTTCTGGCGCGTCGAGTGCGACGAGGGCCGTCCTGTGGTTTACACGTTCGAGCTTGAACCGGCGTCCAAGCGGTACTTCCCGACCGGGATCTACCACAAGCAGCTGAAGGTCGATCAGCCCTTCGAGATCGAGATCGACCTGACCTGAACGTCCGGATCGTGGACGCGTGGTGTCAGTACCTGGGACGGCGGAGTAGGGTCCGAGCATGTCTCGCACCATTCGTCTCGCAGTTGTTCCCGGTGACGGCATCGGCCAGGAAGTCGTGGCCGAAGGCCTCAAGGTCCTGAGTGTCGCGCTTCCCTCCGACGTGAAGCTGGAGACCACCGAGTACGACCTCGGGGCCCGGCGCTACCACCGGACCGGCGAGACCCTCCCGGACGACGTGCTGGCGGAGCTGAAGTCGCAGGACGCGATCCTGCTGGGCGCCATCGGCGACCCGAGTGTGCCGTCCGGCGTGCTGGAGCGGGGGCTGCTGCTCAAGCTGCGGTTCGCCTTCGACCACCACATCAACCTGCGTCCGGGCCGGCTCTTCCCCGGCGTGCAGTCCCCGCTGGGCGGTCAGCCGGAGATCGACTTCGTGGTCGTCCGCGAGGGCACCGAGGGCCCGTACGTCGGCAACGGCGGCACGCTGCGCACCGGGACGCCGCAGGAGGTGGCCACCGAGGTCAGCCTGAACACCGCGTACGGCATCGAGCGCGTGGTGCGCGACGCCTACCGCCGGGCGCAGGCGCGGCCGCGCAAGAAGCTCACCCTGGTGCACAAGAACAACGTGCTGGTGCACGCCGGGCACCTGTGGACGCGGATCTTCGCCGAGGTCGGCGCGGAGTTCCCCGAGGTCACCACCGACTACCTGCACGTGGACGCGGCGACCATCTTCTTCGTCACCCAGCCGGAGCGGTTCGACGTCATCGTCACCGACAATCTCTTCGGCGACATCCTGACCGACCTGGCCGCCGCCGTCACCGGCGGGATCGGCCTGGCCGCGAGTGGCAACATCAACCCGAGCGGCGAGTTCCCGTCCATGTTCGAGCCGGTGCACGGTTCGGCGCCGGACATCGCGGGCCAGGGCAAGGCCGACCCGACCGCCACCGTGCTGTCGGTCGCGATGCTGCTGGAGCACCTCGGCTTCGCCGCCGAGGCCGCCAAGGTCGAGGCCGCCGTCGCCGCGGACCTGACCGAGCGCTCCGGCGCCCGCAGCACCTCGCAGGTCGGCGACGCGCTCGTCGCCCGAGTATCCGGCTAGCGGGCCGGATCCGAGAGCGGGGTTCCGGCCGGCGGGCCGGATCCGACAAGGTTCCGGCCCGGCGGGCCGGACCGCATATCCGCAGCTTGCCGTCCTGAAAACAGGGCGGGCAGCTGTTCGGCACGGCCCTCTGGATGCGAGTATCGACAGTGGGCCGTGCCGTTCTGCGTCCGTTTCGGCGATCTTTGCCGAAACGTTTCCGCAGGCGGTGGCGGCCCGGACCAACCCCACGGTGAAGGAAACAGCCATGAGCACGGCCACCCAGGCGCCCATCACGTTCGACCTCAAGCCTTCCGCCCACCCGCTGCCCGCAGCGGAGCGCGAGGCCCGGCTGGCCAACCCCGGCTTCGGCCGGGTCTTCACCGACCACATGGTCACCATCCGCTGGACCGAGGGCGTGGGCTGGCACGACGCCCAGCTGGCGCCGTACGCGCCGCTGGAGATCGACCCGGCGAACATGACCCTGCACTACGGCCAGGCGATCTTCGAGGGCCTGAAGGCCTACCGCCAGGCCGACGGTTCCATCGCCACCTTCCGCCCGGAGGCCAACGCCGCCCGCTTCCAGGCCTCGGCCCGCCGCCTGGCGATGCCGGAGCTGCCGGTGGAGACCTTCGTCGAGGCCGTCGAGCTGCTGGTCCGCCAGGAGCAGGAGTGGGTCCCGAACGAGCCGGAGCAGAGCCTCTACCTGCGCCCGTTCATGTTCGCCACCGAGGTCGGCCTGGGCGTCCGTCCGGCGAACTCCTACCTGTTCATGATCATCGCCTCGCCGGCCGGCGCCTACTTCCAGGGCGGCATCAAGCCGGTCTCGGTCTGGCTCTCCAAGGAGTACGTCCGGGCCGCGCCCGGCGGCACCGGCGCCGCCAAGTGCGCCGGCAACTACGCCGCCTCGCTGGTCGCCCAGGCCCAGGCCGCCGAGAAGGGCTGCGACCAGGTGGTCTGGCTCGACGCCGCCGAGCACCGGTGGGTCGAGGAGATGGGCGGGATGAACCTGTACTTCGTCTTCGGCGAGGGCAAGGACGCCAGGATCGTCACCCCGGAGCTGTCCGGCGCCCTGCTGCCCGGCATCACCCGTGACTCGCTGCTCCAGCTCGCCTCCGACCTCGGCTACGCCGTCGAGGAGCGGCGGATCTCCACCGACGAGTGGCAGCAGGCCAACGCCGACGGCACCCTCACCGAGGTCTTCGCCTGCGGCACCGCCGCCGTCATCACGCCGGTCGGCTCGGTGAAGTCCGCCGCCGCCGACTGGACCGTCGGTGCCGGCGAGCCGGGCCCGGTCACCATGGAGCTGCGCCGCGCGCTGCTGTCGATCCAGGGCGGCCAGACCCCGGACACCCACCGCTGGCTGCACAAGATCGTCTGAGTCGGCACCCCGCCCGGCCTGCCCCGTTTCGCATCGCGAGACGGGGCGGGCCGGATCCCGGAAGCTGTGCCAGACTGCGAGCGTGTCCACGCTGTCGATGATTATTAGCAGCAGGCGCGCCGGTCCGCAGTGACCGCTCCCGCAGGACCCGATGCGGAGTGACCACGAGCGTCCAGACCCGCGCGCAGACCTCTCGCACCCGCGAGGGGTCTTTTGCTTTGTGGGCACCGCCCCATCGAGCACCTCCCCCGGACCGGCCGAGGGCCCCCACAAAGGGCCCGGGGACACCGGGACCGCGCGCGGGATCCTGGACAGTGGAGCCGGGACGAAATCCGGCAGAGCAGTACCAACCTCCCCGAAACGGAGAACCAGGGGTCATGACCGAGGTCACCCGTACCGACGACAGTTTCCACGTCTTCGACACCACGCTGCGCGACGGAGCACAGCGGGAGGGCATCAACCTGACGGTGGCGGACAAGCTGGCCATCGCCCGGCACCTGGACGAGTTCGGGGTCGGCTTCATCGAGGGCGGCTGGCCCGGGGCCAACCCGCGCGACACCGAGTTCTTCGCCCGCGCCGCCGCCGAGCTGGAGCTGGAGCACGCCCGGCTGGTGGCCTTCGGCGCCACCCGCAGGGCCGGCGGCAAGGCCGCGGAGGACCCGCAGCTGGCCGCGCTGGTCGCGTCCGGCGCGCCCGTGATCACCCTGGTGGCCAAGGCGCACGACCGGCACGTGGAGCTGGCGCTGCGCACCACCCTGGACGAGAACCTGGAGATGGTCAGGGACAGCGTCGCGTTCCTGCGCGCCCAGGGGCGGCGGGTGTTCATCGACTGCGAGCACTTCTTCGACGGGTACCGGGCGAACCCCGAGTACGCCGTGGCGGTGGTCCGTGCCGCGCACGAGGCCGGTGCGGACGTGGTGGTGCTCTGCGACACCAACGGCGGGATGCTGCCGGGCGGCGTCCGGGAGATCGTCGCCGACGTGCTCGCCAGGACGGGTGCCAGGCTCGGCATCCACGCCCAGGACGACACCGGCTGCGCGGTGGCCAACACCCTGGCCGCGGTGGACGCCGGCGCGACCCACGTCCAGTGCACCGCCAACGGCTACGGCGAGCGGGTCGGCAACGCCAACCTGTTCCCGGTGGTCGGCGCACTGGAGATCAAGTACGACCGCCGGGTGCTGCCCGCGGGCCGGCTGGCCGAGATGACCCGGATCTCGCACGCGATCGCCGAGCTGGTCAACCTGACCCCCTCCACCCACCAGCCGTACGTCGGCTTCTCGGCCTTCGCCCACAAGGCGGGCCTGCACGCCTCCGCGATCAAGGTCGACCCCGACCTGTACCAGCACATCGACCCCGAGCGGGTCGGCAACACCATGCGGATGCTGGTCTCCGACATGGCGGGCCGGGCCTCCGTCGAGCTCAAGGGCAAGGAACTCGGCTACGACCTCTCCAGCGACCGGGACCTGGCCGGCCGGGTGGTGGCCAAGGTGAAGGAGCAGGAGAACCTCGGCTACACCTACGAGTCCGCCGACGCCTCCTTCGAGCTGCTGCTGCGCGACGAGGTGCGCGGCAGCCGGGACCGCTTCTACACCCTGGAGTCCTGGCGGACCATCAGCGAGCAGGGCCCGAAGGGCTTCGCGGGCAACGAGGCCACCGTCAAGCTGTGGGCCAAGGGCGAGCGCCGGATCGCCACCGGCGAGGGCAACGGCCCGGTCAACGCGCTGGACCAGGCGCTGCGCGCGGCCCTGGAGGGCATCTACCCGCCGCTGGCCACCTTCGAGCTGGTGGACTACAAGGTCCGCATCCTGGAGGGGCAGCACGGCACCGGCTCCAAGACCCGGGTGCTGATCGAGTCCACCGACGGCACCACCACCTGGTCGACGGTGGGCGTGGCCGACAACGTGATCGCCGCCTCCTGGCTGGCGCTGGAGGACGCGTACACCTACGGCCTGGTCAGGGCGGGCCTGGAGCCCACCGAGTAGCCGCTCCCGGGAACGCCCGTGGCCCGTCGGACTCCGCGTGGAGTCCGACGGGCCACAGGTGCTCGCGCGCTTCCCGCAGGCTCGGCGCCTGCGGTCACCGGAGTCGGGCGAGGAGGGCGTGTTCGACGAGGGTGATGAGGGCGCTTTTGGCGCTGTCGCGGCGGCGGGCGTCGAGGGTGACGACGGGGGTGTCGGTGCCGAGTTGGAGGGCTTCGCGGACTTCGTCGGCGCTGTGGGGCTGGTGTCCGTCGAAGCCGTTGAGGGCGACGACGAAGGGGAGTCCGCTGTTCTCGAAGTAGTCGAGGGCGGGGAAGCAGTCGGCGAGGCGGCGGGTGTCGACGAGGACGACGGCTCCGATGGCGCCGCGGACGAGGTCGTCCCACATGAACCAGAAGCGGTCCTGTCCGGGGGTGCCGAAGAGGTAGAGGATGAGGTCTTCGTCGAGGGTGATGCGGCCGAAGTCCATGGCGACCGTGGTGGTGGTCTTGCCGGAGACGTGGCTGAGGTCGTCGATGCCGGCGGAGGCCGAGGTCATGACGGCTTCGGTGCGCAGGGGGTTGATCTCGGAGACGGCGCCGACGAGCGTGGTCTTGCCGACGCCGAAGCCGCCCGCGACGACGATCTTCGCGGAGGTGGTGGCGCGGGTGGGGGCGGCCGCGTTAGAGCTTGCGAAGTCCACTGAGGACCCTTTCGAGCAGCGTGACGTCGGGCTGGTTTCCGGTTTCGCCGCCGGAAGCGGGCTGGTGGATGGCGACCAGGCCGGCCTCGGCGAGGTCGGCCACGAGGATGCGGGCCACTCCCAGGGGAAGGGAGAGCAGCGCCGACACCTCCGCGACGGATTTGACCTCCGTGCACAGCGTGCAGATCCGCTGGTGCTCGGGAAGCAGGGTGGCGAGGCGCTGCGGATCGACATCGGCGGAGACCAGGGCCTCCAGCGCGAGTTCGTAGCGCGGCCGGGTCCGGCCACCGGTCATCGCGAACGGGCGGATCAGCGGGCCCGAGTCGGCTTCGTCCTCGAACTCCTCGACGTAGCCGGGCTCCTCGGCGGGCCGGTAGCCGGGGTCCGGCTCGGGCGCCGGTGCCGGGTAGCCGGGTGCCGGGGCGCCGTACGAGGGCTCCCTGGAGTACTGGTCGTACTGGTCGTACTGCTCCTGGGTCCGGGGGTACGGGTGCTGGGGCTGCCCGTACTGGTGCCGGCCGTACTGCTGACCGTGGCCGACGCCGGGTGCTCCGAAGGCGTCATGGCCTGTGCCAGGGTACGGAAGACCGTACTGGCCGCTGCGGTCGTCGGGCGGTGTCACGGTTCCTCTCCTCACAAGGTGCGGCGGTGCGGTGCGAGCTTCGGCGCAGGTCCGGAGCCGGTGGTGCGAAGGCCGTACAACGTCCGAACCCGAGCCCGCCGAAGCGGGCCCGGGAAGGACGCGGAGGTGCTTCGAATACCTGGACGGTATCCGACGAACCGTCAGTGCAGGAGACTGCCCTGGAGTTCGGCGCGGAGAGCGGGGGTGAGGACGGCGCCGGCGCGGTCGACGAGCAGGGCCATCTCGTAGCCGACCAGGCCGATGTCGGAGTCCGGGGCGGCCAGGACGGCGAGGGCCGAGCCGTCGCTGACGGCCATCAGGAACAGGAAGCCCCGCTCCATCTCGACCACGGTCTGGTTGACCTCGCCGCCCTCGAAGATCCGGCTCGCACCGGAGGTGAGGGAGGTGAGGCCGGAGGCGACGGCGGCGAGCTGGTCGGCGCGGTCCCGGGGGAATCCCTCGGACATGCACAGCAGGAGGCCGTCCGCGGAGACCACCACGGTGTGGGACACCCCGGGGGTGTTGTCCACGAAATTGGTGATCAGCCAGTTCAGGTTCTGTGCGGCCTGGCTCATCTGAGTCAACTCAACGCTCCTGGTGGTTCGAGCCGCCGAAGAGATCGGTGCTCCGGTTCTGTCCGTTGCCGGACTGGTCTGCCTGATCGGGGTCGATCCGGAAGCTTCCGGTGTTGCCGGCACTGCGACCCTGCTCCACGCCGCGTCGCAGGTTGGTGAGGCGGCCACGGACCTCCTCCGGGCTGCGGGAGACCTGCGGCCCGTCCTGCGGGGTGGACTTGGCGTTGCCCGGCACCAGGTTCTGCTTGGGCACGCGGCGCGGCAGACCGGAGTCGGTGGTGCCGCTGGAGGAGGGCTCGCGGAGCTGCTCGGCCCGCTGCCAGTCGCCGTCGTTCGGCGACTGCCAGGGGGAGCTGGCGGTCGGGCCGGTCGGGCCGTATCCGCCGAGTGAGGACACGTCGTGGCCGCGCTGGGCCGCGGGCGTCGTGCTGTCCCTGGCACCGGCGAACCAGTTCGGGCTGTCGCCGGACGAGCCGGCGCCGGCCGGAGCGGCGCTGGGGCCGCCGCTCGCCAGCTGCTCGCCGGGGCGGCGCTTGGGCAGCCCGGACGGCAGGGTGGTGTGCGGCTCGGCCGCGGGCAGCGCCGGCGGCTCAGGGGTGTACGGGTGGCCGGCCGGGGCCTCCTCGGCCTGCCGGCCGTACTGGTCGGCGTACTCGTCCTGCTGGTAGCCGCCCTGGTCGTAGCCGTACCGGTCGTCGGCGTAGCCCTGCTGCTCGTAGCCCTGCGGGGCGTACTGGCCGTAGCCGTCCTGGGCATACTCGTCCTGCTGGTAGCCGCCCTGGTCGTAGCCGTACCGGTCGTCGGCGTAGCCGCCGTCGGCCTGGTCCTGCCGGCCGTAGCCGGGCTGCTCGTAGCCCTGCGGGGCGTACTGGTCGTAGCCCTGCTGGTACTCCTCGTCGGCCTCGGCGTCCACCACCGGCGCCTGCGGGGAGCTCTCCAGGGCCGCGCGGCGGACCTGGTCGAGGCGCTGCGAGCGCTGGACGGCCTCCAGGGCCGGGCTGAAGCCGGAGTCCCCGGCGGTGCCGGCACCGGTCAGGTGGTCGTCGAAGCCCAGCTCGGCCGCGCTGCGGGCGTGGGTGTCGGGCGCCCACTCGGCGGCCGGCGCCTGCTCGGCGAAGATCCGGGAGACGGTGAACTGCTCGTCCGGCTCCGGCGCCGCGTTCGACTGGGTGACGAACGGCGGGAGCATGACCAGCGAGGTGGTGCCGGCGGACTCGCCGGACGGGCGGAGCTGGACGCGGATGTCGTGCCGCTGGGAGAGCCGGCCGACCACGAACAGGCCCATCCGGCGGGAGATGGTGGCGTCCACCGTGGGCGGCTCGGCCAGCTTCTCGTTGATCTCGGCGAAGTCCTCGGCGGTGAGGCCGATGCCCTTGTCGTGGATCTCGACCAGCACCCGGCCGTCCGGCAGGCGGGTCGCGTTGACCAGCACCCGGGTCTGCGGGCTGGAGAACGAGGTGGCGTTCTCCAGCAGCTCGGCGAGCAGGTGGACGAGGTCGGTCACGGCGGCGCCGACGACGTCGACCTCCGGGATGCCGGAGAGCTCGACGCGCTCGTACTGCTCCACCTCGGAGGCGGCGGCGCGGAGCACGTCGACCAGCGGGACCGGGGTGTTCCAGCGGCGGCCGGCCTCCTCGCCCGCGAGGACGAGCAGGTTCTCACCGTTGCGGCGCATGCGGGTCGCGAGGTGGTCCAGCTTGAAGAGGTTCTCCAGCTGGTCCGGGTCCGCCTCGTTGTTCTCCAGGTCGGTGATCAGCGCCAGCTGGCGCTGGATCAGGCTCTGGCTGCGGCGCGACAGGTTGGTGAAGATCGCGTTGACGTTCCCTCGCAGCAGGGCCTGCTCGGCGGCGAGCGCCACGGCCTGCTGGTGGACCTGGTCGAACGCCCGGGCGACCTCGCCGATCTCGTCCTTGCCGTGCAGCGGGATCGGGCTCACCGAGGTGTCGACCCGGTCGGGGTCGGTCTTGGAGAGCTTCTCGACCAGGTCCGGCAGGCGGTGGTCGGCGATCTCCAGGGCGGCGCTGCGCAGGGTGCGCATGCCGAGGATCATCGAGCGGGCGACGTAGCCGGTGAGCAGACCGGCCAGGATGAGCGCCGCGACGACGATGATCGTGTTGAGGATGGCGTCGTAGAGCGCGTTGTCCTTCAGGGCGCGGGAGTCGGTGAGGACCTCGTCCAGCAGCGCGACTTCGGTGTTCCGCAGGGCCTGGATGTGGGTGTTCGCGGCCTGGTTCCAGTTGTCCGGGGTCAGACCGGCGTTCTTCGCATCGGTGTACGCGGCGTCGGCGGCGGCCTTGCCCTTCTGCTGGCCCTCGGCGGCGGCCTGGCTGTACGAGGCGCCGAGCTGGAGCAGGCTCTGCATGGTGGGCGCCGAGCCGTTGGGCATCTTGTAGGCCGAACGCTCCTGGGCGGTGGCCAGGGCGACCTGCGCGGCCGCGTACTTGGCGGCGTCCTCGGGGGCGCTGCCGGTGTTGAACTCGTTGAGGGAGACCTGTTCCAGCTTCTCCGAGACCATGATCTGCTGGATGACGTCCTGGTTCTCGTACCGCGTGGTGGCGTTCTGCGAGATGCCGACCAGCAGGTTGAGCATCAGTGCGCGCTGGGTCGAGGCGGACGCCTTGGCCAGCGACATCGCGTAGATCGCGCGGCCCTTGCTGGTGGCGTTGGTGGAGCCCAGGCCGACCGAGTTGTCGTAGGCCAGCAGCGGGCCGATCATCACCGAGTAGGCGTTGGCGGTGGCGCTGACGAACAGCTCGGCGCCGTACGCGTTGGCCCGCAGGTGCGGCAGGTCGACGACGGTGGTCTGGAAGGCCTCGTGGCGGCGGGGGAGCTCACCCGACTTGTCGGAGGCCGCGTAGGCGGCGTTGTACGCCTTCAGCGCCGCGTCGGTGTCACCGCGGCGCTTGGTCACCTCGTTGTTCGGGTCCTGCTTGGTGAGCAGGGGTATGAGCGTCTTGTCGCGCTCGTTCTCCAGCGCCTCGGCGAGTTCGGTCGCCGCCTTGGCCAGCTCCGCGGTCTTCTCGGCGCGGGAGGCCTTGATGTAGCCGTCGACCGAGGTGTTCACGCGGAGGCCGCCGAAGACGAGACTGATGATCACGGGGATCAGCAGGATCGCGATCAGGCGGGTCGGCACGCGCCAGTTGCGCGGGCGGAGGAAGTCGTACCGGGTGGAGCCGCCACCGTCGCCCGACGGGCCGCCGGTACGGGGCGCCGCGGTGACGGCCGGGGGCTCGGGAGCCGGGACGGCGGTCTGGGCGCGTTCCTCCGTGGGAGTGAACGCGGAGAACCCGGCCGGGGCCCCGGGGGTACCGTTCGGCTCGCTCTGGCGGGGCTCGGAGCGCCGCTGCGGGGCGGGTTGCTGCTTACGCCTCACTCGACAACTACCTCTCGGCCGACTGCCGGCCATGGATCAATCCAGCGCTACCCCCGGGCCCTGACCCGCCGCCGGAGGGACCGGCGCAGGAGACATCCAGGGGTAGCTGGAATTTCAGCACGTGCAGGGATGAGGGACAAACAGCCGCCGTCCGGCGCCCGCCTCGGTACAATCTGGACATTCACCGACATGACGGAGCAAAACCGTGGTCATCTGGCGCTGAGTGACGCCGATTCGCCACGTTGAGTCATTGTTGATCACGAAATGCCTACCGAACTGTTATCCGCTGCTTATACACGGGTCTTGCGCGGGGCCCCCGGAGGACATCGGCCGGTCAGCGTCGCGGCCCCGACGGCCCGTTGCCGGGGACGGTCCGCCGGGGCCGGGTGAGCTCCCCCGCGGTCACCGGAGTCGGGCGAGGAGGGCGTGTTCGACGAGGGTGATGAGGGCGCTTTTGGCGCTGTCGCGGCGGCGGGCGTCGAGGGTGACGACGGGGGTGTCGGTGCCGAGTTGGAGGGCTTCGCGGACTTCGTCGGCGCTGTGGGGCTGGTGTCCGTCGAAGCCGTTGAGGGCGACGACGAAGGGGAGTCCGCTGTTCTCGAAGTAGTCGAGGGCGGGGAAGCAGTCGGCGAGGCGGCGGGTGTCGACGAGGACGACGGCTCCGATGGCGCCGCGGACGAGGTCGTCCCACATGAACCAGAAGCGGTCCTGTCCGGGGGTGCCGAAGAGGTAGAGGATGAGGTCTTCGTCGAGGGTGATGCGGCCGAAGTCCATGGCGACCGTGGTGGTGGTTTTGCCGGAGACGTGGCTGAGGTCGTCGATGCCGGCGGAGGCCGAGGTCATGACGGCTTCGGTGCGCAGGGGGTTGATCTCGGAGACGGCGCCGACGAGCGTGGTCTTGCCGACGCCGAAGCCGCCCGCGACGACGATCTTCGCGGAGGTGGTGGCGCGGGTGGGGGCGGCCGCGTTAGAGCTTGCGAAGTCCACTGAGGACCCTTTCGAGCAGCGTGACATCGGGCGTTCCGCCCGACTCGCCCGCGGCGGCGGGCTGGTGGATGGCGACGAGACCGGCCTCGGCAAGGTCGGCGACCAGGATGCGGGCGACACCGAGCGGCACGCCGGCCAGGGCGGAGATCTCCGCGATGGACTTGACCTCACGGCAGAGGCTGACGATCCGGGCGTGCTCGGGCAGCAGCCCGGTGGCCCGGTCGGCCGAACCGGTGGTGGAGATCAGCGCCTCGATGGCGAGCTGGTAGCGGGGTCGGGTCCGGCCGCCGGTCATCGCGTACGGGCGGACCAGCGGCTGCTGCTCGTAGCCGTCGGACTGCTGCCCGCCGTAGCCGCTGCCGTACCCGTTGCCGTACGAGCCGGCGGGTGTCGAGGGCGGGGTCATGGGTCCTCCTAGTGCTGCAGCCTTGAGCAGCCGGTTCCAGCTGGGGCGATGCCAGCTGAGGCGGGATCAGCTGCCTGAGGGTAGCTGAGAGGGTTGCGCCGGGTCCGGTCGGGTCGGACCCGGCGAGGGCGGTGGGACGGGTGGGCGGATCCGCACGGAGGCTCCGGTCAGTGCAGGAGACTGCCCTGGAGTTCGGCGCGGAGAGCGGGCGTGAGGACGGCGCCGGCGCGGTCGACGAGCAGGGCCATCTCGTAGCCGACCAGGCCGATGTCGGAGTCCGGCGCCGCCAGGACGGCGAGCGAGGAACCGTCGCTGACGGCCATCAGGAACAGGAAGCCCCGCTCCATCTCGACCACGGTCTGGTTGACCTCGCCGCCCTCGAAGATCCGGCTCGCACCGTTGGTCAGCGAGGTGAGGCCGGAGGCGACGGCGGCGAGCTGGTCGGCACGGTCCCGGGGGAAACCCTCGGACATGCAGAGCAGGAGGCCGTCCGCGGAGACCACCACGGTGTGGGACACCCCGGGGGTGCTGTCCACGAAATTGGTGATCAGCCAGTTCAGGTTCTGTGCGGCCTGGCTCATCTGGTTCAACTCAACGCTCCTGGTGATCTGCGCCGTTGCCGTCGCTCCGGCCACCGAAACTATCGAATCCGGGCTGCTGGGCACCATGCTGGAAGCCCGGCTGGTTGGCGGCCTGCTCGGCCCCGGCGCGACGGCCCTGCTGGATGCCGCGGCGCAGGTTGGTGAGACGGCCGCGGACCTCCTCGGGGGCCCGGGAGACCTGCGGGCCGGTCAGCGGCGAGGCCTCGGCGGTGCCGGAGACCAGGTTGGCCTGCGGGGTCCGCCGGGGCAGCCCCGACATGGTGACGCCGCTGGTCGAGGGCTCGCGGACCTGCTCGGCGCGGCGCCAGCGCTCGTCGTTCGCGGACGGACGCCACGGCGCGTCACCGGTGCCCGGCTGCTGCTCTGGCTGCGGCTGCTGGGGGGCCTGCTGAGGTTGGGCCTGCTGGGCCTGCGGCTGCTGCGGCCGGCTCTCCGGAGCCTGCTGTTCCTCGGCGGACGGCCGGAACTCCGGCGCGGAGGTGCCGGGGCGGCGCGGCTGGTACTGCCGCGGCCGTGCCTGCTGTCCGCCGTCGTCCTGCGGGTGCCAGGGCTGCTCGTCGGCGGGCTGCCGGTCGGCGGCCTGGGAGGGGCCGGTCGGCAGCGCCATCGGCTCCTGGTGCGGCAGCGGCAGCGGCAGCGGCTGCTGCGGGGCCCGCTCCTGACGCACCGGCTCCGGACGCGGCGGGTTCGGCACGTTCGGCAGCACCGGCTCGACGAGGCCGAGGCCCAGCGGGTCGCGCGGGTCGATCTGGCTGGCCTCGAAGCGCGGGCGGGCGAACTGCTGGGTGCTCTCCACCGGCGCCGGCTCGGCCGACGGCAGCGGCTGGGGCTGCGGGGCCTGCGGCGGCAGCTGCGGCTGGCGGTCGCGC
>NZ_MSJQ01000164.1 GCF_014596515.1 Streptomyces sp. CBMA156
GGCCCGCTGCGCCGCACCGCCGTCGGCACCGCGGGCCTGCTCTGCCTGGTGCTCGGCACCTCGCTCGCGCTGTCCGGCCGGGAGACCCCGGTGGTGCGGGTCGAGACCTCCGGGCACGGCTCCGACGCCCCCGCCGCCGGTCCGGCCGCGCCGGGCACGACGGGCACGGGCGCAGGCACGACAGGCACGACGGCGCCCACCGTCCCGAAGCCGTACCCGGCCTCGCCGCCGACCCGGCTGCTGGTCCCCTCCGTCGGCGTGGACGCACCGGTGAGCGCACTCGGCCTGAACCCCGACGGCACGGTCGAGGTGCCGCCGGCCGACCGGGGCGACGAGGTCGGCTGGTACCGCAACGGCCCCACCCCCGGCGAGACCGGCCCCGCCGTACTCATCGGGCACTACGACACCGTGCACGGCCCCGCCGTCTTCAAACAGCTGCCGAAACTGCGGCCCGGCGAACTGATCCGGATCCGGCGCGCGGACGGCAGCACCGTGGACTTCAAGGTCCGGACGCTGCTCCAGGCCGACAAGGGCCGCTTCCCGACCGAGGAGGTGTACGGCGACACGCCCGCGCCCGCGCTCCGGCTGATCACCTGCGGCGGGCGGATCGGCTCGGACGGCCACTGGACTGACAACATCATCGTGCTGGCGGACCCGGCCTGACGGCCGGTGCGGACCGTACGGGACACCCCGCCGGGAGTTCCGTACGGAACCGCGGGCCGCACACCGTGCGACCTACCACCAGGGCGGCAACGGGGGCGACGGCCGACGCATCGCCGCAGACCAGGAGGACGAGCACCGACCGTGGCAGCAACAGCACCACCACCCCGCCGCCGCCGACGGCCGGGCGCCGTCCCGGTGCTCGCCCTGGCCGGACTGATCGTCCTCGCCGGCCTCGCCGCCCTCGCCATCGGCCCCTCCACGCCCGGCGGCCTGCGCGACCAGGGGCCGGCCCAGACCGTCACACCGCCGCCGGAACGCCGGCTGCTCTGGTCCCAGCTGCCCGCCTCCCCGGCGCCCACCACGCCCGAGGCGGGCAACGCCACTCAGGAGCCGCCGAAGCCGGTCCCCGACCTGACCGTCCCCGGGCGCGACATCACCGCGGTCGACGTCCACGCCGTCCTCGCCAAGGACCCCGCGGTCGGCCCCGAGGAACGCCAGGCGCTCGGCTCCTGCACGGGGTGCGAGGTCCGCACCCCCGAGTTCCGCGACCTCACCGGGGACGGACAGCCCGAGCTGATCACCGCCGTCACCACCCCCGGGCGGACCGTGCTGCACGTCTACGCCCTCGCCGAGGACCGCCTGCTGCCCCTCCTCCAGGTGCAGGTCCAGCCGGCGTTCAGCGCCGCGACCATCGGCTCCGAGCTGTGGCTGTACGAGCTGACCAGCGCCTACGTACGGACCACCAGTCACTACGTGTGGGACGGGAACAGGCTCCTCCTGAAGGACCGCAAGGACGAGGGCGCCGCCCTGCCCCCGCCCACCGGCGGCGAGTCCGGCCGGCCGGCCACCGCCACGGCCGAGCCCGAGCCGGCGCCGCGGCGCCCCGGCGCGGACCTGCCCAAGGAACTCGTCCCCACCGCCGTCCCCACCCCGCGCACTGCCCGGCCCTCCGCCGGGCCGCCTGCCGGGACGCCTGCCGGGACGCCTGCCGGGACGCCTGCCGGGCCGTCCGCCCCCGCCGTACAACCGGAAGCGAAGCGATGACCCCCGCAGCCTCCCCCGCCCACCCGCACATCCTCCTGGTCGAGGACGACGAGGTGATCCGCGAGGCCACCCGGATGGCCCTGGAGCGCTACGGCTTCCCGGTCACCACGGCCGCCGACGGCCTGGAGGGGCTGGAGGCCTTCCAGGCCGTCCGGCCCGACCTGCTCCTGCTGGACGTCATGCTGCCGCTGCTCGACGGGGTCGGCCTCTGCCGCCGGATCCGGGAGGAGAGCCAGCTGCCGATCCTGATGATGTCCGCCAGGACCGACCCGGTGGACGTGGTCTCCGGGCTGGAGGCCGGGGCGGACGACTACGTGGTCAAGCCCTTCGAGAGCGCCGTCCTGGTCGCCCGGATCCGTACGGTGCTTCGCCGCGTCCGGGTCGTCCCCCCGCCGCCGGAGGCACCCCCGGCCCCTTCCCTCCCTTCGGCCCCTGCCACCTCTCCTGGTCCTCCCGCTCCTTCCGTTCCGTCCACCGCCGTGCGCGACTTCGACGGCCTCCGGGTGGACACCGACAGCATGGAGGTCAGGGTGGACGGCCGCCTCGCCCCGCTCACCCCCACCGAGCTGCGGCTGCTGCTGGAGTTCACCGCCGCGCCCGGCATCGTGCTGGAGCGCTCCACCCTGCTGGAACGCGTCTGGGACTACGAGTGGGGCGCCGACACCCGGGTCGTCGACGTCCACGTGCAGCGGCTGCGCGCCAAGATCGGCTCCGGCCGGATCGAGACCGTCCGCGGCTTCGGCTACAAGCTGCGGCGCCCGGCATGACCCTGCGCCGCCAGATCGCCACCGCCGTCGCCACCATCGCCGTCCTGGTCGCGGTGGCCGTCGGCCTGCTGGTCCACCAGGCGATGATCCGTCAGCACGTCGACCAGGCCCGCTCGGCCACCCTCTCCGCCCTCGAATCCGCGCTGATCGACTACGGCGGCGGCGGCAAGCCCGCCGACCGGGGCGCCGCCCTGGACGACCCGGCCCTGCCCGACCGGCTGCGCGCCCTCGCCGACGGCGGCCGGCGCGGCACACTGCTCGCGGGCACCGGGAAGGACGAGTCGATGTGGGCGGCGGGCCCGGTGCAGGGCGGGGTGCTGTCCGTCCGGGTGGGCTTCGCCCAGGACCGGCAGGCCATCGCCGACCTGGACCGGATCATCCTGCTCACCGTCGTCGCCTCGGTCTTCACCACCGTGCTGGCCGGCGTGCTCGTCGCCGACCGGATCAGCCGCCGGCTGCGCACCGCGGCCACCGCCGCCCGGGGCATCGCCGCCGGCGGAACGGACACCAGGATCGGCGAACTCGTCGACGGCAAGGACGAGGTGGCCGACCTCGCCGCCGCCGTCGACCTGATGTCCCGCACCCTGCACCGCCGGCTGGAGGACGAACAGCGCTTCACCGCGGACGTCGCCCACGAACTGCGCACCCCGCTCACCGGCCTGGTCACCGCCGCCGAACTGCTGCCGCCGGGACGGCCCACCCAGCTCGTGCAGAACCGGGTCCAGGCACTGCGCGGGCTGGTCGAGGACCTGCTGGAGGTCTCCCGTCTGGACGCGGACGCCGAGGCCCCCGACCTCTCCGCCGTACCGCTGGAACGCGCCGTGCGCCGTACCGTCACGCTCACCGGACTGGACGTCACCGTCGAGGTCGCCGCCGGGGTCGCCGACCGGCAGGTGCGCACCGACCTGCGCCGGCTGGACCGCATCCTCGGCAACCTGATCCTCAACGCCCACCGCCACGGCGCCGGCCCGGTCCACCTGCGCGTCGACGGCCTGCGGATCACCGTCCGCGACCACGGCCCCGGCTACCCCGAGGACCTCCTCAGCCACGGCCCGCAGCGCTTCCGCACCAACGCCCCCGAACGCGGCCGCGGGCACGGCCTCGGCCTCACCATCGCCACCGGCCACGCCCGCGTCATCGGCGCCACCCTCACCTTCGCCAACCACCCCGCAGGCGGCGCGCTGGCCACCCTCGTCCTGCCCTCGTCCTGAACGCCCGGACGCGGACTGAACGCGGCCGGCGCCGTCGACCCGGCCGCTTGCGCGGTGGGGTCGACGGCGCTCGGAAGCGGACGTCAGACCTCGGGCCTCGGGCCTCGGCCTCAGCCGATGTAGCCCTGGAGGTCGACGATCACGTCGGCCGAACCGGCGTGGTTGTAGACCGCGATGTCGCCGTTGGCGTCCACCGGTACCAGCGCGAGGTTCGGCACCGTCGCCCCGGGAGTGACGTTGACCGTCGACGCGTCGGTCCACGCGGTGCCGGGCGCGTACACCCGCAGCCAGCTGGGCTCCGTCGCGTTGGTCGCGGTCAGGTTGACCAGGACCGCCGAGACGCCGTCCGGCACACCGGCCGTGCCGCGGACCTTGACGGTCAGGCGGCCGTCGGCCCCCAGGGTCTGGTGCGACGCCCGGGTGTCCGCGAGCCGGGTCGGGGCGGAGGTGAGGACACCCTTGGTGTTTCCGAGGAAGTACGGCGAGGCGTAGTAGCCCTGGAGGTCGACGATGAGGTGAACGGACCCGACGTGGTTGTAGAGCGTGATGGTGCCGTCCGCGTTGATCGGGGCGGTGACCTGGTTGGCGACGGTCCGGCCGGCCTCGAAGTTGAGGCTGGAGGCGCGCGGGGGCACGGTGCTCGGCGTGGCCGTGATGAAGCTGTCCTCGGTTCCCTCGGTCGCGGTGAGGTTGACGACCGCGACCTCGGCCCTGTCGGGGAGCATCCCGGGACCGCGGACCGGGACGGTGATGATCTGGTTCGGCCCCACCGCGTGGTTGGTTCCCCCGGTGCCGTTCCGGGTGTCGAGGGCCCGGACGTTGCTGTCCGCCGCACCCATCCGGACCGACCAGCTCCGCGGCTGGGGCGTGTAGTACCCGGCGATGTCGACGACCAGGTCGACGTTCCCCGCGTTGTTGCGGAACGAGACCGTGCCGTCCTCCGCGACCGGCACCAGCACGGCGTTGGCCACGTCGTGGCCCGGGGTCACGTTGACGTTCGACGCCGTCGGCGCCTCCCCGCCGGGGAACGCGGTGACGTGGGTGGTCTGGGTCGCGTTGGTGGCGGTCAGGTTGAGCAGGACACCGGTGACCTTGCGGTCGGTCGGCACCCCGGAGACTCCGGCCACCTGCAGCCTGACCACCTCACCGGGGCCGACCGGCTTGGCCGGCGCCCCCACGCCGGCCCGGGTGTCGAGGAAGCGGGTCGGGTAGTAGAGGGTCACGTAGTCGCTGCCGACGGTGATGGACCGCGACGTCGCCCCGGTCCTTCCCTGCTCGTCGGTGATCGTGTGGGTCACCGTGTACGTGCCGGGCGCGGCGTACTCGTGCAGGTTGCGGGCCGAGGCCGCGGCAACGTCGACCACCGTACCGTCACCGAAGTCGACGGTGTTCCTGGTGATCGGGGACGTCGCCTCCGCAGCACCCGCGGTGCTGGCGTTCACCCGCAACGGCCGGTCCGCTTCGGCATACCCCGGCTGGGCCACGGTGACGTCGAGGTTCGGCGTGACCGCGGAGTCCGCGTAGGCCGAGGAAGCCAGCGGCAGCCCACTGGCGACGGACAGGACAAGGACAGCACCAGCTACAACGCGTGCACTACGCACGGTTCCCTCCCAAGTGATCTTGCTGCGTCCCCGGATCCTGCCAGACCGCCCCGACAACCCCATGAACACCCGGAGACATCCCCACCCCCACCAACGCCGAAGGGCCGGCCCGACACCCGTCGACCCGGCCTTCTGCCGCTAAGCCCCCTGTCGGGTTCGAACCGACGACCCCCGCTTTACAAGAGCGACGGTCCGGCACCCTGCGTGACCTGCGGCTCTCCCGGCCCGCCGGTTCCCTGTCATCGCACTACTGGCACCCGCAACTGACCGCCACGTACCGCCCGTTCTGGCACGCCTGTGGAACGCGGCAGCTCAGTCGAGAAGGATCTCCTCGGGCCTACGGTTGAACACTTCGAGTGAGCGACTGCGCAACAGAGCATCGACGCATGCCATGAGGTCGCCGCCGTGATCCTTGCCCGCTATTTCGTAGAGTTCCTTGATCAGATCCTGCCCGTTGATCAGCACCACTGGGTACTGGTCTTCGACCATCTCCAACTGCGCCGGCTCCGAGTAGGAACCGGTCGTGACGTACACACCGATCCACCCGCGCCTGAGCCTGGCCACAACTCGGGCGATCTGCTCGGCTGACACCAGGCTGTCCGGCTTGATGCACTTCGCCTGTCCCAAAACGACCAATTTGGTACCGGCCAGACCACTGCCGAGATCCAACCGGCCAACGAAGTCCGCCCCACCGTCCCCCGACCGGCGGGTCAGCCAACCCTCGTTGTACTTGTGACCGGACGCCCGCATCACCTTCGCTGCGACGACCGCGGCCAACACCTCGAACGCGTGCTTGTCGTTGTCGAACCGCTTGTAAACCGCTTGGAGGTCCGCTTCGAGAGAGCTGCCCGGAGTCGGCTTCTGGTCGCGAACCTTGACGACCTGCGAGCGTGCCACCCGCCGGCGCACCTTCGGCAGCACCGAGTAACCGTGCTTCACCCACTCCTGCCATGCCGCGGGCGCCAGTTTCAGAACTTCGGCGTCGGTCCAATCAGGGTCACGCCGTGCAGTGATCCAGTCCCAATCCAGTTTGTCGTCTTCCGCGGTGAGGTCGATCACCACGAGATCGAAGACGTAGTTGGTGAACGTCGACCGCGCCGGTCCACCCCACTGCACCACGCGCTCCGCCCGCTCGATCAGAGCGACGCCGCAGAACTGGACATGTCCCTTGGCCTTGCCGTTCTTCGACACCGATCGGAACAGCAGCAGCGGCGCTGCGCCGGCCCTCCCCTCGACCGTGGGCGCCTGGTGGCTACCGAACGCCTCCAGCAACGCCGCGTTGCCCGTGGTGGTACCAACCGGCTTCGCCGTCTCCGGCTTGTGGTCACCGAAGTAGCGAACGTGCCCGTTGTCGACGTCGAACACGTCGTGCCACGGTGTCTGCTCCGACCCCGCCTTCCACGGACTCGATCGGATCATCACCGCTGGCCGCCTCATCCCATGGCCCGCCTTGACCTTGGCCATCGCATTGATCCCCGCTTCAAGCAGAGCCCGCTTCTGACCGGGACTATCCGTGACAAAGTAGAAGTTGTCGAACCCATCGACCGTCGCTGGCCCCGTGTCCTTCGAAGCTGCATACCGCAGCACGTCACCCACACGCAACGAACGCCCCACAGCGCCGCCCCCCTTCAACGAACAGAACAGTCCGCCCGCGATCCTGACATGCTGGCACGACAATAGGACCATCGCTTCGTTTGATAGGTCGTCATGGTAGAGGCCCCACCGGCTATATCCGATGGGGCCTCTACCTGATTGGCTCGGGGAGCCATTAGCCCACGGCCTCTTCGCCCCGAAGCAACTCGGACACTCCCCCGACCTGGGCGCGCAGTGCCGATGACCTGCACGAACCGTCTCCGGGGGGCCGTGGCCGTCCACCGAAGTGCGTGCCCGTTGTCGCGCAGCTAGGTACTCAACCCTGCGCCGACCTGTGGGCTCCGGCGCGGCTCGATCGGTGGCCGCGCCTGGGCAGAGTAGGCCGCCGTGGTTCGCTTGCGGCGCCATGGGCACCCATCGTTGCCCGGCCGTGGATCATGAACGGGGATACGAACATGGTGGCCTCGGTGACGGTGGCGTGACCCGACCAGATCAGGGTCGCCCCCACCACCAACGCCACCAGCTGGATCTGTTGCCCATCCTGCGACGACAAGGCCATCTGGATCTGACGGTACCGAGCTTTCATACTGGTCTTGGTCCCCTGTCTTGAAGGCTGTGGACCGGAAGGGCTGCCCGCTTCGTTGTCTAGGCGTACGGGCAGCCCTTATCCGTTTTCGAAATAGGGCTGACTGCACGTTATGCAGGCTGCTATCGATGAATCTGGCTCGCCGCAACTTCCCAGACAGGCGGTCCGCTCGGGTTTATCTAGCAAGATAAACAGCCGCCTGGGGTGGATCCTTCGCCGGCGGATCGTTACAGCCATGACTGCACTCGTCGTCACGCCCATCGTCACGTCGATCATCACGCCTATGGCCGCGTCGATGATCGGGATGCTCGCGAGCAAATAGAGCCACTCGGGAGTTTCCGGAATGCCTTCCAGAAAGTCGGAAAGTCTGCACCAGTGGCCCGATCCTGCCAGTCCATGAAGTTGCGTTGCGTTCCGTTCCGTTCCAGGACGGAACGGAATGAAATGCAATGGGATTCGGCAATCGGCCTGTGTCTCCGCATCCCGGTTTGTGAGCTTGTGAATGCGCGGTCGTGATGCGGTGAGCCCGAATCGGCGGGTGGCGTAGCAGTTTTGGCCGATGTCTTGCCTGGTTTGGGGTCGAGCATGATCGGGGGGCCGTAAGCTGTTGCGACTCGGTCAGGGCTTTTGGGCCTGACCGCAATTTGGCCGAGTGGCCCCCGTTCTTGCTCGACTCGGGTCCCGAGCCTGGGAGGTGGGTAAAACCGTGGAGCCGCCCGACTCCAGCCACGACGGGCTCTAACCTCGGCTACCCTCCCGGCCGCGCGCTCGACGTGCGCGGCCGGCCGCCGCCGAAGCGGGGCGCAGGACAGGAGCGACGGCGAGTGGCAAGGCGTCGTCGCACTCACGCTCATCGAAGCCGACATCAAGCGCGACCAGTGGACCGATCCGGACGCCGGGAAGGTCAAGTTCGGTGACTTCGCCGACGAGTGGGTCAAGGAACGGAAGCTGGAGGACACCACCCGGGAGCGGTACGAAGGCGTGCTTCGGCTGCACCTCAAGCCGACGTTCGGCGCACGCTTCCTCTCCGACATCACGCCCGCTCGGGTCCGGACGTGGCGTACCCGCCTCCTGGCGAGGAAGTCGGTGAACCGACCGTCGTCAAGGCGTACCAGCTCCTTCGCGGCATCATGACCACAGCCGTGGACGACGAGCTGATCAAGCGCAACCCGTGCCGGATCAAGGGCGCCGACACCTACGATGTCCCGGATCGCCCGGTGCTCAGCCTCCAGGAGATCTGCGCCGTTGCGGAAGCCATCCAGCCCCAGTGGCGGGCGCTGGTGCTGCTGACCGCGTTCACCGCACTGCGGCTCGGCGAACTGGCTGCCCTGCGCCGCCGGGATGTCGACCTGGAAGCGCGCATCCTCTGGGTCCGCCGCAATCAGGCCGAGCTGAGCAGCGGCAAGCTCATCACCAAGGCACCCAAGAGCGATGCTGGCTTCCGCCCGGTCGCCTTCCCGGACCTGATCGTCCCGGACCTGGAGCACCACCTTGAGCGCCACGCCGCCAAGGGCCCGGACGGCCTGTTCTTCGTCGGCCCCCGCGGCGGTCGACTGCGCCGAAGCAACTTCCGGGACGATTGGACGGCAGCGAAGGCGAAGGCCGGACTCCCGGCGGAGGTCCACTTCCACGACGTCCGGCACTTCGGGAACGAGCTCGCAGCGCGGAACGGCGCGACTCTCCGCGAGCTCATGGCGCGGATGGGCCACAGCACCGTCCGGGCCGCGTTGATCTACCAACACCGGAGCAACGACCGCGACCGCGCCATCGCGGATCGCATGGGAGAAGCCGCCCGCAAGGAACTCGGCAAGGACGACGACCCGCCGGACGCTTCTGGCACGCCCGTGGCACAGCCCGAGTAGGGCCACAGCGACGACGAAGGGCCAGCTCCTCCGGATCACTCCGGTGAGCTGGCCCTTCTGCCGTGTCCGGCGCTGAGCCCCCTGTCGGGTTCGAACCGACGACCCCCGCTTTACAAGAGCGGTGCTCTGGCCAGCTGAGCTAAGGAGGCACGGTGGCCGTCCGCGATGGATCACGGCGGCACCGGGGGGCAGTCTACCGGGCCGGGGTGGCGCGATGGTGGGATATCCAGGGGTTGGTGGGATGGGTGGGCGTGATGGAACCGATGCCGAAATCGGGTCGGGCGGGGGCTGACAAGCGGCGGAAGCGCAGGTAGCGTCGCCGGGAGCCGGTTCGCGCAGTGGTTCAGACCACTGGTGGACCCGGCGGCCCCGAACAGACCCCCTTTACTCGGATCGTCCGGCACGTTCCTGCCGGTGAAGGAGAACGACAACCATGGCTTCTGTCACGTACGACAAGGCGACCCGCGTCTACCCCGGGGCGGACAAGCCCTCGGTGGACGCGCTGGACCTGGAGATCGCGGACGGCGAGTTCCTCGTGCTCGTCGGCCCCTCCGGCTGCGGCAAGTCGACCAGCCTGCGCATGCTGGCCGGCCTGGAGGACGTCAACAACGGTGCGATCCGGATCGGCGACCGCGACGTCACCCACCTGCCGCCGAAGGACCGGGACATCGCCATGGTGTTCCAGAACTACGCGCTGTACCCGCACATGTCCGTCGCCGACAACATGGGCTTCGCGCTCAAGATCGCCGGCGTGAACAAGGCGGAGATCCGCACCAAGGTCGAGGAGGCGGCGAAGATCCTCGACCTCACCGAGTACCTGGACCGCAAGCCGAAGGCGCTCTCCGGCGGTCAGCGCCAGCGCGTCGCGATGGGCCGCGCGATCGTCCGTCAGCCGCAGGTCTTCCTGATGGACGAGCCGCTGTCGAACCTGGACGCCAAGCTCCGCGTCTCGACCCGTACCCAGATCGCCGGCCTCCAGCGCCGCCTGGGCATCACCACGGTGTACGTCACCCACGACCAGACCGAGGCGCTCACCATGGGCGACCGGGTCGCGGTGCTCAAGGACGGTCTGCTCCAGCAGGTCGACACCCCGCGCAACATGTACGACAAGCCCGCCAACCTGTTCGTGGCCGGCTTCATCGGCTCGCCGGCCATGAACCTGGTCGAGGTGCCGCTGGTGGACGGCGGCGTGAAGTTCGGCGGCTCGGTCGTCAACATCTCCCGCGAGGACCTGTCCGGCGCCGGCACCGACAAGTCGGTGACCGTCGGCGTCCGCCCCGAGCACTTCGAGATCGTCCCGGCGGGCGGCATCGAGGGCGTCGCGGTGACGGTCAACGTGGTCGAGGAGCTCGGCTCGGACGGCTTCGTCTACGGCACCACCCAGATCGGCGGCAAGGACCAGGACCTGGTCGTCCGGGTGCCCGGCCGCCAGATCCCGGCCCGCGGCGAGACCGTCCACGTCGTGCCGATCGCCCACGAGACCCACGTGTTCTCCACCAGCTCCGGCCTGCGCCTGAGCAACTGACAGCACGCCGGCCGCCCGCCGGCGAAGCGTCACGGAGCCCGTCGGACCCACCGTCCGGCGGGCTCCGTCGTACCCCCGCGTCAACACGGCGCGGGGACGAACCAGGACACCCTGTCACTCGATGGTGTAACGGAGGGCGATTCGACCGGCACCCACCGCTACTCTCCTGAGGGTGAAGCAGCTTGTGCGCCGTATCGGCCAGACCTTCGCCCTGACCCTGCCGGTCGTCCTGGTGACCACCGGCACCCTCGCCGTGACCCGGGTCCCCTGGGCCCCGCCGACCGGGCTCGACCAGCAGGTCGTGGCGGCGTCCAGCGGCGACGGCGCCGGGATCGGGCGCTCCGACAACGCGGCCGGAGCGGCGGCGAAGGCCTTGGAGGGGCTCGCCCCGCAGGAGTCGCTGCGGGTGGCTCTGCTCGACGAGCTGCGCGCGAAGAGCCCCTCCGCCGCGCTGGACCTGCTGGAGCGCTCGATGCGCGAACAGCCCTCGCTGACGCCCTACTGCACCTCGCTGGCAGGCGACTTGGGCAAGGCGACGGTGCGCAAGTACCAGGGCGACGTCCAGCGGGCCCGTTCCTTCGCTCGCCCGGTCTGCGACGGCTCGTTCGCGGCCGGCGTCGTCGGCTGAGGCAACCGAGGCCGGTCCGGGCCGACCGAGGCCGGACCAACGGAGGCCGGGCCGACCGAGGCCAGGCCAGCCGAGGCCCCGCACGCAGCCCCACATGCCGCCATGCCGCCCCGGCCCCGGGGCGGCGGTGCCCGGGGCGACGGACGCCCCCGTCCGCCGCCCTATTGTTCAGGCATGAGCGCTGACTCCGGCCCCGTCGCCGACCTCCCGTCCGCACCCCGCCCGCAGCCCCGGTCGACCACGACGCCCGTCACCCAGGCCGTGATCCTGGCCGGCGGCCAGGGGTCCCGGCTGCGCCCCTACACGGACGACCGCCCGAAGCCGCTGGTCGAGATCCCCGGGACGGGCACGCCGATCCTCGGCCACCAGCTGGCCTGGCTCGCCGAGGAGGGCGTCACCGACGTCGTGATCTCCTGCGGGCACCTCGCCGACGTGCTGGAGGAGTGGCTGGACGGGGCGGACCTGCCGCTGCGGGTGCGCACGGTGGTCGAGGCGGAGCCGCTCGGGCGCGGCGGCGGCCTCAAGTACGCGGCCAAGGCGCTGCCCCGCCCGGACGAGCCCTGGTACGCCACCAACGGCGACATCTGGACCCGCTTCAGCCTGCGTGACATGGCCGCCTTCCACCACGAGCGGGACGCCGTCGCGACGCTCGCCCTGGCCCGTCCGCGGATCCCGTGGGGCGCGGTGGAGACCGACCAGTTCGGCAACGTGCTGGACTTCATCGAGGCCCCGCCGTCGCCGTTCCTGATCAACGCCGGCCTGTACGTGTTCAGCCCGGAGTTCGCCGAGCTGCTGCCGGACGTGGGCGACCACGAGCGCACCACCTTCCCCCAGCTCGCCCGCAGCAAGCGGCTGGCGGGCTACCAGCTGCCCCAGGGCGTGTACTGGCGGGCCATCGACACTGCCAAGGACCTCACCGAGGCGGCCAAGGAGCTCGCCTCCGGCGCCGGCCGGGCACACGGCTGACAGCCCCGCCCGGGGCAACCCGGACACTCCCCGGCCACAGCCCCGCGCCCGGACGCGCGAGTCGGCCGGGTGCTCCCCCACGGAGCACCCGGCCGACGCGCGCGTCCGGGGCCTCAGGTCGCGGTCGGCGCCCCCGGGTGGGAGGCCCGGCCGCCGGACAGGTCCGCCAGCGGCGCACTGCCCAGCACCCCGCCGAGCAGCCCGCCGGTACTCGGGCTGGGCTTGGACGCCGGGCCCGAGCCGCCGCTGCCCGGGGTGCTGCGCGCGGCGGGCGTGGTGCTGCCCGAGCCGCCGGACGGGGCCGCGGCCGGGGAGGAGCCCGACCCGGTCTCCGCCCGGCCGGAGTGCGCCTTGCCGCTCGGCGTCGGAGTGGCCGGCTTGGCGGACGGTGTGGTGGACGGGGTGGTCGCGCTCGGCGCCGGGGTGGTCGGCCTGGCGGACGGCGGGGCGGACGGGGGCGGGGTGGACGTGCCCTTGCCGCCGGGGGTGCCGGACGGGCTGCCGGACGGCCAGACCGGGGTGCCGTAGTCGGTGGCCGGACGGTCCGGTTCCTGGTGCGCCCGGGCGCCGGTGCGGACGGCGGCGCCGAGCATCGAGCCGAGCAGCAGGGTCAGGCCGACCACCACCGTGGTGACCACGGCGCCCCGGCGCAGCACCCGGCGGCGCAGCGCCCCGGGCGCGTCCGCGCCGAACCGGCGCCAGGCCTCCAGGTTGAGCCGCCCGTCCAGCGAGGCGAACGGCGCCCCGGCGATCAGCAGCGGGCTCCACGCCGCGAGGAAGATCAGGTCCGGGGTGTCGTAGACCGGGACGGCCCGCCAGCTGACGGTGAACAGCAGCACGGCGGAGAGCGCCATCGCCGCACCGGCGGCGAGCCGCTGCCAGAGGCCGAGGATGGTCAGCACGCCGACCACGATCTCGACGAACGCCACCATCAGCCCGGCGCCCACCGGGTGCGCCATGGCGAAGGCCAGCAGCGGCTCGGCGACCTTCCACGGGTGCAGCGAGGAGAGCCAGCGCATCATCGAGCCGCGCTCGCCGCCGTCGAAGTACACCGGGTCGCACAGCTTGCTGAACCCGGCGTAGACCGAGAGCGAGCCGAGCACGGCGCGCAGCGGCAGCAGCACCAGGCCGAGGTCGACCCGGCGGCCCGGGTACCAGGGCTGCCGGCCCTCGGCGTCGGCGGCGGAGACCTCGGGCAGTTCGCCGCTCGGGGTCCAGCCGTGCGGCTCGCCGACCGGCCCGACGCCCGCGTCGACGGCGGTGCCGGCGCCCTCGCGGGGCTGGCGCGGGACGGCCCGGGCGCCCGCGAGGGAAGGGAGCACCTGGGTGTCGGCATCGACCAGGCGGACGCCACCGGCCGGGCTGCCGCCCGGGCGCACGGCCTCCAGCAGCCGGGTGGCCGCGAGGTCTCCGGGGGGCGCCTGTCCGGTCCAGGTGACGGTGGTGACCCGGCCCTTGCGGCGCGTCGCGCCGCCGGCCCCGACCCCGGCCAGCACCGGGACGGCGGAGGCGGGCACGACGACCTGCGGGGTGACCAGCGGACGGCGGATCAGGCCCTGGTTGGCGTACGGGTCGCCGAACGCGGCACCGGTGGACAGCAGTCCGGCCGGGGCCTCGATCAGCGGCGGCACCGGGGCGCCGAGCCGGAGGCGGAAGCTCGCCTGGGTGCTGCTGATCCGCCCCGGGTCCGACTCCACCTTCACGGTGTTGAGGCCGGGGCCCGCGTCTATCCCGGTGCTGCCGTCGCCGAACAGGGGGCGCCGAGGTGTTCTGGTGTCCACGCCCGTCTAACCGGGTGACGGGCGCTTAGGACACTCTCCCGGGTGGATGTCCGGCGCACACTTGAAGTGATCATGAAAAAAGCGATCGGGCCCGGTCGGGCCCGATCGCCTTCCACTCGGATTGCGGAGAATTAGGAAGATCGCCTGCGCTCGGCGACCCGGCCGTACTCAGCCTTCGAGCCTTCCGGGCACCCCGCCGTGCTCAGCTTCCGAGCCGTGCCGGGCACCCCGCCGTGCTCAGCGCTTGGCGCGCAGCCGGGCGGCCTCGTACAGCACGATGCCCGCCGCGACACCGGCGTTCAGCGACTCGGTCAGGCCGGACATCGGGATCCGGACCCGCATGTCGCAGGTCTCGGAGACCAGCCGCGACAGGCCCTTGCCCTCGCTGCCGGCGACGATGACCACCGGACCGGTCAGCAGCTCCAGGTCGCCGATCTCGGCCTCGCCGTCGGCGGCCAGGCCGACCACCATCAGGCCGGCCTTCTGGTAGGCCTCCAGGGCACGGGTCAGGTTGGTGGCCCGGGCGACGGACAGCCGGGCCGCGGCGCCGGAGGAGGTCTTCCAGGCACCCGCGGTCATGCCGGCCGCACGGCGCTCGGGGATGACCACGCCGTGCGCGCCGAAGGCGGCGGCCGAGCGGACCACGGCGCCCAGGTTGCGCGAGTCGGTCACCCCGTCCAGCGCGATGATCAACGCGTCCTGGCCGGAGTCGGCGGCCACCGCCAGCAGGTCCTCGGGGTGCGCGTACTCGTACGGCGGCACCTGGAGCACCAGGCCCTGGTGGTTGAGCCCGCCGGTCATCTGGTCCAGCTGCGGGCGCGGGGCCTCCATCAGCGGGATGCCGCGGTCGTTGGCGGCCTGGAAGGCCTCGCGGACCCGGTCGTCGGTGTCGATGAACTGCTGGACGTACAGCGTGTTGGCGGGCACGTCGCCCTTCAGGGCCTCGACCACCGAGTTGCGTCCGAAGACCAGTTCGGCGCTGCCCGCACCGCCGCGGCCACCGCGACCGCCGGCCCCGGACCGGCGCATGCCGGCCCGGGCCTTGGCGTCCCGCTCGCGCTTGATCGCGGCGTTGGCGGCCCGCTGCTTCGGGTGGCCCTTGCGCTCCTCGCCGGGCGGGGTCGGGCCCTTGCCTTGGAGCGCCTTCCGGCTGTGCCCGCCGGTACCGACAGCCGCACCCTTCTTCGATCCGGGGTTGCGACGGTTCCTGCGCTGGCTGTTGCCGGCCATGGCTGTACTTCCTGTCTGTCCGGCATGCCCCGGCCGCCCCGGTCTGTCCGGTGGCGGCCGACGGCATGCGCTACGTCATGAGGGAGGGCCGCACCGGTCCGGTACGGCCCACCCATCACCCCGATCGTCGGATGGGGTTACTGGCTGTTGATCGTCCAGCGCGGGCCGGACGGGGTGTCCTCGATCGCCAGCCCGGCCAGGCCGAGCTGGTCGCGGATGGCATCCGCGGTAGCGAAGTCCTTGCGCGCGCGCGCCGCCTGCCGCTGGTCCAGGACCAGACGGACCAGCGAGTCGACGACGCCGTGGAGGTCCTCGCCGCGCTCCGTCCCGGCCCAGTGCGGGTCGAGCGGGTCGAGGCCCAGTACTCCGAGCATCGCACGGACCTCGGCGAGTCGCGCCACCACGCTCTCCTTGTCGTCCGCGTTCAGGGCGCTGTTGCCCTGGCGGACGGCGGTGTGCACGACGGCCAGCGCCTGCGGGACGCCGAAGTCGTCGTCCATCGCCTCGGCGAAGGCCGGCGGCACCTCGGGCGCCGCGTCGACCGTGCCGCAGCGCTCGACGGCGCGCTGGATGAAGCCCTCGATCCGGCCGAAGCCGGCCTCGGCCTCGCGCAGCGACTCCTCGCTGTACTCGATCATCGAGCGGTAGTGCGGACCCGCCAGGTAGTAGCGGAGCACGATCGGCCGCCATGCCCTGACCATCTCAGAGACCAGCACCGAGTTGCCCAGCGACTTGCTCATCTTCTCGCCGGCCATGGTGACCCAGGCGTTGTGCACCCAGAAGCGGGCGAAGTCGTCGCCGTAGGCCTTGGACTGGGCGATCTCGTTCTCGTGGTGCGGGAAGATCAGGTCCAGCCCGCCGCCGTGGATGTCGAAGGCCGCGCCCAGGTACTTGTGGGCCATCGCCGAGCACTCCAGGTGCCAGCCGGGACGGCCGCGGCCCCACGGGGTCTCCCAGCTGGGCTCGCCCGGCTTGGCGGCCTTCCACATCGCGAAGTCGCGCTGGTCCCGCTTGCCGGTCTCGCCCTCGCCCTCGGGCTGGCGCAGGTCGTCCAGCTTCTGGTTGGAGAGCGCCAGGTAGTCGGGGTACGAGCGGACGTCGAAGTAGACGTTGCCGTCGGCCGCGTAGGCGTGGCCCTTGGAGATGAGCGCCTGCATCATCCCGATCATCTCGGGGATGTGCCCGGTGGCCCGCGGCTCGACGGTGGGCCGCAGGCAGCCGAGCGCGTCGTAGCCGTCGTTGAAGGCCCGCTCGTTCTCGTAGGCGATCTGCCACCACGGCGTGCCGAGCTCGCGCTCCTTGGTGATGATCTTGTCGTCGATGTCGGTGACGTTCCGGGCGAAGGTCACCTGGTAGCCGCGGTAGGCGAACCACCGCTGCATGAGGTCGAAGTTCAGGTACGACCGGATGTGCCCGATGTGTGGCGCCGACTGGACGGTAGCGCCGCACAGGTAGATCGAGACACAACCCGGTACAAGCGGGACGAAGTCGCGTACCTGGCGGGTGCTGGTGTCGTACAGACGAATGCTCACAGCGTCAAGCGTAGTGGGCACAGGGGGGTGCCCCGCCACATTCCCCGGGACAACAGGGGCGCGGCCCCGGGGAACGGCGGGTGAAGGGAGGGGGTCAGATGTTGCCGACCACCTTGCGCGGGGAGATCCGGACGACCACCCGGACGTCCTCCGGGCCGTCGAAGCCGTAGTCCTTGCCCATGTACTTGTGGGACAGCTCGTCGATCAGCTCCCGCCCGCCCTCGGTGGTCAGCGTGGCCTCACCCCGCGCCTCGAAGTACTCGTACGGGTTGTCCTTCGAGTTGATGACGAGCGACACCCGGGGGTCCCTGACCAGGTTGAGGTGCTTGCGGCGGCCCTCGACGGTGGAGAACAGGATGTCGTCGCCGTCCCGCTTCACCCAGACCACCGAAGCCTGCGGGCTCCCGTCGGGCTGGATCGTGGAGACCACGGCGAAGCTCGTGCTGTCGAGCAGTTCCTTGACCTTGTCGGCGAGTCCGACACCCATCGGAAACCTCTTCTCGTCGGCGGTGCGGCCCGAGCGGAAGCCCCGTACGGGCCCGAGCCGAACACTAGCGACTCGGGCCCCCGGAACACCCGGTGAACACCCGTCAGCGGCGGATTGTTCCCGCCCGCTCACCGCGACCGGCTCAACGCCGCTCGTACACCAGGGCGGTGGCGATCGCTGCCAGGCCCTCGGCCCGGCCGGTCAGGCCCAGCCCGTCGGTGGTGGTGCCGGAGACGGACACCGGGGCGCCGGCCGCCTCCGACAGCGCGGCCTGGGCCTCGACCCGCCGCTTGCCGATCTTCGGCCGCACGCCGATCACCTGGATCGCGACGTTGCCGATCTCGAAGCCCGCCTCGCGGACCAGCCGCGCCGCCTCGCCGAGCAGCTTCACCCCGGACGCACCGGCCCACTCCGGGCGGTCGGTGCCGAAGTGGGCGCCCAGGTCGCCGATCCCGGCGGCCGAGAACAGCGCGTCGCAGGCGGCGTGCGCGGCGACGTCGGCGTCCGAGTGCCCGGAGAGGCCGTCCCCGGCGTCCGGCCACTCCAGCCCGGCCACCCAGAGCGGGCGGCCGGCCTCGAAGGCGTGCACGTCGGTGCCGATCCCGACCCGGGGAACGGGCGGAGTCTGCGTCTCAGTAGGCATCGGCGGCCCTCCGGCGGGCGAGTACGGCCTCGGCGAGCACGAGGTCCAGTGGACGGGTGACCTTGAACGCCTCCTCGTGGCCGGGCACCACGACGACCCGGCCGCCGTAGCGCTCCACCAGGCCCGCGTCGTCGGTGACCGGCGGCGCGTCGGCGGTGCCCGCGCTCTCCTCGGCCAGCGCCTTGGCGTGCACCCCGACCAGGGTGGCGCGGTCGAAGCCCTGCGGGGTCTGCACGGCGCGCAGGGTGGCGCGCTCGGGCGTGTCGAGCACCGGCTCGGGGCGGCCCGGGTTCGGCTCGACCCGCTTCACGGTGTCGGCCAGCGGCACGGCGGGCACGACGGCCCGCGCCCCGGCCCGGACGGCGGCCGCGACGGCGTCCACCACCTCGACCGGGACCAGCGGGCGGGCCGCGTCGTGCACCAGCACGATCCCGACCTCCTCCGGGATCACGGCCAGGCCCAGCCGGACCGACTCCTGGCGGGTCGCCCCGCCGGCCACCACCCGGACGTCCTTGCCGTCCAGCCCGTGGCTGTCCAGCAGGGCGACCACCTCGGCCACCCCGTCGGCGGGTGCGGCGACCACGACCAGGCCAACCGCCCGGCTGCGGGCCAGGGCCCGGACGGCGTGCACCAGGAGCGGCACACCGCCCAGTTCCCGCAGGGCCTTCGGGGCCCCCGGCCCCAGCCGCTCACCCCGGCCGGCGGCGGGCACCACTGCTGCTGCGACTGCTGCTGACGCGTTCAGGTTTCACTCCTTCGGCGAAGTGGGTATGGCCATGGCGTGCCCGGCGGGCGCACCGGACCCCTTCCGAAGAACCACGGTCCACCGCCCGCCGCACGGTTCCGCGGGCTCCGCGCAAGCGGGTGCGGAAACGGTCTTGCAGGCCTGGACCGAGTCGGGTGGGTGGTGTGCTCCGGACACGCCTCAGCGCCCGGAGTGCCAGTGCACCACTCCCGGACGGTCGGTCCGGGGAGCGGCGCGTCGGCACCGGGCGCTGTGAACGTCGGGCGGCAGCCCGACCGCACTGCGGTGGCGCGCGCTACGAGGCGAGGACCTCGTCGAGCAGCGTCTCCGCCTTGTCCTCGTTGGTGTTCTCCGCCAGCGCGAGCTCGCTGACGAGGATCTGGCGCGCCTTCGCGAGCATCCGCTTCTCGCCGGCCGAGAGACCGCGCTCGCGCTCGCGGCGCCACAGGTCGCGGACGACCTCGGCGACCTTGATGACGTCGCCCGAGGCGAGCTTCTCCAGGTTCGCCTTGTAGCGACGGGACCAGTTGGTCGGCTCTTCCGTGTACGGTGCGCGCAGCACCTCGAAGACCCGGTCCAGACCCTCCTGGCCGACCACATCGCGCACGCCGACGAACTCCGCGTTCTCGGCGGGCACGCGGAGCGTCAGGTCTCCCTGCTGCACCTTGAGCACCAGGTAGGTCTTGTCCACACCTTTGATCTGGCGAGTTTCGATGGCCTCGATCAGCGCGGCCCCGTGATGGGGGTAGACCACCGTGTCGCCAACCTTGAACGTCATGTGACAGGACCCCTTCCGTGGCTTTCCAGAATAACACGCTTCTCGGCGCACCCGAAGGGCGTTTTCGCAGGTCAGGGCCGGTCTCGGGGCTTGACAAGGACCCCCATGACGTGCTGCGACCGATGTTCGAGAGGGGCTTCCCGCAGGTCGGAGGCGGTTCCGGGGTTCGGCGAAACCCTTGCGCAACACCCCCGCAACCATGGTTGGATCTTGAGCTTTCACCCCTTTTCAGGTCGCGGCCGAATCGTTATTCGATCTTGGTCGAACCTTGTCCGTCGAGTGACCCGGACATGCCGAACACGCCGCCGCCCGTACCGCCGGACGGCCCCCGGCGACCCCCGGGAGTGCGACACGGGGACCACCCCGTGAGGAGCCCATAAGTGAGGTCGATAATCTGAGACCTGACCTACCGACACGTGACCTAGGAGAAGCCGCCGCCGTGAGCCGCACTCTTCGACGCGGCAGCATCGCCGCCATCGCCGCCATCGCCATCGCCTCGCTGTCCTCCTGCGCCGCCGGCAACACGCCGGAAACCTTGCAGGTCAAGCCCGACAACGCGGCGGCGACCCTCGGAGCGAACCTCCGGCTGAACAACATCGTGGTCGTCACCGGAGTGGGCACCGCGGGTGACTACACCGGTGCCGCCAACGTGGTCGTCAACATCGCGAACACCGCGACCACCCCGGCCGAGCTCCAGTCCGTCACCGTCGGCGGTGCCGCTGCCACCTTCGCGGACGCCGCCGGCGCCCCGCTGTCCACCATCGTCGTCCCGGCCGGCGGCTCCGTGGCCATCGGCGGCCAGGGCAACCCGTCCGCCTCCGTCACCTCGGCGAAGGTCCACGTCGGCGGCTTCGCCCCGACCGCGTTCGCCTTCAAGGACGGCCAGAAGGTCGAGGCGGAGGCCGCCGTGAACCCGGACGCGGGCGAGCACGGCCTCGGTCTGTACAAGGGCTTCGGGCCGACCCCCGCGCCGACCGCCACCCCCGCCAAGACCACCACCCCCGCGACCGCCCCGACCACCGGTGCCGCCGTCCCCGGCGCTCCGGCCACCGGGGTCCCGGCCGGCACCGCCACCACGCCGGCCGTCCCGGCCGCGCACTGACGACCCACCCCGCCCCCCGGCGGGCCCGCACGGGCCCGCCGGAGCGACGCGAAGGCCCCCGCCGGCAGCCGGCGGGGGCCTTCCGCGTGATCGGGACGGTTTACGGCTCGAACTTGTAGCCCAGGCCTCGGACCGTGACCAGGTAGCGCGGCGCGCCCGGGTCCGGCTCGATCTTGGCCCGCAGGCGCTTCACGTGGACGTCCAGGGTCTTGGTGTCGCCGACGTAGTCCGCGCCCCACACCCGGTCGATCAGCTGCATCCGGGTGAGCACCCGGCCCGCGTTGCGCAGCAGCATCTCCAGCAGGTCGAACTCCTTGAGCGGCAGGTCGACCTTGGCGCCGTCCACGGTCACCACGTGGCGGTCCACGTCCATCCGGACCGGGCCGGCCTCCAGGGCGCCCGGGCCGCTGCCGTTGTCGCCCGCGCCGCCGTCCTCGCCGCGGCGGCGCAGCACCGCGCGGATCCGGGCGACCAGCTCACGGGTGGAGTACGGCTTGGTGACGTAGTCGTCAGCGCCTATCTCCAGACCGACGACCTTGTCGATCTCGCTGTCCTTCGCGGTCACCATGATCACCGGGACGTTGGAACGCACCCGGAGCTGGCGGCAGACCTCGGTGCCGGGCAGGCCCGGCAGCATCAGGTCGAGCAGGACGAGGTCGGCGCCGTTGCGTTCGAACTGCTCCAGGGCGTCGGGGCCGGTGGCGGCGACCGCCACCTCGAAGCCCTCCTTGCGGAGCATGTACGAGAGGGCGTCGCTGAACGACTCCTCGTCCTCGACCACCAGTACTCGGGTCACGATCAGGCCTCCGGGGCAAGCTGAGGGGTTGTGTCTGACAGGTGTTGTTCCCGTTCCCCGGCGGGGAACGGACGGGCCGTGCGGTCCGTGGTGAGGGTTCGGGGAGCGGCGGCGGGTCGTCCGGCGGAGTCGCCGTCCGGCTCGTGGTCCGGCACGTGGTCCGGCTCGTCGTCGAACACGTCGTCGGGATCGCCGTCCACGGGGGCCTGCCCGGCGGGCAGGCGGATGGTGAAGGTCGAACCCTGGCCCTCGACGCTCCACACCGAGACGGTGCCGCCGTGCGAGGCCGCGACGTGCTTGACGATGGACAGGCCCAGGCCGGTGCCGCCGGTCGCCCGGGAGCGGGCGGGGTCGACGCGGTAGAACCGCTCGAAGACCCGCTCGCGGTCCTTCTCGGAGATACCGATGCCCTGGTCGGTGACCGAGATCTCGATGAGCTCGCCGTCCGCCTCCCCGAGCGCCGCGGCGCTGGAGATCCGGCGGGTGGCGATGGCCACCCGGGTGCGGGGCGGGCTGTAGTTGACGGCGTTCTCGACCAGGTTGCCGAGTGCCGCGGCCAGCTGGCCGCGGTTGCCGTGCAGGTAGAGGCCGGCGATGCCGCCCGCCGCGATCAGGATCTGCTTGGCGGCGGCCTGCTGGCGGCAGCGGTCGATCGCCTCGGCGATCAGCTCGTCCACCGCCACCGGCTCCGGGTCGACCATCAGCCGGTCGTCCTGGACCCTGGAGAGGTCGATGATCTCCTGGACCAGGCTGGCCAGCCGGGTCGCCTCGACCTGCATCCGGCCGGCGAAGCGCTGCACCGCCTCCGGGTCGTCGGACGCGTCGGCGACCGCCTCGGAGAGCAGCGACAGCGCGCCGACCGGGGTCTTGAGCTCGTGGCTCACGTTGGCCACGAAGTCCCGGCGGACGGCCTCCACCCGGCGTCGCTCGGTCTGGTCCTCGACCAGCACCAGCACCAGCCGGGAGCCCAGCGGGGCCACCCGGACGGAGACCGCGAGCGGCTCCGCCGCGCGGGCCGCGCCCGGCCTGGGCACCTCCAGCTCGACCTGGCGGATCTCGCCGTCCCTGCGGGTGGCGCGCGCCAGGGCGAGCATCTGGTCCACGGCGACGGCGCCACCGCGCACCAGGCCCATCGCGTACGCCGCCGAGCTGGCCTTGACCACCTCGTCGCCCTCGCCCAGCACGATCGCGCAGGAGCGGAGCACCGAGAGCACGGTGTCGACCCCGGGCGGCAGCGGCGGCTCGGGGTGGCCGGTGCCCAGGGACTGGTACCGGCCGGGGTTTCTGCCGCCGGTTCCGCTGTACCTGCCCCGGGCCTGTTCGCGCTCGCTCCAACGGAAGGCGATGGAGGCGGTGAGGCCGACGCCGAGCCCGGCTATGGCGCAGGCAGCGGCGGCGGCCACGTTCACGTCCATGTGGCCAGCGTAAGCGTACGGCCAGGGCAGTCCCCATGCACTGGGTCAAGGCATCGACCGTACGTTGCCGAGAATTCACCTTCACGTTGTGGCCGATTCACCGTAGCGGCCGTGCACCGTCGCCCTGGCGTCGGAAAGTTGGCCGGGCAGCCCGTGTGGGAGAGATCGGTGTGCCGAACGGCGGTCACCGGCTCGGGTGTGCGCGTACGATGCGCGCCACCAGCAGCGGTCACCCGGACGCCGGAACGATGGTCGGACGGGCTGACCGGTCGGCACCGCCACCGACACAGCTACTGAGGAGAGAACATGCGCGACGCGTACCACGAGGAACTCGATGCGATCGGCGACAGCCTGGTCGAGATGGCCCGGCTGGTCGGCTCTGCACTGGGCCGCGCCACCACCGCCCTCCTCGACGCGGACCTGGCGCTGGCGGAGAGCGTGATCGCCGCCGACGCCAAGATCAACGAGCTGCACCACGAGCTGGAGAACCGGGCCATCGACCTGCTGGCCCGCCAGCAGCCGGTCGCCACCGACCTGCGCATCGTCGTCACCTCGCTGCGGATGAGCGCCGACCTGGAGCGCTGTGGCGACCTCGCCCGGCACGTCGCCAAGGTCGCGCGGATGCGCTACCCCGACACCGCGGTGCCGGGCGACCTGCACTCCACCGTCCTGGAGATGGGCCAGCTCGCCCAGCGCCTGGTGGCCAAGGCCGGCCTGGTCATCGCCACCAAGGACGTCGACAAGGCGCTGGAGATGGAGCAGGACGACGACGCGATCGACACCCTGCACCGCGAGCTGCTGTCGCACCTGATCGACGAGCGCTGGCACCACGGCATCGAGACCGCCGTCGACCTCACCCTGGTCGGCCGCTACTACGAGCGCTTCGCGGACCACGCGGTGTCGGTCGCCAAGCGCGTGGTGTACCTGGTGACGGGCGAGCACGTGGCCGAGTTCGTGGCCGCCACCGAGGCCGCCGAGGCGGCGCCGGTCGACTGACCGCCGGGGCCGGACCGGTGCCGGCGGGCCCATCGGTCCCGCCGGGGCCGGTCCCGGCTCACCCCGGGGGGGTGAGTAAACCCGCGACGAGGGTGGTGTGGGCGCACGGGCTACCGTGCGCCCCACCACTGCGCGCCCGTTGACGCTCCGTCCGTTCGGCGGTTTCACTCGACAGTGGGGGCACAGGACTGTGCCCGTCACTAGGAGGGAAGCTCGATGAAGGCCAACTCGACCCGACCGGCGACCGCCCACGAAACCGTCGAGCCACTCGCCCCGAAGCTGCTTCCCGTCCTCGCGGCCGGCTGCGGCTGCGGCCCCGGCTGCGGCTGCGGCTGCCAGTCCGGCGCGCCCTGCCAGTGCGGCGGCGCGGACGGCGGCTGCTGCGGCGGCCACTGAGCGGCCCGCCACCCGAGGAGTCCCCGAGGTGCACGGCCCGCCGACGGCCGTGCACCTCGTGCGTTCCCGCGTGCGTTCCCGGGTGCGTTCCCGGGTGCGCTCCCGGGCGCGTTCCCGCGTGCGTCAGAACCGGACGTCGGAGCAGGAGTAGAAGGCGTTCGCGGTGTCGGAGATGTTCCAGACCGACACGATCACGTGGTGGCCGGTGCGCCCGCCGGGGACGGTCGCGGTGTGGCTGAGCGAGCCGGGCACCTGCTGCCCCCCGTACGGGACGGTCAGGAAGGGCGTCAGCTCCAGGTCGGACCGAGTGACCGGCCGGCTCGCGTCGTAGCCCGGCTTGGTCATGTAGTACCGGAAGTCGGCGGTCGCGTGCCGGGCGGTGAACCGCCAGGTGAAGGTCAGCTGCTGGCCCGCCGACACCTGCGTGGTCGGCCAGGCGCCACCGTGCGGGTCGTCCAGTTCGGCGAAGCGCGCGTTGCCGCCGGCACAGATGGTGCCGTCCGAGGGGCCCAGGGCCGGGAAGCCCTTCGAGCCCTCGACGCTCTGCGGTTCCCACTGGATGTCGCCGCAGTCCCAGGCGACGCCGTGGGTGTGCACGTCGCAGAGCGCGGCCCGGCTGGGCGGAGTCGTGATGTAGCCGTGAGAGGCGGCCGGGAAGGCCAGGGTCAGCGGGATCGCCAGGGCGGCGACGACCGCCCCGACGACGTGGCGTGTGCGCATGGTGCTCCTCCGTGGGGGTGGATGGAGTGTGCGCCGGGGCGCAGACGCGCGCGCGTGGGGGTGCGGCGGCCCGGACGGGGAGTTCCTGGCATGCCTGCGCCAGTCCGGTGCCCTCACGGTAGGAGCCGCCGATTGAGCCGTCAATGGTCTGAACCATTTTCCCGCCTACCCAACTCCAGTGCCGAGCAAGCGGGTTGACTCCGAACCGACCGAAAACGAACGAAGGCCCCGCCACCCGGCAAGGCCGGGCGGCGGAGCCTCGTCGGCAAGTGGCTTACTTCTTGCCCTGGTTCTTGACCGCCTCGATGGCCGACGCGGCGGCGTCCGGGTCGAGGTAGCGGCCGCCCTGGGCGACGGGCTTGAAGTCGGCGTCCAGCTCGTAGACCAGCGGGATGCCGGTCGGGATGTTCAGACCGGCGATGGCCTCGTCGGAGACGCCGTCGAGGTGCTTGACCAGCGCGCGCAGGCTGTTGCCGTGGGCGGTGACCAGGACGGTCCGGCCGGCGGCCAGGTCCGGGACGATGGCGTCGTACCAGTACGGGAGCATCCGCTCGACGACGTCCTTCAGGCACTCGGTGCGCGGACGCAGCTCGCTCGGGATCTCGGCGTAACGGGCGTCATCGGCCTGCGAGTACTCGGCGTCGTCGGCCAGCACCGGCGGCGGGGTGTCGTACGAGCGGCGCCACAGCTGGAACTGCTCCTCGCCGAACTCGGCCAGGGTCTGGGCCTTGTCCTTGCCCTGGAGCGCGCCGTAGTGGCGCTCGTTCAGCCGCCAGCTGCGGTTGACCGGGATCCAGTGCCGGTCGGCCTTGTCCAGGGCGATCTGGGAGGTGCGGATGGCGCGGCGCAGAAGCGAGGTGTGCACCACGTCGGGGAGCAGACCCTCGGCGGCCAGGAGCTCGCCACCGCGGGCGGCCTCCTTCTCGCCCTTCTCGTTGAGGTCGACATCGACCCAACCGGTGAACAGGTTCTTCTGGTTCCACTGGCTCTCGCCGTGGCGGAGCAGGATGAGTCGGTACGTCGTGTCAGCCATGGCCCCCAGCTTAGTGGGGGCCGGAAAACCCCTGGTGGGGACCTTCGGCCGATGTGTAATGTGTGCTCCGCGCATCTGACACTTACCTGCGTTGGCTGACCGGGCCTGCCGCACCGCTCAGCGGACGCCTGCCTCCGGGAGCCCCCACATGCTCGTCGCCCTGGCCTCCAATCCCCGGCTCCGAAGACTCGTCCAGGAGACGGTGGGCGGGCTGCCGCGGCAGTTCTGGTGGCTCTGGGTCAGCACCCTGGTGAACAAGCTCGGCGCATTCGTCGTCACTTTTCTGGCGTTGTACCTGACCGTCGACCGGGGGTACTCGGCCTCCTACGCGGGCCTGGTGGCCTCGCTGTTCGGCCTCGGCTCGGCCGTCGCGGCGATCGGCGCGGGCGTGCTGGCCGACCGGATCGGCCGCCGTCCCACGCTGGTCGCCGCCCAGCTCGGCACCGCGCTGTCCACCGCCGTGCTGGGCTTCGCGGACGGCCAGGTGGCGATCGCCGTGGTGGTCTTCTTCGTGGGCCTGTGCAGCAACGCGACCCGGCCGCCCACCTCGGCGATCATCGCCGACCTGGTGCCGGCCGAGGACCGGGTCCGCGCGTACTCGCTGAACTACTGGGCGATCAACATCGGCTTCGGCCTCTCCGCCGCCGCGGCCGGTCTGATCGCCACCCACGGCTATCTGACGCTCTTCCTGCTGGACGCGTTCTCCACCCTGGTCTGCGCGGTGGTGATCTTCGTCCGGATCCCGGAGACCAGGCCCCAGCTCCCGCCCGGCCACCCGGCCGGCTCCGCCGAACCGCCGGTCAGCCTGCTCTCGGTGTTCCGGGACGCCCCGTTCATGGCGTTGGTCGGGCTGACCCTGCTGCTCGCGCTGGTCTTCCAGCAGGGCAGCACCACGCTGGCCGTGGACATGGGCGCCTCCGGGATCACCTCCACCCAGTACGGCCTGGTCATCGGCCTGAACGGGCTGCTGATCGTGGTCCTCCAGATCCCGCTCACCCGGTGGATGGAGGGCCGCTCGCGCACCGGGCTGCTGGTCGCCAGCTGTCTGCTCACCGGCTGGGGCTTCGGACTGGCCGCGCTGGCCGGGTCCTCGGCCTGGCTGTTCGCACTCTCGGTGGCGGTCTGGACGGTCGGCGAGATCCTGAACACGCCGGTGATGATGGGCATGGTCGCCGAGCTGGCGCCGACCCACGGGCGCGGCCGCTACCAGGGCGTGCACAGCCTCTCCTGGTCGCTCGCCTCGTTCCTCGGCCCGGCCGGCGGCGGGCTGCTGCTCCAGCACGCCGGGCCCGTGGTCCTCTGGACGGTCTGCGGGGCGGTCGGGACGGTCACTGCGCTCGGGTACGTCACGCTGGCCCGCCGCACCGGTGCGGTGGGGCGGCGCGAGGCCGTGGTGGCGGAGGTCCTCGCGCCCGCGGCGCAGACCCCGGCGACCACGGCGGTCCCCGCCACCGCGGCGGAGCCGGCCGGGCGGCAGGCGGGGCGGCCGGCCGGGAAGGCTCCGGCGGACGCCTGACCGGGCAGCGCGGATCAGCCCGCTTCCGGGGCCTCTGCCGACGGGGCCCCGGGCGCGGCCAGGTGGGCGAAGGCGGCCAGGTTGCGGGTGGACTCCCCACGCTTGGTCCGCCACTCCCACTCGCGCCGGATCGCCGAGGCGAAGCCCAGCTCCAGCAGGGTGTCGAACGGCTCGTCCGCGTTCTCCAGCACCGTCCCGAGCAGCCGGTCCACCACCTGCGGGGTGAGCGCCTCCAGCGGCAGCCGGCCGGCCAGGTAGACGTCGCCGAGCGCGTCGACCGCGTACCCGACGCCGTACAGCCTGGTGTTGCGCTCCAGCAGCCAGCGGTAGACGGCCTCGTGGTTCTCGTCCGGACGGCGGATCACGAAGGCGTTCACCGACAGGGTGTGGTCGCCGACCCGCAGCGCGCAGGCGGTGCTCAGCTTCCGGGTGCCGGGGAGGGCCGCCACCAGCGTGTACGGGTCGGTGGCGGCCGGCTCCCAGGCCACCCCGGCGTCGTCCAGGGCGGCGCGCAGGAGGGTCAGGGCCTCGTCCTTGGTGCGGATTGCCATGGGGGTGACGTTACTCGCCGGTACCCCAAAGGCGCAGCCCTTGACCGCCCGGCGCAGTCACTGACCGCCCGGCGCGGCCCCTGCCACTCCGGCGCGGCCTCAGGCCAGCAGGCGCCGGGCCGCCGCCAGCCGGCCGGCCGGGCGGGCCATGCTGCCCGCGTAC
>NZ_MSJQ01000165.1 GCF_014596515.1 Streptomyces sp. CBMA156
CCGAGGTCGACGCGGCCGTCGCCGCCGCACGCCGCGCCTTCGACCACGGCCCCTGGCCCCGGCTGGCCCCCGCCGACCGCGGCCGCGTCCTGCTGCGGTTCGCCGACCTCCTGGAGGAGCGGCGGGCCGAACTGGCGCTCACCGTCAGCCTGGAGACGGGCAAGCCGGTCACCGACGCCCACGACATCGAACTGCGGGCCGTCATCGGCACGTTCCGCTGGTACGGCGGCCTCGCCGACAAGCTCACCGACGAGTCCCCGCACACCGCGCCGGACGCCCTCGCCCTGGTCACCCGGGAGCCCGCGGGCGTCGTCGGCGCCGTCGTCCCCTGGAACTTCCCCCTCACCCTGGCCGGCTGGAAGATCGCCCCCGCCCTGGCCGCCGGCTGCACGGTCGTCCTCAAGCCCTCGGAGAACTCACCGCTGTCCGCCCTGCTGCTCGGACGGATCGGCCTGGAGGCCGGGCTGCCGCCGGGCGTGCTCAACGTCGTCGCCGGCGACGGACCGGTGGCCGGCCGGGCCCTCGGGCTGCACCCCGACGTGGACGTCCTCGCCTTCACCGGCTCCACCGCCGTCGGCCGCCACTTCCTGCGCTACTCCGCCGACTCCAACCTCAAGCGGGTCTGGCTGGAACTGGGCGGCAAGTCGCCCAACATCGTCCTGCCCGACGCCCCCGACCTGGAACGGGCGGCGGCCACGGCCGCCTGGGGCATCTTCTTCAACCAGGGCGAGATGTGCACCGCGCCCTCCCGGCTGCTTGTCCACACCTCCGTCGCCGAGCAGGTCACCGAAGCCGTCGTGGCCCGCGCCCGCGCCCTGCGGGTGGGCGACCCGCTCGACCCCGCCACCGAGATGGGCGCCCTGGTCGGCGAGCAGCACCTCGGCCGGGTGCTCGGCCACGTCCGCACCGCCCTTGACGACGGCGCCCGGCTGCGCACCGGCGGCGCCCGCACCCTGACCGCCACCGGCGGCTGCTACCTCGAACCGACGGTCTTCGACCGGGTAGCCCCGGACAGCCGGCTGGCCCGCGAGGAGGTCTTCGGCCCGGTGCTCGCCGTCCTCACCTTCGACGACCTCGACGAGGCCGTCGCCCTCGCCAACGACACCGAGTACGGCCTCGCCGCCGGGCTGTGGACCTCCGACCTCTCCACCGCGCACAAGGTCTCCCGCGCCCTCAGAGCCGGTACGGTCTGGGTCAACTGCTACGAGGAGGGCGACCTCACCGTGCCCTTCGGCGGAATGAAGCAGTCCGGCAACGGCCGCGACAAGTCCGCCCACGCCCTGGAGAAGTACACCGAACTCAAGACCACCTGGATCCAGCTGTGAACCACCGACCGCTGATCGCGATCCCCGCCCGCTTCGCCTCCTCCACCTCCGCGCTGCGGTACGCCGCCGAGGTCAACGCCCGGGCCCTGGTCGAGGCCGTCTGGCGGGCCGGCGGCGAGCCCGTCACCCTGCACCCGCACGCCCCCGGCGGCGTCGCCGACCCGGCCGAGGTGACCGCCAGGCTCTCCCGCTTCGACGGGCTGCTGCTCCCCGGCGGCGGCGACCTCGCCCCGCACCGCTACGGCGCGTCCGACGCCCACGAGGCCGTCTACGACGTGGACGAGGAACAGGACGGGTTCGACCTGGAACTCGCCCGGCGGGCCCTCGCGGACGCGGTGCCGCTGCTGGCGGTCTGCCGCGGGCTCCAGGTGGTCAACACGGTCCTGGGCGGCACCCTGCACCAGGACATGGGTGGCCCCGGGCGCGAGCACCGGCACCTGCGGCACCCCGTCCCGCTCGCCCCCGGCTCCGCCGTGGCCCGGATCACCGGCGCCGCGCGGGTCGAGGCGTCCTGCTACCACCACCAGCACGTGGACCGGCTCGGGGCGGGCCTGGCCGTCACCGCCCGGGCCGCCGACGGAGCCGTCGAAGCCGTCGAACTCCCTGAGCACGACGGCTGGTTCGCGGCCGTGCAGTGGCACCCGGAGGACACCGCGCACGAGGACCTGGCCCAGCAGCGCCTCTTCGACGCCCTGGTGCGGGCCGCGGGCTGAGCCGTCACGGGGAGGCCTTCGGCCGGGAGCCCCCCGTCGGAGTCCGATGCTACGAGTGGTCGGACAGCGGCCGACAGGTCTCGCGGTCCGCCACTTCTGCCCTGGCGGCTGCTGCGGGCGCCGCGGTCGCCGCGGGCCCGCGGTGCGGCCGGTGGCCCGCCGACAGGACCACGACCGCGGCGAGCGCCGCGACTCCGGACAGCACGGTGAACCCGGTCGAGAAGGCCGCGACCTGTGCGGCGACGCCGAGCAGCAGGGAGCCGAGGCCGGTCCCGGAGTCGTAGCCGATGTTCCAGGCGACGGACGTGGTGTGCCGGTTCTCCGGCCCGGCCTCGTCGAGGGCCCGCACCAGTGTGATGCTCTGCAGCCCGCCGTACGCCGCCCCCAGCAGGGCGAGACCGGTCAGCAGCCCGGGGAGCGGGGGCCGCTCGGAGCGGACGGCGAGGGCGATCAGCGCGAGGCCGGCGCCAGCGGTGGCCAGGAGGGCGCAGGTCAGCGGGCGGGGCGCGAAGCGGTCCGCCAGGACTCCACCGACCCAGCGGGCCCCCGCGGCGACGGCGGTGAAGACGAACAGCGCCGTCGCCGCCAGGGCCGGGCGGCCGGCGAACTGGGGCGTGAAGGTCAGGACGGCACCTCCGGCCGACGTCACCAGCAGCAGGGTGGCCAGCGGCAGCAGGATGCGGCGGAGCACCGTGGCGGTGGCGGCCGTCTGACCCGGCGCGGGCGGCGCGGTGCGGGCGTCGACCGCGCGTCCCAGGCCACGGGCGAACGGCAGGCCGAGGACGGGCAGCGCGCCGCAGGCGATGACCGCGGGGAGGGGCAGCGCCGCGGCCAGCGCCGGGGCGGCCGGCGTCAGCACCGTCTGGGGCAGGGCGAGGGTCAGCCCGTACAGGCCGATGGCCGCTCCCTGGCGCCCGGGGGGAGCCAGGGTCGCGGCGGCGGTGGAGCCGCACACGGTGAGGATGCCGAAGCCGAGCCCCCGCAGGGCGGTGGTGAGCAGGATCGCCCCCAGGCTGTCGCTGAACGCCTGCACCGGCGCGGGCAGTCCGAGCAGCAGGGCACCCAGGGCGAGGGTGCGCGACCAGCCCAGCCCGCGCAGCGCCGTCCTGACGAGGAGCTGGGCCAGCACGGTGGTCGCCATCAGCGTGGCGGTGACGAGTCCGGCGCCGAACGCGTCGGCGCCTCCGTGCACGGCCCACTGCGGGGAGACGGGCAGCAGGAGCGCGAAGCCCGAGGCGCAGGAGAGCGCCAGCAGGAGCAGGTGCGGCATGCCGGGGGCGGTTGCGACGGACGTCCTACGGGGCACGCCCGGATCGTACGCGCCCGTGGCGCCCCGCGGTACGGGGCGTACCCGGTCCGACGGCGGCTCGACGCGGGCGACGACCGGGCCCGATGTCCGGATCGCGTCGTTCCACCCGCTCCGTGCAACCGGAACCGTGGATTTCGGTGGATGGTGGTGACGGGCGTGACCAAACCATGGCCTTCACCGGCGCATCTCCCGAGCCGTATCCCTCCTGTCCCACAGCCGCACGACGACGGACGACGACGAATCACGAAGGGGCCGACATGAACCACCCAGGCGCGGTCGCCACTCCCCACCGGACCGCCACCGGGGCCGCCGAGTCGGTCCTCGCCGACGGAGGCAACGCCGTCGACGCCGCCCTGGCGGCCGCCGCGGTCCTCACCGTGGTCTACCCGCACCAGTGCGCGATCGGCGGCGACGCCTTCGCACTCGTGGGAGGGCCGGACCACGAACCGGTCGTCGTCAACGGCAGCGGCCGCAGCGCCCGAGGGTGGCGACGGGCGGACCACCTCGACGCCGGCGGGCACGTGCCGGTGACCGGCGCCAGGAGTGTGACGGTGCCCGGAGTCCTCGACCTCTGGCACCAGTTGGCGGACCGGTGGGGAAGCCGTCCGCTCGGCGCGGCCCTCCTCGGCGCGGCCGGGATCGCGGCCGAGGGGTTCGCGGTGGCGCCCGGTCTGCGCCGCGGCCTGGAGCAGGAGGCGGACGCCCTCGCGGCCGATCCCGGCGCCCGTGAACTGTTCCTCCCCGGCGGCGAGTTGCTCCGGGCCGGACAGCACGTGACGCTTCCGCGGCTCGCCGACAGCCTCCGCACCCTGGCCGCGGAGGGGACCGGGGCGTTCTACACCGGCGCCCTCGGCGCGAGCGTGGTCGCCACCCTGCGGGCGGGCGGCAGCGCGCTGGACGCCGAGGACTTCGCGACGCACACCTCGTCCCTGTCCGCACCGCTCGGCGCCCGCTTCGCCGGCGAGGAGTACCTCAGCTCGGGAGGGAACAGCCAGGGCCGCTTCTTCCTGCGCGGACTCGCGGCCCTGGAGGTGATCCGGCAACGCCGGGCGCGCGTCCCCGACGCCCTGGGGGCCGAGGCGGCACCGGTGGGGCGCGTCCTCGCCCTGTGCGCCGCGGAGCGGGACCGGCTCCTCGGCGATCCGGGGTTCTCCCCGGACCCCGGCGACGTCGGCGAGGTCTCCGATCTCGTCGAGGCCGCCCTCGGGAGCACCCCGATCCACCGGGTGCTCTCCGCCCAGGCCGACGGCCGGCCGCCGCACCTCCCCGCGCGCGCCTCCGGGGACACGGTCGCCATCGTGACCACCGACGGCGAGGGCCGGTGGGTGTCCCTGATCCAGAGCGTGTTCCACACCTTCGGGTCGGGCGTCGTGGACCCGGAGACCGGCATCCTCCTCCACAACCGGGGCGCCTGCTTCAGCGGCGTCGCCGGAAGCCCCAACGAGATCGGGCCGGGCCGACGGCCGGCGCACACGCTGATGCCGGTCCTCGTTCGCCGGGACGGCCGGCTGGTCGGCGCCCACGGCACGAGGGGCGGCCGCGCCCAGCCCCAGATCCACACCCACCTGGCACTCAACCTCGCCGCCGGTCTCACCGCGGGCGAGGCCGTCGCCCGGCCCCGCTGGATCGTGGGCCGGCTGACGGCCGGCGCCCGCCCCGAGGAGGACGGCCTCGGCATCGCGGTGGAGCAGGGCGTCGGCGAGACGGCAGCCGACGGCCTGCGGGCCGCGGGCTTCCGCACGACCGCACTCGCCGCCCTCGACGACGCGGCGGGCCACCTCCAGGTCGTGCGCGAGACCCCGGACGGCCCGCGCGCCGCCTCCGACCCGCGGGCCGACGGCTGACGGTTGCCGTCCGCACCACCGTGCGTGGCCCGGGCCGGCAACGCCATGGCCTCGCTCCATCGTCCAGGCCGAGCCCAGAGGAGGAGCCGGTCCTGTGTCTCTGGCGACAGCGGCGACGGCAACAACCGCTGGTCGGGCCGGTCCGCGGGTCGCGTGGACCGGCCCCGGGACCGGTGTCAGATGCGGATGGCGGTGAGGACGTGGTAGTCGAGGAGGCCGTCGCGCCAGGCGGGGAGGAAGTGGCGGGTCCAGTGGGCGGTGGGGACGGTGTCGGTGAGGTAGCGGTCGAGGCCTGGCCAGACGTCGGCGCCGATGGCTTCGGTGGTGATGTCGGTGAAGCCGTGGCGGGTGAGGTCGGCGGTGAAGTCGTCGAGGGGGTGGGCGACGTCGAGGCCGTCGGCGAAGCTGGCGAGGAGGATCTTGAGGCGTTCCTCGGCGTCGGGGCCGGGGGCGGTGAAGAAGGTGGTGACGACGAGGCGGCCGCCGGGGCGCAGGACGCGGGCGCTCTCGCGGGCGAAGCCGGTGAGTTCGCGGAAGTGCTGGGCGGCTTCGACGGAGAAGACGCCGTCCAGGTAGCCGTCGGAGAAGGGGAGTTCGTCCGCCGAGCCCAGGGTGTAGGCCAACCGATCGGGGTACGTCGCCAGGGCTCTCGCGTTGACGGCGCGGGCTCGTTCGATCTGGTCGGGGTGGATGTCCACGCCCGTCACCGCCGCGAACCGGAACTCCCGCAGGGCGAGGGCGGCTCCCAGTCCACGGCCGCAGCCGACCTCCGCCAGTCGCAGTCGTTGGCGCGGTTCGGGGAACTCCCGCAACGCCCGCCGGTAGAGCTGTTCCTGGCTGTGCACCCGGTCCTCGGGGGTCGGGGCGGTGAGGTCGATCCCCTGCCAGTAGCCGAAGTTGATGAAGCCTCCGGCGAACGACGGGGCGGTGCTGAGGTCGTCGGCGCCGTAGGTCTGGCGCACGGTCGGGGGGATGCGGTTGTGATCCATGGGCCGCTGGGTCTCCTGCTCGGTGGGCGCCCGGCGGTCGGGCGCGCCGAGGTACGTACCCAAACCTGTGGTGGTCCGAACACGGTACGTGATAAAGGGGTGTCCGCGGGACAGCGGGGAACGCTGCGACGCCCGGGGCGGGCCGGAAAATACCCGTCGGACCGGCCCGGTGGTCCGCTACAGTCCGCGGGGATTCCCGACCGGTACGAGGAGAACGACACCGTGAACGTCCCCGACGACCGTCCCGCCCCGCCGCTGACCGGCGGTGAGCGCGAGATGCTGCGCGGCTTCCTGGACTTCCACCGGGCGACCCTCGCCCTGAAGTGCGAGGGCCTGACCGACGAGCAGCTGCGCCTGCGCGCGAGCCCGCCCTCGACGCTCAGTCTGCTCGGGCTGGTCCGGCACATGGCGGAGGTCGAGCGCACCTGGTTCCGCCGGGTGATCGACGGTGAGGACCTGCCGCTGGTCTGGTCCGAGGACGGCGACTACCAGGCCGCGTACGACCCGGACGGCGCCACCCGGGCCGAGGCCTTCGACGCCTGGCGGGCCGAGGTCGGGCACTCCCGCCGGATCGAGCTCGCCGCGGACTCCCTCGACGTCACCGGTTACCAGGCCCGGTGGGACGCCGAGGTGTCGCTGCGGCTGGTGATGCTCCACCTGATCCACGAGTACGCCCGGCACAACGGGCACGCGGACTTCCTGCGGGAGGCGATCGACGGCACGGTGGGCGCGTGACCCGTGCCGACGACCCAGCCGACGGCCCGCGCCGGAGCGGGCGGCCGCCAGGGCGGCGCCTACCAGCCGAGCAGGTGGGTGCGGCGGGTGAGGGCGGCGAGGACGGAGACGGCGGTGGCCTCGGCGTCCAGGTCGGTGGTGTCGAGGATGTGGGGCGCGTCCTCGGCGGCCGGGCCGGGGTGGAGCACCACGTAGTGGAGGGCGGCGCCGGTGGTGCGGCTCTCGCGGCGGAAGGTGTCGAGGGCGCCCGGGACGGTGGGGGACTCCACCACGACCTGGTAGCCGCGGGTGGCGTAGGCGAAGGCGGCCTGGGCGGCGGCGGCCATCGCGGTGGCGTTCTGGCGGCCGGCCTCGGGCAGGTGGGGCGGGAGCTGGCCGCTGCGGATGACCCGCAGGAAGTCGTCCGTCCGCAGGTGGACGCTCGGGTTCAGCTCCCGGGCGAGCAGCTCCGCGACCGGGCTGTTCCCGGCCCCGGCCGGGTCGACGAGGACGAGGACGCCCCCGGCGCCCAGGCCGCCCCCGAGCTCCGGCCCACCTACGGTCGTACGGTTCACAGCTGCTGATCCCTTCGCGGGGCCGGGGTCGGACGGGTAGCCGGGGCGGGGCGGTCGGCGTGCGAACGGGCTGGTCGGCCCGGATCGGACAACCGACCGCCTCGTCCCTACGACTGATGCGTTTCGGGGTTCAACCTAGTCCAAACGGGTGGTCCGAGTCCTCCCCCGCCCGGGTTCCGGGCGGGTCGGCCGACCGGAAGGGGGTTGTCAGCGGCCCCCGGTGCTCAGCACGATCGGGTTGGTGAGCGCCGCCATCGGCCCCCAGGGCAGGTCGGGGCCCATCGCGTTGCCCTTGCCCGGGGTGCCGTCCGCCTTCGGGTGGCGCACCTCGGCCCGGACGTAGGCGGCGAGCGAGGCGGTGGTGCGCCAGACCACGGTGCCCGAGCCGTCGGCGGGCAGCGACTCCTGGTGCATCTGGCCCTCGTCGGTGAGCAGCCGGACCGTCCCGCCGGGCACGCCGGAGACGGTGACCCTGACGTCCAGCGGGGCGTCGGCCGGGACGGTCAGCTCCTCACCGATGCCCGCCTGGCGGCCGTTCCCGGTGACGGTGAACTCCAGCCCGACGGCGGAGGATTCGGCCAGCCAGCTGTGCCCGGCGCGCAGCCCGTCCAGGATCGCGTCCCGGGTGAGGTCCTCGGCCAGCACCACGGTGTGCGGGGAGCCGATCGGCTGCGGCTCGCTGTGGGCGTCGCTGTTGCCCAGGGCGGGCAGCCAGGAGCGGCCCTCGCGCAGGGCGACGGCGAGCCGGCCGTCCCAGGTGTCCACCGCCGACTCGTCGTCGTACGTCCAGGGGCCGTTCCACACCTCGACGGCGTCGGCCTGGTCGTAGCCGAACTTCCACTGGCAGGCGACGTACGGGCAGTACGGGTGCGCCGGCACCACCAGGCCGCCGGCGCGGTGGACCTGGCGGGCGAAGCGCGGGAACTCCTCGTCGCGCGAGCGGTAGCGCCAGTCGACGAACTGGCCGGGCTTCAGGCCGAGGGCCAGCCAGTGGCCGTTGCGGGTGGTGATCTCCTCGCCGGGGAGGATCAGCAGGTCGGGGCCGGCCAGCGGGCCCCAGGCGGCGTGCGAGGAGCTGGTGTTGTGGTCGGTCGAGACGATGAAGTCGAGGCCGGCCGCCCGGGCTCCGGCGGCCACCTCCTCGGGCTTGCGCCGCCCGTCGGAGTGGACGGTGTGCAGGTGGCAGTCGCCCCGGTACCAGGCGCGGCCGCGGCCGCGGGCCCGCTCCGCCGGGTAGTGCGGGGTGAACTGCGGCCCGGGCGCACCGGACCTGAGGGTGACCTCGACGTGGTAGTCCAGGCCCTGCGGGGCGATCTGGTAGGGGCCGAGGACCACGTGCCAGGTGCCGGGGTTGACCGGCCCGGGGAGGTAGCCGGGGGTCGCGGCGCCGCGGGAGAGGCTGAACTCGGTGCGGAAGCCGCCGGACCAGCCGCGGAAGCCGGGGCCGCCGAGGTCGGTGCCGCGCTCGTCGAAGATGCCGATGTCGCAGGAGTTGCCGGGGGTGCCGGCCGGGACCTGGGGCTTGTCGTAGCCGTAGGAGACGGCGATCTCGCGGATGCCCTCGGGGACTTCGACCGGGAGGTGGACGAAGTCGGGGGAGCCGGTGGGCAGGTGGCCGGTGAGGATGAGGGTGCGGTCGGCGGGAGCGCCGCCGGGTGAGCCGCCGGGGCCGTCGGCGGGGGTGGCGTGCGCCGGGCCGGTGGCGGCGGCGAGGCCGAGGGCGG
>NZ_MSJQ01000166.1 GCF_014596515.1 Streptomyces sp. CBMA156
CCGGACGTGAGGCGGAGCGTGAGCGCCGCACCGCCCCCGCGGCGCTGCCGCTGCGGGGGCCGTCGCCGTCGTCGTCGCCGTCGCAGGGAATGGCCGGGGAGGCCGTTCGGGCCGTTGCCCCGGCCGTCACGCCGGCCGTCACCCCGGCTGCCACCCGGTGAGGGCCCCGCGGCGGCTCCGTACGGCCGGATAACCGGTTTCGGCCGTTCGAAAGGCGGCCTGAGGAAATCCTTCATCCGTGCCAGGGCAGCCCGTACGAATGCGGTAACAGCCGGCGGCGGCGGAAGCGTCCACGGAAGCGGAAGGAAGGGCCGGGCCGCGCGCCGCGCTTTACCCGTCGGCGCGCGTGGACCCGGACAAGGAACGGGGCCCGTACCGCCTGAGCGGTACGGGCCCCGTTCGCCGTGCGAAATCGAAAAAGAAATCGCTCAGCGGGATATATCAGAGGGCGACGGGGCGAATGTTCTCCGCCTGCAGGCCCTTCTGGCCCTGGGTGACGTCGTACTCGACCTTCTGGCCCTCGAGCAGCTCACGGAAACCGGAGGCGTTGATGTTCGAGTAGTGGGCGAAGACGTCCGGGCCGCCGTCCTCCTGCTGAATGAAGCCGAAGCCCTTTTCGCCGTTGAACCACTTCACGGTACCGAAAGCCATAGGAAATTCTCCTTAGAAGGCGCCATAGACCCGCACTGCGCGGACTATCCGTCGCCGCACTGATGACCCGCCGGGACCTCAGAAAAAAAATACGCCTGCGATGGAACCAGCAGGCGCACACAGAGTCATGGGAACCAAAACTGCAACTCCTACGACCGTATCAGGCTTCGCCGTCAAACGGGAACTTCCGCTTCGCGGGTTTTGCCGGTGCCGAAAGCGGCGCGGGACGGCGTGCGGGGCACCGGATACGGGGGATACCCCCAGGCCGAGGCGGCCTGCTGGCCGGGTGTTCCGGCCGAACGGTCCGGGGTTGGCTGGAGCCATTCGCACCAGCACAACCGAAAGGCCGTCACCCGTGCCGTTCCGCAAGACCGTCGACGCCACCGCCGACCGTACGACCGAGGCCACGACCGCCCGCACGACTTCCCGTACGACTTCCCGTACGACCGCCCGCCGCCGCGTCGGCCGGGCCGCCGCCGTCACCGCCCTGGCCGCGGCCCTGGGCGCCACCGCCATGAGCGGAAGCGCCTCCGCCATCATCAACGGCCGCGACTCCACCGAGCGCTACCCCTTCATGGCCACCCTCCCGCTCAGCGCCGCACAGCTCGCCGACGGCGCCTGCGGCGCCACCCTGATCGACCCCCGGTGGGTGCTGACCGCCGCGCACTGCGTGGTGGGCACCGAGGCCACCGGCGTCACCCTCAAGGGCACCGTGCGCATCGGCAGCGCCCACCGCGACAGCGGCGGCACCGTACGCAACGTCGACCGCGTCGTGGTCCACCCCGGCTTCGGCTTCGGGGACGGCGCCACCGCCCCCAACCACGACGACCTCGCCCTGGTGCGCCTGGACCGCCCCGTCGCCCAGCGGCCCGTCCGGATCGCCGACCGCCCGGGCCCGGCCGGCACCCCCACCAGGCTGCTCGGCTTCGGCACCGTCGTCGACACCACCGACTACCAGCAGATGGTCTTCCCCGACCGCCTCCAGGAACTGCCCACCCGCATCGGCGCCCAGGCCGACTGCGCCCCCGGCTGGGCCGGCCCCACCCGCCTGTGCACCCTCAGCCAGGTCCCCCAGGCGATGGCCTGCTTCGGCGACTCCGGCGGCCCGCAGATCCAGCGCGGCCGCGGCGGCCGCTGGGAACTCGTCGGCACCACCTCGGGCCCCGGCGCCCCCGGCACGGCCTGCGCCGACGGACCCGGCCTCTACACCGACGTGCCCGCCTACGCCCCCTGGATCCGCAGCACGCTCAGCGGCCGCTGACCGGGCACGACCGGCACCACTGACCGGTACCGCTGATCGGGCACGACCGGTACCGCTGACCAGGCACGACCGGTACCAGGAGACCGGCACGACCGGCACCGCCGACGCCGCCCGGCCCCGCACCGCGGCCGAACCCCGCCGCGGCTAAGGTCCCAGGTGAGCACCGTCGCGCCCGAGGAGACCCCTGCCATGTCGACCGACCCCACCGCCGCCCCCGCCCCCGCGCACCCGCACCCCGCGCGCCTCGGCCTGGGCACCGCGGCCGTCGGCCGGCCCGGCTACATCAACCTCGGGCGCGACACCGACCTGCCCGCCGACCGCACCGTCGAAGCCCTGCGCGAACGCACCCACGCCCTGCTCGACGCCGCGTACGCCGCCGGCGTGCGCTACCTCGACACCGCCCGCTCCTACGGCCGCGCCGAGGAGTTCCTCGGCCAGTGGCTCGCCGGGCACCCCCGGGCCGCGGCCGAGGTGACGGTCGGCAGCAAGTGGGGCTACACCTACACCGCCGGCTGGCAGACCGACGGCGTCGCCGCCCACGAGGTCAAGGAACACTCCACCGCCGTCTACGACCGCCAGATCCACGAGACCCGCACCCTGCTCGGCGACCACCTCGACGTCTACCTCGTCCACTCCGTCACCCCCGACAGCCCCGCCCTCACCGACCCCGCCCTGCACGAGCGCCTCGCCGGCCTCGCCGCCGAAGGCGTCCGGGTGGGCCTGTCCACCAGCGGCCCCGCCCAGGCCGACACCATCCGCCGCGCCCTCACCGTCACCGCCGACGGCCGCCCGCTGTTCACCGCCGTCCAGTCCACCTGGAACCTGCTGGAGACCTCCGCCGCCCCCGCCCTCGCCGAGGCCCACGCCGCCGGATGGCTGGTCGTGGTCAAGGAGGCCATGGCCAACGGCCGCCTGGCCGGCCGCAACGCCACCGGCCCCGGCACCGCCGCGCTGCGCACCCTCGCCGACCGCGCCGCCGCCACCCCCGACGCCCTCGCCCTGGCCGCGGCCGCCGCCCAGCCCTGGGCCGGCATCGTCCTGTCCGGCGCCGCCACCCCGGACCAGCTCACCTCCAACCTCGCCGCCACCGCCCTCCACCCCGCCCCCGACGACCTGGCCACCCTCGCCGCCATGGCCGAGCCCGCCGAGGCGTACTGGCGCACGCGCGCCGGGCTGCCCTGGTCCTGACGGGAGCGGCGGGGCCCTCGCCTCGGGGGAACGTGGTTTGCCGGTGGGGCACCGAAGCGTCCGGCCGGGCCGCCGGCCCGGGGACCACCGGGGCCCGAGGCCCGGCGTCCGGCGTCCGGGGTCCGGGGCCCGGGCAGGACCGGATCAGGTCGTGCGGCGCCGGATCCAGACGAAGCAGAGCCCCGAAAGCGCCGCGGCCATGGCCGCGTAGAGCGCCGACTCGATCAGCTGGAAGGGCCAGTAGCGCGTGTTCGGCTGGTAGGTGGCAGCGACGTGGAGATCCAGCTGCGCCAGGCAGCGGACCGTCCGGTCGAACCGGCCCGGTGCCAGGCAGGCATCGAGCTTCTCCCCGTCCGGCGGCCGCCCGGCCGGGTCGACGGCGTGGCCGGCGGAGACGACCCAGGCGTCGGGGAGTGAGATCCCGCCGATCGCGAGCGAGGAGCCGTCCAGGACGATGCCGTCGGCGTGGCCGAGCGTTGTGGCGTCGAGCCGGACGTCCGCGGTGCGAGGCGGGAGGTAGTCCGACCGCAGGGCCGTCGGTACGGCGAACTGCACGGCCGCGAACACGGCGAGAGTCAGGCCCATGGCGGCGACCGGCCGTCGCAGCAGCAGACCGGTGGCGGCTCCCAGGGTGAAGGCGAAGGCCGCGTAGGAGAGGGGGACGACGCCCCGCGCGCCGAAGACCAGCGAGGAGAACCGGTCGGCCCTGACCGTGTCGTACGGGTGCGCGCTCCAGGCCGTCAGCAGGTCGAGCAGCCCCGTGAGCGCCACCGCGGCCAGACCGACGACCAGCAGCTTCACCGCCAGCCACCGGGTCCGGGTGACGCTCTGGTGCCAGGCCAGCCGGTGCGTTCCGGCCGCCAGCTCCCCGCTGATCAACGGTGCTCCCCAGAACGCGCCCAGCAGGCCGGGTACGGTCATCAGGGCCAGGTCCGTCAGCATGACGACGGTGGCGTACCTGTCCTCGAAGCCCGAGACGAGGCCGGGCGCGCAGCCCTCGGCGGCGCACCCCGCCAGGCTGCCGTCGTAGTCGCCGCGGATCCTCAGGCCGAGCACCAGGAGACCGGCCGCGGCCACGGCGAGGGCGAGCGCACCGGCGATCGCCTGGGTGCGGAACTGACGCCAGGTCACCCACGTCATCGTCGCTCCTCCCCGTCCTGCGGGGTGTGGGCCTGCGGGATGTCGTCCTGCGGGGTGTGGTCATGCGGGTCGCGGGCCAGGTAGGCGAGGACCAGGTCCTCAAGGCCCGGGCGCTCCGCGTGCCAGTCACCCCCGGGCAGCGGTGCGTCGGCCCTGACGACGAACGAGCTCCGCTGCCCGGTGTGGCTCTCCCGCACGACCGACAGGCCCTCGGGCAGCGCGGCCGCCGCACGGCGCGGGCCGGTGATCCGGTGGTGCCCGGCGATCAGCTCCTCGCACGGCCCGGCCAGTCGGACCCGGCCGCCGGAGACCAGGAGCAGGTAGTCACAGACCCGTTCGAGGTCGGTGATCACGTGGGAGGACAGGACGACGGTCCGGCCCTCCCGTTCTCCCGCGAACTCCGTCAGACCGTGCAGGAACGAGCGCCGGGCCAGCGGGTCGAGCGCGGCCACCGGCTCGTCGAGCAGCAGCAGTTCGGGCTGCTTGGCCGCGGCGAGGGTCAGCGCCAGCTGCGCGCGCTGGCCGCCGGAGAGCCGGCCGGCCTTCTGCCGCGGGTCGAGGCCGAGCTGCTCGATCCGGCGGTGCGCGGCCCGGTGGTCCCACGCGGGGTTCATCCGGGCGCCGAAGCGCAGGTGGTCGGCGACCGACAGGCCGGTGTACACCGGGGTGTCCTGGGCGACGAACCCGACCCGGGCCAGCTGCCCGGCTCCGTCCCCGGGCCGGTGGCCGAGGACACGGATCGTTCCGACCGTGGGCCGCAACCGGCCGCACGCCAGGTTCAGCAGCGTGGACTTGCCGGCCCCGTTGGGGCCGACCAGCCCCACCACCCGTCCCGGCGGGATCGACAGCGTGCACTCCGTCAGGGCCCACCGGCCCCGGTATCGCCTGCCCAGCCCGTGGGCCTCGATGACGGCGGTCATGGTCCTCCTCAGTTCCGAGCGACTGTGAGCGGTACGCCGCGGTGTGCCACGGCGACGGGTCCCACCGTGCCGCCGCGGGGCAGCGGACGGCGTCAGGCCCCGGAACAGACCTCGGCGGGCCGGGCCGGCCTCAGGTACACCCCGCCGCATCAGTCCCCGGACCGACGCGGGACCCCGGGCCCGGCGGCTACATTGCGATCATGGAGTCGCTTCAACCGCCCCTGCTCAGGCGCCTGGGCGCCAGGCACTGGGTCGTGATCGACTGTGCTGCCGCGCTGCTGGTGATGGTCCTGTCCACCCTGCTCTGGCAGGGGGAGGAGCACATGGGCGCACCCAGGCCGGCCGACGTCGCCATCGCCGTGCTCGCGGTGCTGGCCGTGGCGTTGCGGCGGCGCTGGCCCCCCGCGGTGCTCACGGCGGCCGTGACCGCGGGAACCGTCGCCACGTTCGTCCGCGGCGGGCCGGTGCCGCTGGTCGCGGTCGCCTTCCTGATGTACGTGATCCCGCAACGCTCCCCGCGCCGCGAGGCGCTCTGGGTGCTCGCGGCCACCGTCCTGGTGATGGTGCCCGCCGCCGGGCTCACCGGGTTCCTCGACCTGCCGTACGGCCCCCCTGCCCGGCACAGTGCCGCGCTGCTCCTGGAGAGCGCACTGCTCGTCACGGTGGCGTGGACGATCGGCTACGCGGTGCGGCAGCAGCGGCTCTACACCGACAGCCTCCACGCCAGGGCGGAGCAGCGGGCACAGGAGCAGCTGGCCGAGGCCCGTCGCGCGGCCGGCGAGGAACGCCTGCGGATCGCAAGGGAGTTGCACGACGTGGTGGCGCACACGATGAGCGTGATCGCGGTGCAGGCGGGGGTCGCGAACCACGTCGCCGCCGAACGCCCGGACGAGGCGCGGCGCGCGCTGTCGTCCATCGAGGAGACCAGCCGCGGCGCGCTGCGCGAGATGCGGGCCATGCTCGGCGTCCTCAGGGAGGAGAGCGACGGCCCGCAGCCGGGGCGCGGCGGCGGGCCGGCGCCCGCGCCGGGACCGGCTCCCGCGCCGGGGCTGGCGGATCTGGGCGCGCTGGTGCGGCGGAGCGCCGAAGCGGGCGTCCGGGTGGACCTGGCGGTCCTCGGCGAGCGGCCGGAACTGTCCCCCGGCCTGGACCTGGCCGCCTTCCGGGTCGTCCAGGAGGCCGTCACCAACGTGATCAAGCACGCGGCGACGGACCGCTGCCGGGTCGCCGTCACCTACCACCCCGACGCCGTGCGGGTGGAGGTCACGGACGACGGCGGCAGCACCGGACACCACCCGGGGAGGGCCGCCGCAGGACCGGTGACCGGCCACGGCATCGTCGGCATGCGCGAACGGGTCGGCATGTACGGCGGCGAGTTCCGGGCCGGTCCGCGCCCGGGACGCGGCTTCCACGTCACCGCCCGGTTCCCGCTGTGATCCGCGTCCTGGTCGCCGACGACCAGACCCTGGTCCGCGGCAGCTTCAGCCTCCTCGTGGACAGCGCACCCGACCTGACCGCCGTCGGCGAGGCCGCGACCGGTGACGAGGCGGTCGAACTCGCCGGGCGCGAGAGGCCCGACGTCATCCTGATGGACATCAGGATGCCCGGCCTGGACGGGATCGAGGCCACCCGGCGGATCACCGCCGACCCGGCGACCTCCGGCGTCAGAGTGCTCATCCTGACCACCTTCGACATCGACGAGTACGTCTTCGCCGCCCTCCACGCCGGCGCGAGCGGGTTCCTCCTCAAGGACACCCGCCCGACCGACCTGCTGGCCGCGATCCGCGTCGTCGCGGCCGGCGACGCCCTCCTCGCCCCGGGCGTCACCCGCCGCCTCATCGAGGAGTTCACCCGCCGCCCCGAAGCCGGCAGCAGGCCCCGCGCCGCGCCGGCGGACACCACCGAGCGGGAACGGGAAGTCCTGACGCTGGTCGGCCTCGGCATGTCGAACACCGAGATCGCCGCCCATCTGCACGTCAGCCTGTCCACCGCCAAGACCCACGTCGGACGCCTGCTGATGAAACTCGGCGCCCGTGACCGGGCCCAACTGGTCATCGCCGCCTACGATGCCGGGCTGGTCCGCCCGGCACCCGCGGCCGGCCCCCGGCACACCGGCGGCTGAAGTCGCGCGCCGGGCTGCCCTGGTCCTGACGGGAGCGGCGGGGCACCCGGCACCGGTGCGCCGTTGCCGGTGCGGCGTTGTCGGTGCCCGCCCCTACGGTGAGCCGCATGACCGAGCACCTGGACCTCACCGCCGCCCTCGCGGCCCTGCCCACAGCCCTGCCGCCCGGCCGACTGGTCGCCGAGGAGGAGGGGCAGGCACCGCTGATGTGGGTCAGCGACGACCTCGCCCCCGCCGGGCTGTGGGCGCGGCTGCACCGCGCCCACCCGCAGAGCGGCCTGTGGCCACTGCTGCTCACCCCGCTGGGCCACGGCGACGACGACTTCCGGCCCTGGCTGTCCGGCGAACTGTCCCCGGGCTACGCCTCCCGGCCCGACCTCTACGACCCGGCCGCCCTGCTGCGCGGCTGGTGGGAGAACGACGGCGACGAGGACGACGAGGACGGCGGCCACGCGTCCGGGGACGAGGAGGAGACCGACGAGACCCTGGCCCCCTACGGCCGCACCTGGCCGGGCACCGCCCGCGCCGTCACCCTCCCCGACGGCGCCGCCGGCGCCGAGGCCAGGGGGCTGGCCGACGTGCTGCGCTCCTTCAAGGACGTCCGCCTCGGCCTGGTCCGGGCCGACAGCGGCGCCCACGCCCTCACGGTGTGCGGCTGGAGCGGCCCCCTGAACCACGAGAACGACATCGCCAAGATCGCCGCCGTGCTCGCCGACTGGGAGCGCCGCTTCGGCGTCCAGGTGATCGAAGTCGGCTTCGACACCCTGGAGTTGAGCGTCCCCGTGCCGCCCGCCACGCTCGCCGAGGCGCTCCCGCTGGCCGCCGAGCACACCGCCTTCTGCCCCGACCTGATCTTCCAGGGCGCCGGCACCCTCACCGAGTACGCCGAGCAGCTGGTGGGCGTCCGCCAGTGGTCCTTCTGGTGGGACTGACCTGACCCGGGGAGCGGAGGCGGTCCGTCTGCGGGCCGCCCGCGGGCCGAGGGCCGCCGTGTGGCATGCTGCGCCGGGCCGCGAACCCGACCCCGTGCACACCGGCCACCGGCCGCCGAGCACCCCCTTCCCGAGGAGCACCGCTGAACACCGCCTGCGCCGAAGCCCTGTCCGTGGGCCTGCTGGTGCTCGTCCTGGTCTGCGCCGTCGCGGTGCCGGCCGCCGCCCTGCTGGTGGCGACCGGCGCCGTCCCACTGGGCCACGCGACCGCCGAGGCCGCCCGGCTCGCACCGGTGATCGGCTTCCTGGCCGCCGTCCTGGTCCTGGCCAGGCTCTGCGACGACGAAGGCCTGTTCCGCGCCTGCGGGGCCTGGATGGCGCGCGGCGCCACCGGGCGCCCGCGCCGCCTGCTGGTCCAGGTGTTCGCCGCCGCCTCGGCGGTCACCGCGGTCCTCAGCCTGGACGCCACCGTCGTCCTGCTCACCCCCGTGGTGCTCGCCACCACCGCCCGCCTCGGTGCCCGGCCCGCACCGCACCTCTACGCCTGCGCCCACCTGTCGAACACCGCCTCGCTGCTGCTGCCGGTCTCCAACCTGACCAACCTGCTGGCCTTCACCGCCAGCGGCCTGAGCTTCGGCCGCTTCGCCGCCCTGATGACACTGCCCTGGCTGGCGGCCGTCGGCGTCGAGTACCTCGTCCTGCGCCGCTTCTTCGCCACCGACCTGGACGCCGTCCCCGCCGAGGCGCCGCCGGCCGGGCCGGCCCCCGCCATGCCGCTGTTCGCCCTGCTCACCGTCGCCGGGACCCTCGCCGGATTCGTCCTCGCCTCCGCCCTGGGCATCGACCCGGCCTGGGCCGCGGCCGCCGGCGCCACCGTCCTGGCCGTCCGCGCCCTGGCCCGCGGCCACACCACCGCCACCACCGTCGTCCGCTCGGCCAACCCGCCGTTCCTGGCGTTCGTCCTGGCCCTGGGCATCGTCGTGCGCGCCGTCGTCGACAACGGACTGGCCGCCGGCCTGGCCCACCTCGTCCCCTCCGGCAGCACCCTGCCCGCCCTGCTCGCCACCGCCGCGCTGGCCGCCGTCCTCGCCAACGTCATCAACAACCTGCCCGCCACCCTCGCCCTGGTCCCGCTGGCCGCCACGGCCGGGCCCGGCGCCGTCCTCGCCGTCCTCCTCGGCGTCAACATCGGCCCCAACCTCAGCTACGCCGGCTCGCTGGCCACCCTGCTGTGGCGCGGCATCGTCCGCGACCACGGCGTACCGGTGGACCTGCGCCGCTTCACCCGCCTGGGGCTGCTCGCCGTCCCCGCCACCCTCACTGCCGCCGTCCTGGCCCTGTGGGCCTCGCTGCGCCTGATCGGGGCCTGAACGGGCCCGAGCGGGCAGGCGTCAGTACTCGGAGCTGGGGGCGGCCGTGACCGGGCCGAGGTCCGGTTCGTCGCGCAACTCCACCGCGGTGCCGTGCCGTTCGAGTTCCAGGACGATCAGCTCGTTGGGGCCGGTGCGCCACAGCGGGGCGGGGGCGTAGAGGGTGTGCTGGGGGCCGGCGGCGCAGTGGCGGCCGAGGAGGAAGCCGTTGAGCCAGAGCAGCCCGCGGCCCCAGCCGGGCAGGGCGACGAACGCGTCGGCGGGGTCGGGGAGGTGGGCGGTGAAGCGGTGGAAGGCCGGCTCGCCGTCGCCGGGGCCGGCCCCGGTTCCGGTGCCGTCGCCGGTGTCGTCGCCGTCGTCGGTGAAGCGCAGAGCGGACAGGTCGGTCAGCGGCAGCGGCCGGATCTGCCAGTCGAAGAGCCGCTGGTGGCCGTGCGAGACGCCGCGGGTGATGCCCTTGCGGTCGTCCATCTGCGGGCCGTAGTTCACCCGGCCGAGCGCCTCGACCAGGATGTCCAGCACGACGCCGTCGGGCCCGGTGGCCAGCGGCAGCGTCGCGCCGGGGGAGTTGCGCTCCAGCACCCCGAGCGGGCGACCGTCGGCGAAGACCTGCGCCCGGTCGGCCAACCCGTCGATGCGCAGCGGCAGTTCGGGGCGGTCGGCGGGAACGCGGGTGCGGTAGTGGATCAGTCCGCGGTCCTGCCCGACCCGTTCCATCGGCAGCGGTGCGGCGTGCTGCCGGGGCCGCGAGAGCGCGTCCAGTCCGGCCAGCAGTGCCGCCCGCCCCTCGGCCCGCTCCAGGCGCTGCGGCGCCACCCGGGGTACGGGGGCGGGCAGTTCGCCGTCCGGCAGGGGCAGGTAGCGGCCGATGACCTCGCGCAGGGCGTGGAACTTCCCGGTCAGCTCGCCGGCCTCGCCGATCGGCGCGTCGTAGTCGTAGCTGGTGACGGTCGGCTCGTAGCCGGCGTCCAGCGGGTGGGCGCCGGAGTGGTTGGCGCCGGACCACAGGCCGAAGCTGGTGCCGCCGTGCGCCATGTAGAGGCTGACGGAGGCGCCGGTGGCGAGCAGTTCGTCGAGCGAGGCGGCGGTCTCCTCCGGGTCGCGCACGTGGTGCGGCAGGCCCCACTGGTCGAACCAGCCGATCCAGAACTCCATGGCGGTCAGCGGGCCCTCGCCCTGGTGGCGGCGGAGCACCGCGAGGCGCTCGGGGGCGCGCGAGCCGAAGGTCACGGTCGCCAGCTCGCCGGGAATGGCGCCGCCCTGCTGCATGGTGTCGTGGGCGCCGTCGGTGGTGAACAGCAGGCAGTCCACGCCGCGGCGCAGCAGGCCGTCGCGCAGGTGGGCGAGGTAGCCGGCGTCGTTGCCGTAGCTGCCGTACTCGTTCTCCACCTGCACCGCGACCACCGGCCCGCCGCGGCTCGCCAGCAGCGGCAGCAGCTCGGGCACCAGCGCGTCGAACCAGCCGTCCACCTCGGCCAGGTACGCCGGGTCGGCGCAGCGCAGCCGCAGGCCGTCCACCGCGAGCAGCCGGGCGGGCAGCCCGCCGAACTCCCACTCGGCGCAGATGTACGGCCCGGGGCGCAGGATCACGTCCAGGCCCAGGCCGGCGGCCAGCCGCACGAACCGGGCCACGTCCCGCCAGCCGGTGAAGTCCACGGTGCCGTCGGGCAGTTCGTGGAAGTTCCAGGGGACGTAGGTGTCCACGGTGTTCACCCCCAGCGCCCGCACCCGGTGCAGCCGGTCCTCCCACAGCCGCGGGTGCACCCGGAAGTAGTGCACCGCCCCGGCCACCACCCGGTGCGGCACTCCGTCCCGCACGAACCCGTCCGCGTCGTACCCGAGCATGCGCACACCTCGCCGTCCCGTCGGAGCCCTGGCGCTGTCGAGCCTAGCGAGGAACCCGCCACCCGCGCCGGTGGCGGCCGGCCGCGTCGAACCGGTAGAGCACGGCGTACCAGTGCTTCCGCTGCGCCCGGTCGGTCGCGGCTGCTCCGGCCCGCGGGGAAGGTCGCGGTGGCGGACGTGGAGAACTGGTCGCCCTCGCCCGGCCCGATGGTGCGGGTGCGGTAGTCGGGCTCGTGGCGGATCGGGATGACTGAGGGAACGTTCATGGCCCGAATCTTGGGCCCCACCTGCAACGACGGTCCGTGGTGGTGCTGCCGAGGCAGAACCGCCGCCTGTGCGCGACCCTCGATGCGACTTGTGGTTGCCGGTTCCCGCTGGTTCGTGATTTTTCGCTTTTCAGGCGTGATATTCGTCACACATAGTCATTTGTCTCTTTATCTGTCTACTGACGATCAGATATATCTGCTGCCGTTTCATTTACCTTCACTTGAACGTCTGGTGGGTATCCGCGTGTTGCGTCGTCCCCTGGCAGTCCTGCTGGCCATGACCATGGTCGCCCTCGGCACGGTCGAAGGGACGGCCGCGGCCGAGACCCTGCTGCGCCGGGCTGCCGACACCGCGCCCGCCGACCCGGGCCCCAGGCAGCAGCAGGGCAGTGCAGAGGGGCGCGACCACGACGCCACCACTGCCGCCACCAGCGCGAAGGACGGCTCAGGGCACCCCGGCGCGGCCCCCGCCTCCGGTGAGCTACCCGAGGACAAGACCGCCTCCGCGGCCGTTCAGGTCGTCGTGCCGCCCCAGTCCACGGAACTGCCTGCCACCGACGCCAAGGTCGTGGATAACCCTGCCAACCTGCCCGCCGCCAAGGTCGACCCGGCCAAGAGCTTCGACCCGGCGACCAGCCAGGAACTCCCCGAGAAGCGCACGGCGCAGCAACGGACCTTCCAGAACCTCGACGGGACCTTCACCACTCGCAGCTACCCCGAGCCGGTCAACTTCCGTCGATCCGACGGCTCCTGGGCCTCCATCGACACCACTCTGATACCCGCCGGAACCGCTACCGCCGGCCGCGCCGCCCCGGTCCAGGACTCCTGGACCACCACCGCGGCCGAACAGCAGCTCAAGCTCGGCCTCACCGCCGACGCCGACCCGCTGGTCCGGCTCCAGCTCGCCGACGGCATCTCCGTCGGTTACAGCCTCCAGGGCGCCACTTCCGCCCAGGGCACTGTCAAGGGCAGCATCATCACCTACCCCGGCGTCCGCCCGCAGGCGGACGTGACGATCCTCGCCGGGAGCTCCTCTTTCAAGGAGACTCTGGTCCTCAAGGACGCCACCGCGCCCACCGAGTGGGTCTTCCCGTTGCGCCTCCAGGGCGTGACCGCCTCGCTCGACGCCGACGGTTCCGTCCACTTCACCGACAACGCCGGTACATTGCACGCGCGCATGCCCGCCGGCTGGATGCAGGACTCCGCCTTCGCCCCCAACACCGAGGAAGGCGTGATCTCCAGCGGCGTCGGCTACGAACTCGTCCAGCTGCCGACCGGCGGCCAGGCACTCAAGGTCAAGCTGGACGAGGCCTGGCTGCACGCCCCCGAGCGCGTCTACCCGATCATGGTCGACCCCACCGTCGTTACTCCCGTCCGGGCCAACGAGAGTACCTACGTCGAATCCACCCACAACCAGGACTTCTCCGGCGAACCCGTCCTCAAGGTCGGTACCTATGATGCCGGCAAGCACCAGGCGGCCTCCTTCATCCGCTTCCGCGGAATCGAGGATTCCCTCAGCAACGCCAACGTCCTCGGCGTCAGCCTGGTCCTGTACAACGGTTGGTCCGCCAGCTGCACCCCGCGCACCGTGAGCATCCACCAGATCACGTCGGACTGGTCGGCCGGCTCGGTGCGCACCATGCCCGGCCCCTCCACCGGTCCCGCACTGGCAGCCCCGGCCTTCGCGCACGGCTGGCGGCCCAGTGGTTCCAGTGCCTGGGCCTGTCCGGAGGACTGGGAGAAGATCAACCTGGGCGCAGACGGCCGTAACCTGGTCAACTCCTGGACCCACCACTGGACCCCGAACTACGGCCTTGCCGTCAAGGCCGACGTGTGGGACTCCCTGTCCTGGAAGCAGTTCGGCAGCGTCAACATGTCCGGCGGCCAGCCGTCTCTGGACGTCACTTGGAACCGCTACGGCGCCGACTACGAACTCTGGGGCCTCCAGCAACCGGTGACCGCCACCCAGGAGGGCATCGTCCGCCTGCGGGTGTGGAACCGCGGCATGGACACCTGGACCCCCGGCAACAACTACAAGATGTCGTACCTGCTGTACGACCAGTGGCACAACGACATCACCAACTACGGCACCAACATCGCCTGGACGTCCATGCCCCACGATGTACCCCCGGGCGGTGGTGCGGTGGTCGACGCGCACATCCGCGCCCTCCCGCAGGGCACCTACTTCGTCGCGTTCACCATGGACCAATACCAGGTCAGCAATTTCTGGAACGACGCCGGCGTGCCACCGGTCACGATCCAGATATCGTCCGTCAACGTCCCGCCGCACATGACCCGCCTCGCCCCGCCCTCCGGCGCGGTCGTCTACCAGCTCCAGCCCACCCTCACCGCCGAGGGCGTGGACCCCGACCGGGCGCCCTTCCCCGAGCTGGACTACAAGTTCGAGCTCTGCCGGGTCGTCGGCGGCGACGCCCGGGTGGACTGCAAGCAGACCGACTACCTCAAGCGCCAGCCCCGCTTCGTTGTCCCGCCCGGATGGCTGACCTGGAATGAGCAGTACGCCTGGTACGCCAAGGCCGGCGACGGCGCGGGCTCCAGCCCCTGGACCGAAGCCTCCTACATCCGCACCGTCCTGCCCCAGCCCAACCAGTACACCACCGCCGCCGACGCCGGACGCAGCGTCAACACCGCGGCCGGAAACTACACCACCGCCGCCACCGACGCCGCCCTGCCCACCGTCGGCCCCGAGCTGTCCGTCACCCGCAGCTACAACTCCCTCGACCCGCGCACCGACGGAGCCTTCGGCGCCGGCTGGAGCACGTCGTGGGACATGCGCATCCAGGTCGAGTCCAGCAACTGGCTCGCCGTACCCGGCAACGTCCTGCTCACCGCGGCCAACGGCTCGCGCGCCCGCTTCGGCTGGGATCCTGGCAAGAACGCCTACGTGCCCGGCAGTGGCATGGCCGCCGACCTGCGCAAGACCGACGGCGGCGGCTGGACACTCACCGACCGCACCGGCAAGGCACACACCTTCGGCGCCGACGGCCGACTCACCCGCATCACCGACCCCGCCGGCCACACCCAGGACCTCGTCTACGCCTCAGGCCGCCTCACCCAGGTCAAGGACACCGCCTCCAGCCGCTTCCTGAACTTCAACTGGACCGGCAACCACGTCACCTCCGTGACCGCGTCCGGCTCCACCGGCGGTTGGGCCTACCGGTATGACGGCGACCGGTTGACCAAGGTCTGTCCGCCCGGAGTCGGCCTCGACGCCGCCACCGGATGCACCGTCTACGACTACGGCACAGGATCGCGCTACCGCACCGCCGTGCGCGACGCCGGCCCCTCCGGCTACTGGCGCCTCGGCCAGAGCGACGGCAGTTCCCTGATCAACGACGCCCAGGTCAGCGACCGATCCCCGGCCGAGGCGCGGGACGTCACCTGGGGAGCCGAGGGCGCGCTGGGCGCCAGCGGAAGCCAGGCCGTCACCTTCAACGGCCGCTCCACCTCCTACGTCGAGCTGCCCAACCGCACCATCAGCGGCTCGGTCAACCGCAGCGTCGAACTGTGGTTCCGCACCGCCCAGCCCGGCGTCATCCTCACCTACCAGAACCGTGCCATGGGCGAGGACCCGTACAACGTCGTCCCCGCCCTGTACATCGGCTCCGACCGGAAGCTGCGCGGCAAGTTCAACAGCCCGAACGCCCCCGTCACCACCACCAAGGAGGTCACCGACAACGCCTGGCACCATGTCGTCCTGGCCGGTGCCCGGGACAACACCGCGATGTTCCTCGACGGGGAGCTGATCGGCACCACCCCCGGTGACATCGACCACCTCAACATGGACCGTGCCTACCTCGGCGGCGGCTACACCGGAGGCTGGCCCAGCGGGAACGGCGGCTGGTCCTGGTTCACCGGCCAGATCGACGAGACCGCGATCTACGACTACCCGCTCACCGAGCAGACCGTTGCCGAGCACCACGCCCTGCGTACCGGCAGCACCCAGCTCACCAAGACCACCATCCCCAGCGGCCGGACCAGTGCCCAGGTCGCCTACGACACCACCACCGAGCGCGTCACCACGGTCACCGATGCCGCCGGCGGCAACTGGAAGGTCTCCGAACCCACCTACAGCGGTGGCTCCTTCCTCTACAGCAACGCCGTCAAGGCCTCCGACCCGGCCGGCTACTGGCGACTGGGCGAACGCGACGGCGCCACCGCGGCCAGCGAGGTCGGCAACGGCCTGGCCGGCACGTACGGCGACGGCGTCATCAAGAAGGCCCCCGGCGTCTTCGCGCCCACCGACGACACCGCCGCCCGCTTCGACGGCTCCGCCAAGTCCCAGATCGAGATCCCCCAGGACGTCCTGCACACCAAGACCGACCTCGCCGTGGAACTCTGGTTCAACACCACCGCCCCGGGTGTGCTGATCGGTGACCAGAGCCAGGCGATCGACAACCCCGCCGGCCCCGGCGGCACCTGGACCCCCGTCCTGTACATCGGGTCAGACCGCAAGCTACGAGGCCGCTTCTACGGGAGCGCCCAGACCTTCGCCACCTCCTCGAAGGAGGTCACCGACGGCACGTGGCACCACGCCGTCCTCTCGGTCCAGGGCACCGCCCAGACCCTCTACCTCGACGGCCAGATCGTCGGCGTCCAGAACGGCACCGTCGACCACCAGCAGAACAGCCACACCTACATCGGCGCCGGCTACGCCCGCAACTGGCCCGAACCTCCCGGCGACACCAGCCACTTCACCGGCACCATCGATGAAGTCGCCCTCTACCAGCACCCACTCGGCGACCGCGACGTCGTCGCCCACTACCGCGCCCGCAGCGCCCAGGTCGGTGGCCAAGGCATCGGCTACCGCGGCTCCGTCGTCGCCGACTCACCCGGCGGCTACTGGCGCCTGGACGAGACCGGCGGCACCACCGCCGCCAGCGAAGTCGCCGCGATCAAGGGCAACGGCACCTACGCGCCCGCCGCCAAGCCCGGCAGCACCGGCGTGTTCGGCCCCGGCGACGGGCGCGCCGCTGAGTTCAACGGCACCGCCTCCTCCTTCATCGAACTGCCCACCCCGATCCTCCAAGCCAAGAACGACAGTGCGGCCGAACTCTGGTTCCGCACCGGAGCCGGCGGCGTCCTGCTGAACATGCAGAACGAACCGATGGGCGCAGCCCCCTTCAACACCGTCCCCGTCCTCTACGTGGGCGACGACGGCAGGCTGCGCGGTGCCTTCAACGGCATCAACGGCACTGTCATCACCTCGGCCGGAGCGGTCACCAACGGCTCCTGGCACCACGCCGTGATCAGCACCGGCCAGGGCAGTACCTCGCTCTACCTGGACGGCAGCCTGGTCGGCACGGCCTCCGGCACCGTCAACCACCTCAACATGAACCGCACCTACCTGGGTGGCGGATACGTCGGAGGCTGGCCCAGCGGCAACGGCAACTGGGCCTGGCTGACCGGCCAGATCGACGAGGTCGCCCTCTACCAGCACCCGCTGAGCGCCGAACGCGTCGCCGCCCACTACCAGGCGCGCTCCGCCTCCTCGGCCACCGAACTGGCCGCCCGCGTCACCCTCACCGACCCGGCCGGCAACACCACCACGGACATCCACGACGCCACCCGCGGCAACCGCCTCGTCTCCCGCACCGACGAAGCAGGCAACACCACCAGCTACACCTACGACACCGGCGGCTTCGTCCACACCGTCACCGACCCCAACGGCCACTCCACCGTCAGCGGCCAGGACGCCCGCGGCAACACCGTCTCCCTGACTACCTGCCGCGACGTCAACTCCTGCTGGACCTCCTACACGAGCTACCACCACGACCCCGCCAAGCCGCAGGACCCGCGCAACGACAAGCCCACCGAGACCCGCGACGCCCGATCCGCAGGCCCCAGCGACACCGCCTACCGCACCACCGTCTCCTACAACGCCCTCGGCCTGCCCGAATCCACCACCCGCCCCGACGGCCGCACCACCCGCGCCACCTACACCACCGGCACCGAACCCGCCCACAGTGGCGGTACCGCCCCGGCCGGGCTGCTCGCCAGCGAGACCACCGCCGCCGGAGCCGTCACCAGCTACACCTACTACTCCACCGGCGACCTCGCCCGCACCACCCTGCCCAGCGGCATAACCCTCACCTACGGCTACAACGCCGCCGGCCGCAGGATCTGGACCACCGAGACCTCCGACGCCCAGCCCGCCGGCGTCACCACCACCTACGAGTACGACGACCTCGGCCGCCAGACCGCCCAGACCGGTCCCAAGGTCACCGACGCCGTCACCGGCGACATCCACCAGGCAAAGACCACCGTCGCCTTCGACGCCGACGGCCGTCCCACCCACGCCACCACCACCGACATCGCCGGCACCGACGGCACCCGCACCACCACCAGCGGCTACGACAGCGCAGGCCGCCTGGAGAGCGACACCGACGCGGCGGGCAGCGTCACCCGCTACGGCTACGACGTGCTCAGCCGCCGCGCCTCCCTCACCGACCCGCTCGGCCAGGTCACCCGCTACACCTACACCCCGCGCAGCCAGCCCGCGACCACCGTCGTCGAAGGCTGGAACGGCGACGGCAAGGGCACCCGTTCCCTGACCCTGGAATCCCGCGCCTACGACCCCGCCGGCCGCCTGGCCTCCACCACCGACGCCATGGGTGCCGTCACCAGCTACACCTACTTCGACGACGGCCTGCCCGCCACTGCCACCGCCGACAACGTCACCCAGGCCGACGGCACCACCCGCCCGATCGTCCTGGAGGCGAACGAGTACGACGGCGCCGGACACCTGGTCAAACGGACCACCGGCAACGGCCGCACCACCACAGCGCTCACCGTCGACCCATCCGGACGGGTCACCCAGAGCGTTCTCGACCCGGTCGGCCTCAAGCGCACCACCACTCTCGGCTACGACGCCGACGACCGCGTCACCACCAGCACCCTCAAGGTCAGCGACACCGAGAACAGCGTCCAGACCAACACCTACGACACCGCCGGCCGCCTGACCCGCAGCCAGCTCGCCTCCTCCACAGGTGGCCCCACGGCCGTCAGCACCTTCAGCTACGACCAGCGCGGCCTGCTCACCGCCGCCACCTCACCCAACGGCAACGCCCCCGGAGCCGACCCGGCCGCCCACACCGCCACCTACCAGTACGACGCCCTCGGCCGTCAGACCACCACCACCGCCCCACAGGTCGCCGCCGAAAGCGGGGGAGCGGCCTCCACCACGGTGCGCCCGACCACCACCACCGGCTACAACGCCTTCGGCGAAGCCGTCTCCACCAAGGACCCGCTCGGCCGGGTCGTCCGGGCCGTCGTCGACCAGCTCGGCCGCGTCACCGAAACCCGCCTCCCCTCCTACACCCCGCCCGGCACCACCACCGCCCTCACCGCAGTCAGCCGCATCGCGTACGACAAGCTCTCCCGCGTCACCTCCATCACCGACCCGGCCGGCCGACGCACCACCTTCGGCTACGACCGCCTCGACCACCGGATCCTGCGCACCGACCCCAACTCCCAGGGCGGTCTCCAGCCCCCGGTGGACGACAACCCGCCCACCTGGAGCGCCACCTGGACGCCCACCGGCCTCCAGCTGTCCGCCACCGACCCGCTCGGCGCCCGCACCGAAGGCACCTACGACCAGCTCGGCCGCACCCTCACCGCGACCGTCGTCGAGCGTCAGCCCACCCTCCAGAACCTGACCACCAGGTTCACCTGGGACGACGCCGGCAATCTCACCGCCCTCACCACCCCGGCCGGCGGCACCAGAAAAGCCACCCACAACACCGCCGGCCAGATCCTCACCAGCACCGACCCCGTCGGACGCGTCAGCAAGGCCGAGTACGACGGGATCGGCCGCGTCGCGCGTGCCACCGCCCCCCTCGGTGAATCCGTGCGCACCCGCTACGACGCCCTCGGCAACCCCGCCGCCACCGACAACCTCGACCCGGCCGGCACCGTGCTGCGCACCACTACCTCCACCTACGACCTGGAAGGCCGGGTCCTCGCCAGTACCAGCCCGACCACCGGCGCCGTCACCAGCACCGCCTACGACGTGCTCGGTCGCCCGGTCACGCTCACCGAACCGGTGGCCGCCGGCCAGAACATCACCACCACTTTCGGGTACGACGCCGCCGGTAACCGCACCCGCCTGACCGACGGCAAGGGCAACACCACCGTCTACACCTTCAACGCCTGGGGCCTGCCCGAGTCGACCGTCGAACCCGCCACCGCGGCCCACCCGGCCGCCGCCGACCGCACCTGGACCATCGCCTACGACGTGGCCGGCCAGGCCGTGCGCAGCACCGAGCCCGGCGGCATCGTGCGCACCAGTGCCTACGACCCGCTCGGCCGCCTGGTGCGCGAGAGCGGCACCGGCGCGGAAGCCGACACCGTGGACCGGGAGCTGACCTACGACAAGGCCGGGCACCTGATCCGGCACAACTCCTCGGCCCTGAACGGCCAGAACTACGCCTACAACGACCGCGGCCTGCTCATCAAGGCCGGCACCGATCTGGCCGCTGCCACCCAGAGCTGGGAGTACGACGCCGACGGACGCGCCACGAGGCGGCGGGACAAGGACACCGATCTGACGGTCTTCGGCTACCAGGCGGACGGTCGGCTCGACTGGGCCGACAACCCCAAGCTGAAGACCAAGAACCGGTACGGCTACGACGGCGACGGCCGGATGAGCAAGCAGTGGTACGTCCAGGCCGGTCCGGTCGACACGGTGATGTCCGAGCGACGCCTGGGCTACGACCCGCTCGGTCGCCTGTCCGGTGATCAGCTGGTGGCCGTCGGCGGTGCGGGCACCCCGCTCGCCGACACCGTCTACGAGTACGACCTGGACGACCGGCTGACCCGCAAGACCGTCAGCGGCGGCGCAGCCGAACCGGTCAAGGACAACCGCTACGGCTACGACCTGGCCGACCGCCTCGCTTCCTGGACCGCCGACGGCACCACCACCGCCTACACGTGGGACGCCGCCGGGAACCGCACCGGCAACGGAACCGCCACCGCCACCTACGACGAGCGCAACCGCCTCCTCACGGATGGCACCAGCACGTACCGCTACACCGCGCGGGGCACCCTGGCCGCCGCCACCACCGGGATCAAGGAGGACGCCCTCGCCTTCGACGCATTCGGCCGCCTGATCAGCGAAGGCACCACCAACTACACCTACGACGGACTCGACCGCGTCACCACCCGCAACGCCGCCCGCTTCAGCTACGACGGCGGATCCAACAACCTGACCGGCGACGGCACCTGGGCCTACGCCCGCGACACCGCCGGCAACCTGCTCGGTGCCGCCGACGCCACCAGCAGCGTGCGCCTGCGCACCGACCAGCACACCGACGTCACCAGCACACTCGACGCCAACGGCACCACGGTCACCGGTACCACCGCGTACGACCCCTTCGGCAAGCCCACCGCGACCAGCGGCACCAGCACCGGCCTCGGCTACCAGAGCGGCTGGACCGACCCCGCCACCGGCGACGTCAACATGGCCGCCCGCTGGTACCGCCCCGGCACCGGCGGCTTCACCAGCCGGGACAGCTGGCAGCTCGGCCCCGACCCCTCAGTCCAGGCCAACCGCTACACCTACGCCAATGGCAGCCCCCTCAACAACACCGACCCGACGGGGCACATGATTCCCAAGGGTGGCGGTGGCGGTGGCGGAAGCGCGATGTTCCCTACGGTGCCGAGCTTCGGCAGCGCGGCGTCGGCCTTCGGCGCCCTCACCACCGGAATCGCCGCCCTGGGAATCGGCGACGAGATGTACAAGAAGTACCTTGAGGCGCAGGGCGGTTCCGCGGCCGCAGGAACGTACGCCGCGACTTCCTCCAGCACCTACGAGCTCCAGTTGGAGAAACTGGAGTACCGGGCCCGGGCCCAGAAGGCCGCTGCTGCTGCCGCCGCTGCGGCCGCCGCAGGACCCGCAGCCTCCGGGGCCGCGACTCCAAGCACCTGCTGGACGAAGTGTGGCGGTACACCCACTCGCGTCCGCCCGGCGAACTTCCACCGGCCGACCACCACGATCAAGCGACCGACCGAGATCAAGGTCCCCAAACCGCTCTGGGACCCCCGCAAGACCGACATCGAGCGCCCACCGCCGAAGCCCGACTGGGAACCGCCGAAGCCCGGCGACATCCTCAAGATCATCACCGCCGTCTACAACGCCGCCGACCTGCTCGACCAGCTGACCACCGACCAGAACGTCACCCCCGACCAGGAGACCGACACTCACTTCACGCCAAGCTCAGACCCCGATCCGCTTCCAGTCGGAATGAACTCTCAAGACCCTTCTTGCGGAACCACCGGATGGGTCATGTATGGTGCGCCGGACAAGGCGAACGGATCGCGTTCGACAGGAATTTCTGCTTGCGTTACGAAGAAAATGCTCGACACTGGGAATGAGCCGTCCTCGGCCCCTCCGGGATATTCGTGGGCGCAGAAGTTCTCCAAATATATGGGCGTGGCAGATGAGAAGCTTTCAATCAATGCGTGCCACCTTTTCGGGAATCGACTTGGCGGCTTTGGAGGTAAACCCAACCTGGCTACCTGTGGTCGCTCCACGAATGCCGCAAGGCAGGACCCCACTGATCCTGGAAAGGTTGACAGTATGGTGAAATTCGAGGGCATGGTCTACGATAATGTTAAAGCTGGTAACTCTGTCAAATATAGGGTTGTTCCGAGGTATCTTGAAAATAGAACCGTCCCTTATCGGTTTGATATGTATGCGCTGAGTTCGAGTGGAATGAATTTGGCCAAGGGTTACCTGAATGAAGTCTATAGCCCTCGGGATGGCCGGTGGGTCAATATTGGAATCGAAGGATGCCCTGTGGTTTCGTGTGGAAATTCGCTACCCATTCCCGGGGTTAAATGATGAATTATGGAAAGGACTCCTTCGTGCTGCATCCGGCCGTCGGGGAACTCGTGACGGCCCTGCCGACCATCGGTCCGGCGGGGGACGGCGTCGACTGGGCCGCGGTGGCGGCCGACTGGGGCGTGGAATTCCCCGGCGACTTCAAGGACTTCACTTCGGTCTTCGGCGCCGGGACGATCGACAACTTCATCGTCGTCGGGACGCCGGTCGGAGATGCGCCCAGGCCGGGCCCGGTCCGGCTGCGGGACCTGACGCCGGACCGCCAGGCAAACGAGGCCCCGTCGGGCCCGGGCCGGCTGATCTGGTGGGGCGGAAGCGGCGATGCCGCGGACTTCTACTGGGAGGTCACGGGAGGGGCGCCCGAGACCTGGCCGGTCCTGGTCAGGTCGGCCGAGGGCGGGTTCACCGGGTTCGACTGCGGCATGGCCGAGTTCCTCCTGAGGATGCTCGGGCCGCGGGAGCGGCGGCCGCTGGAGAGCCCGCGCCTCTACGGCGCGCCGGACTCCAGGTTCCTCCACTGGCGGGAGGAGGCGGCCCTCCCGGTGACGGCGGACCCGTGGGAGTACCTGGACGAGCTGTACGAGCGGAACGAGCTGGAGGAAGGCCTTCCCGAGGGAGGGCTGGTGGTCTTCGACGACCTCTGACGGCGGCGGGCGGCGCCCGAGCCTCACCGCGCCGTAGGTGCGGTCATGTGGTCAAGGGACCGACGGCCGGGGGACTTGCGAGTCCGGGCCGTCCGCCCGGCGGGAGGCGTCGGGTGATCCGGTCGAACAGCTCCGTCAGCGGCTCGCCCACCTCGTGGCCGAACTCGGTCAGGCCGTACGTGACCTGGGGCGGCGTGGTCGGCTCGACCTTCCGCCAGAGCAGGCCGTCCTGGACCAGTACCCGCAGGGTCTGGGCGAGCATCTTCTCGCTGATGCCGTGGATGCTCTCGCGCAGCTCGAAGAAGCGCAGGTCGTTGCTCCGCAGGGAGATCAGCACCCAGACGCCCCACCTGCTGGTGACGTGGTCGACCATGTCGCGCGCGGGGCAGTCGGTGTGAAACACGTCATACCGGCCACCCGCCTCGGTCCCTCTGTCCTGCACCCCTCCCACCATGCCATGAGCTTACCTCCAGGTATGTCCTTACCCGGAGTTAGCCCGCCCTCCTAACGTCGGAGCCACCAGAGGACATCTGACGAGGAGTGACCATGATCGTGGTGACCGGAGCGACCGGGAACATCGGCCGGCCGTTGACGCAGGCGCTGACCGAGGCGGGGCAGCGGGTGACGGCGGTGTCGCGGCACCCGGCGGCGGTGCCGGACGGCGCCCGCCACCTGGCGGCCGACCTGGCCAGGCCGGCCGAGCTCAAGCCCGCGCTGGCCGGGGCGGCGGCGCTCTTCCTGCTGCTCTCCGGCGACCTGCACGCCGCCGGGAGCGACCCCGCCGACCTCATCGGCGAGGCCGCGGCCGCCGGGGTCCGGCGGATCGTGCTGCTCTCCAGCCAGGGCGTGGTGACCAGGCCCTTCGGGCCGACCCGGATCGCGATGCGCGAACTGGAGGACACACTGCGGGAATCCGGCCTGGAGTGGGCGATCCTGCGGCCGGGCGGCTTCGCCTCGAACGCTCTCTGGTGGGCCGAGTCCGTCCGTGCGCAGGGGCTCGCAGCCGCGCCCTTCGGCGATGTCGGCGTGCCGGTCGTCGACCCGGCGGACATTGCGGCGGTCGCGGCGGCCTGCCTGCTGGACGACCGGCACGCCGGCGGCGTGTACCAGCTGACCGGCCCCGAGGTGATCACGCCGCGCGGGCAGGCGGCCGCGATCGCGGACGCGCTGGGCTCGCCGGTGCGGTTCCACGAGCTCACCCGCGCCGAGGCCAGGGCCGCCATGAGCCAGGCCATGCCGGCGGAACTCGCCGACGACACCCTGGACATCCTCGGCGCACCCAACCCGGCCGAACTGCGCGTCAGCCCGGACGTCCAGCGGGTCCTCGGCCGCGCCCCGCACCCCTTCTCCGCCTGGGCCGCCCGCAACGTCGACGCCTTCCGCTAGCGCGGGCACGGGGCCCTGTCCGATCCTGCGAACGATGCCGCGCCGCCGCGGTGTCAGGCCGGGGGCCGGCCGAGGGTGGGGAGGTGGTCGGCCATGAGGAGGGCGACCAGTTCGCGGCGGGTGCGGGTGCCGGTCTTGTGGAGGATCGCGGTGACGTGCTGCTGGACGGTGGGCACGGTCAGGTGGAGGAGGACGGCGATGTCCTTGGTGCTGGCGCCGCGCACCGCGTGCAGGGCGACCTGCTGTTCGCGCGGGGACAGGCCGTGGGCGAGCAGGGCCAGGGGCAGGCGCTGGGCGGGGGAGACGGGGGAGGCGACGACGGCGACGCCGCCGCGGCGGCCGTCCAGCGGGGAGGCGTTCAGGGCGAGCCACTGGCCGTCGGGGGTGCACACCCGCACCTGCGCCGGCCCGCCGGTGCGGGCGGCGTGGCGGGCGACGGTGAGGAAGCCGCTGGGCACCCCGCCGGTGTGGGCGGTGGGTTCGGCCATCCGTCCGATGAGTTCGCGGGCCGCCGCGTCCGTCGAGCGCAGCCGCCCGTAGCCGTCGAGGATGGCCACGGCCGGGGCGTGTACGGGCTGGGTGCTGCGCAGGGCGGCGAGGTGGGAGCCGCGCAGGGCCGCGCCGATCGGGGCGGCGACGCGTTCGGCCAGGCGCAGGTGGGGCAGTTCGTAGTGGCCGCGGGCGCGTTCGCGCATGAACGCCGCCGAGGCCCAGCGGCCGCCGCCGAGGTCGAAGTTGATCCGCAGTTCGTCGCCGTAGCCGCAGGGGTGGAGCAACTCCCGGTAGCGGACGCTGCGTTCGGGACGCCCGTCGGTGGCCCGGCCGACGCTCTGGGCCAGCCGGCCGGCGGTGCGGATCGCGGTGAAGGTGGTGGCGTCCTCGCCCTGGAGCTCCAGTTGCACGGCCTGCTCGAACCGGTCGGGGTCGAGGCCGTCGGCGACGGTGGAGACGGGGAAGCCGGTGACCGGGTCGTTGCCGTGCCAGCAGCCGCCGTCGAAGCCGAGCGGGCCCACCAGCAGGGTGTGCAGCTCGCGGAACAGCTCGGCGGCGGGTAATCGGGAGGCCGACAACTCCCGGATGGAACACAGGACTTCACGCTCGACATCACGTCGTTTGGCCACGGACGGAATACTACGGAAGTCGGGGCCCGGTGTCCGGTGAACGGATGGAGTGGGGCGGAGAGGATCGCCACGGAAGCAGCGGGGGCGGGCGCGCCACTGCTCGGCGCGCCCGCCCCCGTCCCCCGTCCTCCCGTTCCCCCGCGCCGGCTACGCCCGCTCGCGCCACCAGGCGACCGTCGCCCGCAGCTGCTCCTCCAGCGGCGTGGCCCGGACCGTGAACGCCGCCTCGTACGCGGAGCAGTCCACCGTGAACGGCCGGTCGAACTGGTAGCGCACCTCCCGCAGTTCGCGCAGTAGCGGGTTGACCAGCCCCGCCACGGCGAGCAGGGGCGCGGGCAGACGGCGCACCGCGACCGGTCCGCCGCCGGCCTCGGCGGCCAGCCGGCCGGCCATCGCGCGCACCGACAGCGGCGCGGCGGTGGGCACGTGCCAGGCCCGGCCCCAGGCCCGCTCCTCGCCCGCCAGCTCGGCCATCGCCCGGGCCACGTCCGGCAGGTAGGTCCAGCTGTGCGGGGTGTCCGGGTCGCCGAGCGTGGCGACCGGGCGGCCCTTCAGCAGGTTCGGCATCACCCGCGCGGCCAGGTGGCCGCCGTCGGTGACGCCGGGGCCGAAGAAGTCCGAGGCCCGCACCTCCACCGCCCGGATCCGCCCGGCCTCGTGCAGCGCCCGCGCCTGCTCCCAGGCCGCCGCCCGCACCCGCCCCTTGGGGCCGGTGGCGGCGAGCGGCAGGTCCTCGGTCATCGGGCCCGTCACCGGCCCGTAGCCGTACAGGTTGCCGAGCATCACCAGCACCGCGCCGCTCTCCTCGGCCGCCGTGCACAGCGAGGCGGTCAGCGCGGGCCACAGCCGGGTCCACCGAGGCAGCGGCGGGGCGGCCAGCACCGCGCCGCTCTCCTCGGCCGCCGTGCACAGCGAGGCGGTCAGCGCGGGCCACAGCCGGGTCCACCGAGGCAGCGGCGGGGCGGCGCAGCCGTGGACGGCGGCGGCGCCGCGGGCGGCCCGGGCCAGCCGTACG
>NZ_MSJQ01000167.1 GCF_014596515.1 Streptomyces sp. CBMA156
GCGTCGCCGGCACCCGAGGGCCCGGGGACGGCGGGTGCGGCGGCGGCCGGGGGAGCGGCCCGGTCCTGTGACCCGTCCGCGTCCGACCCGGTGTCCACCGAGTTGTAGATCAGCAGCAGCCCGACCGCTGCCGCGCCCATCCCCGCGCGCAGCAGCCGGGGCATTCCAGGGGCGGGACCGTCCGTCATTCCTGTCCTCCGCTCGACCGGTTCCACGACGGCCCGCCGCCCCCGGTGCGCCCGCCCCGTGCGGGGAGGCGCCCGGAGGCGGCGGAAGCAGGGTGACCGGCGTCAGGCGACCGCGCCGGAGGAACGGCGTCCGCGGCGCAGGGCGTACGCGCCGGCGCCGAGGCCGCCGAGCAGCAGCACCGCGCCGGAGGCGAGCCCGCTGCCGGACAGCGCCAGGCCGCCGCCACCGGTGTGCACGCCGCCGTGCGGGGTCTTGTGGTCCTCTTCCTTGGCTTCGGTGCCCTTGTGCTCGTCGCTGCCCTTGGCTTCGGTGCCCTTGGCCTCGGTGCCCTTGTGCTCGTCGGAGGCGGCACCGCTCTTCTTGTCGTCGGTGCCCTTGGAGTTGTCGGAGGTCTTCTCGGTCTTGTCCTGCTTCTCCTGCCAGGTCAGGTTCTTGCCCTGGTCGGCGGCCCCGTCGGCGAAGGCGATGGGGGTGCCGACGGTGAGCACGGCGGCGACGGCCGCCCCGGCGAGCAGCGTGCGTGCAGAACGCATGAGGATGATCCTTCCGGCGCGCAGGACCGCGACTGCCGACACGGTGCCGGGCAAGGGGACTCGCGGGGGGTGCGCCTGATCCACCGTCATCCACCGTGCGGCCGCCTGCCACCGGAGTGTGGCAGCGCCGGTACGGAGCGTGGGCCCTTCGGGTGGAGTCCCGGGCGTGTTCACCCGGATCGCCCGGCCGACCGGGTGAATCCCGCCGTCGGCGGGCCGGTCCGGACGCACCCGGGCCCGCCCCCGGCACACGGCCGGGGGCGGGCCCGTCGGGGAGCGCCGGATCAGCGGTCCCAGCGGTAGAACTCCCGCGCCATCGCGTCCTTCGGCTCCCGCCAGGTGGCCGGGTCGTACGCCTGGACGTACGCGGTGAGGCGGTCGCTGACGGTCCGGAACTCGGGGTGCCCGAGGACCTTGGCGACGGCCGGTCCCGGCGGGCGGTCGGCCTCGATCAGGTGCAGGTAGACGTCGCCGAACTGGAAGAGGCTGCGACCGGTGACGCCGATCAGGTGCGGCAGCTCGCCCTGGTCGGACTCGGCGAACACCTCGGCGATGCCCGGCGCGGCCCCGGGGTTCATCCGGGCGACGATCAGCGCCCGGTGCGCGCCGGTCACAGCTCCGCCGCCCGCTTCTCGACCTTCTCCCGGATCAGCTGCATCTGGACCTTCGAGTTCCGGTCGATGTGGGCGGTCATCCCCTGGTCGTCGACCGGGGCGGTCGGCTTCATCGCGAAGTCCTGGATCCAGCGCATCCTGGTGCCGGCCGGCACCTCCGCGTACTCCCAGCGGATCTCCATGAACTCGAACGGTCCGGGCTCGACCCGGCGGGCGCGCACCGAGAGCGTGTCCCGGTCGGGCTCCCGCTCGGAGACCCAGCTCCACACCTGGCCGTTGTCGTCCGGGTGCATGGTGAGCCGGAACCGCACCAGGCTGCCCTGGCGGTCCAGCACCTCCACCGAGGCGTACTCGCTGAACAGCTGCGGCCAGTTCTCCAGGTCGTTGGTCGTCTCCCAGACCAGGTCGAGCGGGGCGGCGATGACGATCTCGTTGTCGGTGTGTCCGGGCATCTCAGGCACCAGCCTTCGTGGCGAGGGAGGAGTTGACCAGCTCCAGGAACTCGGCCGGGGTCTTGGCCGACTCGGCGCCCGAGGTGACCTTGAGGCCGTGCCGGTTCTCCAGTTCGCCGACCACGCCGAGCAGGCCGAGCGAGTCGATGCCGAACGTGTCGAACTCCGCGCCCGGCTCCGCCAGGTCGTCCGGGTCGACGGTGACCCCGGCCCGGGCCTGGAGCAGGTCGGCGAGGTCCGGATAGCTGAGGGTGTTGCTCACGGGGTGTCCCTTCGGAGGTGTGACGGGGTGGTTCACGGCCGGTGGTTCAGGGCCGGTGGTTGAGGGCCGGTGGGTCAGGGCCGCGCGCGCCGGAGCACCAGCGCGGAGTTGGAGCCCATCAGCCCGCGGCTGAGCACCAGCGCGGTGTTCAGCTCGGCCGGACGGGCGCGGCCGGTCACCAGGGCGAGGTCGTGGCAGACCTCGGTGACGTTGGGGGTGGGCGGCAGCACGCCGTCCTCCATGGCCAGCACGGCGGCGGTCACGTCGAGCACCGGGGCGCCGCAGTAGGCCCGCCCCGTACCGGTCTTGGGCGCGGTGACCGGGACCCGCTCGGCGGCTGGGCCGAGCGCGTCGGCCAGCGCCAGGGCCTCCGCCCGGTCGGCGGCAGGCACGCCCAGGGCGTCCGCGAAGACCACGTCGACCTCCTCGGCCGCGATGCGGGCCTCGTCCAGCGCGATCCGGATCGCGGCGGCCAGCCCCTCCCTGGACTCCTCCCAGCGGGAGGCCCCGGTGAAGGTGGCGCCGTGCCCGGCGAGCCGCGCCCGGACGTGGGCGCCGCGCCGGCGGGCCGCCTCCTCGTCCTCCAGCAGCAGCATCGCGCCGCCCTCGGCGGGGGAGAAGCCGCAGGCCTGCCGGGTGAACGGCAGGTACGCCCGCTCGGCGCTGTCGGCCAGGCTGAGTTCGGGGTAGCCGAGCTGGCAGACCATCGAGTACGGGGCCAGCGGGGCCTCCGCGGCGCCGGCCACCACCGCGTCTGTGCCGCGCTCGATCGCCCGGGCGGCGTGCGCGAGGGCGTCCAGCCCGCCGGCCTCGTCGCTGGCGACCACCCCGCACGGGCCCTTGTAGCCGCCGCGGATCGAGATCTGTCCCGTGCTGGCCGCGTAGAACCAGGCGATGGACTGGTACGGGCCGACGAACTTCGGTCCCTGGCCCCAGAGTTGCTGGAGCTCGCGCTGGCCGAACTCGCCGCCGCCGGAGCCGGCCGCGGTCACCACGCCGACTGCGAAGGGCTGTTCGGGGTCGGGCCGGAAGCCGGCGTCCGTCACCGCCAGGTCGGCGGCGGCCATCGCGTAGTGCGTGAAACGGTCGGTCTGCACCAGGAAGCGGCTGTCGATCACCGACCGCGGATCGAACCCGTCGACCTGGCCCGCGATCCGCAGCGGCAGCTCGGTGCAGCCCTCGCGGGATATCCGGTCGAGGACGCTCACGCCCTGCCTGGTGGCCTTCCAGAAGGCGTCGGCCCCGACCCCGTTCGGCGCCACCACGCCGAGGCCGGTGACCACCGCCCGGCGGCCCTGCTGACGTGACGTCATGGAACTCACCCCGTTCTGTTGAGCACGACGGCGGACTGGAATCCGCCGAATCCGCTGCCGACCGAGAGGATGTGGCTCAGCGGCAGCTCGCGCGCGGTGCGCGGCACGTAGTCGAGGTCGCACTCCGGGTCCGGAGTCTCGTAGTTGGCGGTCGGCGGCACGACGCCGTGGGTGAGCGCCAGGGTGCAGGCGACGACCTCGATGGCGCCGATCGCGCCCAGCGAGTGCCCGACCATCGACTTGATCGAGCTCATCGGCGTCCTGAAGGCGTGCCCGCCCAGCGAGCGCTTGACCGCGGCGGTCTCGTGCCGGTCGTTCTGCTTGGTGCCCGAGCCGTGCGCGTTGACGTAGTCCACCGCGGTGCGGTCCACCCGGGCGTGGGCGAGCGCCTCGTCGATCGCCCGGGACATCTCCAGCCCCTCCTTGGTGAGGCCGGTCATGTGGTAGGCGTTGCCGAAGGTGGCGAAGCCGCCGATCTCGCCGTAGATCCTGGCGCCGCGGCGGCGGGCGTGCTCCAGTTCCTCCAGCACCAGGACGGCGCCGCCCTCGCCGAGCACGAAGCCGTCCCGGTCGGCGTCGAAGGGGCGGGAGGCGTGCCGCGGGTCGTCGTTGCGCTCGCTGGTGGCCTTGATGGCGTCGAAGCAGGCGACGGTGATCGGCGAGATCGGGGAGTCGGAGGCGCCGGCGAGGCAGATGTCGGCGCGTCCCTCCTCGACCGCCTGGAAGCCGTAGCCGATCGCGTCCAGCCCGGAGGTGCAGCCGGTGGAGACGGTCTGCACCGGGCCGTGCGCGCCGGTCCGCTCGGCCACCGCGGAGGCCAGCGTGCTGGGCGCGAAGGCCCGGTGCAATTGCGGCTCGGCCTGCCGGTGGTCCACGTCCCAGCGCGCGCCGGCCGCGCTCACCAGGGCGTAGTCGTGCTCCAGCCGGGTGGTGCCGCCGACGGCGGTGCCGAGCGAGACGGCGATCCGCCACGGGTCCTCGGCGGCCAGGTCCAGGCCGGCGTCGGTGATCGCCTCGTCGGCCGCGGCCATCGCGAACTGCACGTAGCGGTCGGCCCGTCGGACGTCCTCGGGGCCCAGCCCGTGGGCCGCCGGGTCGAAGTCGACCTCGGCGGCGATCCGGGAGCGGAACCCGGTGGGGTCGAAGAGCGTGATGCCCCGGGTCGCGGTGCGGCCGGCCGTGAGCAGCTCCCAGAACGCCGGGACGCCGACCCCGCCGGGCGCGACCACACCGATCCCGGTGACGGCGACGCGCCGGGTCACGAGCCCACCTTGGCGTGTTCCGGGGGCCCGGACGCCGCAGTCCCCTCGGTGCTCACATGGCCGAGGTCGGGGCGCGGGGCGAGCGGGCCGAGGTGGAAGACCATCCGGGCCTCGGTGTCGCCGACGTTGCGGAAGCGGTGGCGCATGTCGATCGGGATCATCAGGCCCTGGTCGGGCTTGAGCGGGTGGGGCTTCCCGTCCAGGTCCACCTCCAGCTCGCCGCAGACGACGAACACGAACTCCTCGGAGTACGGGTGGTAGTGCTCGCCGATCCGCTCGCCGGGCCTGACGATCGCCAGGCCCATGAAGCCGCTGGTCGCACCGCAGCTGGTCGGGGTGAGCATGGTGCGCAGCTCGGCGCCGTGACGGCGGTTCTCCGGTGCCTCGTGGACGCTGACGATCCGTGGGTACTGCGTGGTCATGGTGGTCTACCTCCGGGGGAGCCGCCGCGGCGGTGACGCGGCAGCGAAGTGACGCAGCGTCAGTTGTTGATCGGGTCGGCGGAACTGCGGTCGGTGACGGGGTTCATGGCGCGGGCGGCGAGGAAGGCGCCGAGCCCCGCGGCCGTGCGCAGGTCGCCCTGCGGGCCGAGGTCGAGCAGCCCGGCGAGCACGGCGGCCTGCCGGTCGTCGGCCACGCCGAGGGCGGCCGCCGGGTCGGCCTCGGCCGGCACCCGCAGGTCGACCAGGCGCACCACCACGTCCTCGCGGTGGAAGACGGTGGCCGCCGCGACCGGCCCGGTCGGGTCGGCGGTGGCCAGGTTGTCGTGCTCGGCGAGCAGTTCGGCCACGGCCTGCCCCCGGCCCGGCCGGACCGGGTAGAGCACGGCGTGCCGGTGCAGCCGGGCGGAGGCGGGGGAGCTGGCGATCGCCTGGTGCCGGGCGGGCAGCGCGGCCCTGGCGAAGAACGCCCGGGCGGCCTGCGGGTCGCCCAGCAGGCGGGCCTCCTCCAGGTGCGGGTTGAGCGCCTCCTCGACGGCCCGCACCTCGGGCTGCATCGCCACGTGGCGCAGCGCGTCGCCGAGGTTGCCGACCACCTCGACGGCCCGGACCACCCGGTTGCCGAGCATGAACAGCGAGGTGCGGCGCAGCCGGGTGTGCTTGTCCACCTCGGCCCTGGGGGAGGCGTAGCCGGAGAGGATGCGGGCCACCTCGGGCTCGCTGCCCGGCTTGACGGTGAAGGTCAGCGCGTGGCGGACCACGCCGTCCGGGCCCGGGGCGGCCTTGGGCGGGCCGACGTGCCCGGCGGGCGCGGTGCGCGGCAGGCCGGGCGGCACCTCCATCGGGGCCCGGGTGCCGGTCGAGCCCGCCGCCGAGGTCTCGCGCAGCACGGTGTAGCGCAGCGAGCGGAAGTTGTCGCTGACGCAGCCGTGCATCGGCTTGACCATCTCCCGGTGGGCCGGGCTGTCCACCCACTCCAGGAAGGTCTCCTGGTCCCGCCACTCGCTGGTGATCAGCCACTGGCGCGGGTCGTTGATCGACTGGCAGAGCTGGTCGCTGACGTGGCCGGGGACCGAGGCCACCTGGTGGCGCAGCTGCTCGTACACGTCGAGGAAGCGCTGCTGGGCGCCGTCCTGGATCTCCAGCATCAGCACCACCCGCAGCCGGCTGTCGGCCTCGTCCTGCTGCTTCGGCTGGGGTTCGGACAGAGTTGTCATGATCCACTTTCTGCTCTGGGCCGCACGCTGCGGGCCGTTCGGCCGTGCCCGGCGGGTGCTCCCCGGCCTGGGAGGCGGTGCGACGGCGGGTCGGCCGGGCGGTCGGCGCCAGGCCTGAGGTCGATCGTGGGCGGCGCGGCGGGCGCGGCGCGAGATTTGCGGGCCATCCGGGCGAAGGGGCGGCACGGTCCCCCTCGGGCGGGGGATGGAAGAGCGGGGCCCCCGGCTGGGCGGGCCCGTCGAGGGCGGCGCCGGGCCCAGTCGCCGGGCCGCGGAATCCCCTGACAGGGCGGAGCAATTGATGAATCCGAAGGTTGAGGACCGGGTACCGGTCCTGATCGTGGGCGGCTCGCTGGTCGGGCTGTCGGCCTCGCTCTTCCTCGGTCGGCTCGGGGTCGGACACCTGCTGGTCGAGAAGCACGCCGACACCTCGCACCACCCGCGCGGGCGCGGCAACAACATCCGCACCATGGAGCTGTACCGGGGGGCCGGGATCGAGCCGGCGATCCGCGAGGCGGCCTCGGTCCTCGCCCCCAACCACGGCATCCTCCAGGCCCCCTCGCTGACCGGCGCCGAGCAGGAGTGGCTGTTCCGGGACATCGACCCGGGCGGCCGGCTGGCCCGCTTCAGCCCCAGCTCCTGGTGCCTGTGCAGCCAGAACGACCTGGAGCCGGTGCTGCGGCGCGCGGCCCGCGAACTCGACGCCGAGCTGCGGTTCGGCACCGAGCTGGTCTCCTTCGAGCAGGACGCGGACGGTGTCACCTCGGTGCTGCGCAGCCGGGAGAGCGGCGAGCAGCGGGTGGTGCGCTCGGAGTTCCTGATCGCCGCGGACGGCCCGCGCAGCCCGGTCCGCGAGCACCTGGGCATCGGCCGGAGCGGCAGGGGCGAGCTGTTCCACAACGTCAGCATCACGTTCAGGGCGAAGCGGCTGGCCGAGGTGGTCGGCGACCGGCACTTCATCGCCTGCTACCTGACCAATCCGGAGGCGGACGGCGCGCTGCTGCCGGTGGACAACCAGGAGGAGTGGGTCTTCCACGCGCCCTGGCACCCCGAGCAGGGCGAGCCGCTGGAGGCCTTCACCGACGAGCGCTGCGAGCGGCACATCCGCACCGCCGTCGGCCTGCCGGAACTGGACGTCGAGGTCACCGGCCGGGCCCCCTGGCACGCCGCCGAGCGGGTGGCCGAGCGGTACGGCGCCGGGCGGGTGTTCCTCGCCGGGGACTCAGCCCACGAGATGTCCCCGACCGGGGCGTTCGGTTCCAACACCGGCATCCAGGACGCCCACAACCTGGCCTGGAAGATCTCCGCCGTGCTGTGCGGCTGGGCCGGGCCCGGGCTGCTGGAGACGTACGGGCAGGAGCGCCGCCCGGTCGCCGAGGTGACCAGTGAGCGCGCCTCGGCCCGCTCCGCCGAGCACAGCCACCCGGGCTACACGGTGGTGCCCGGCGTCGGGCGGCAGACCGGGGTGCTGGCAGTGGCGCTCGGCTACCGCTACCCGGTGGGCGCGGTGATCGGGGCGGACCGGACCGGGCCGGTCGTCCCCGAGCGGTTCGAGTCGGCGGGCGAGCCGGGCAGCCGCGCCCCGCACCAGTGGCTGCTGCGCGCCGGCGTGCGGCTCTCCGCGCTGGACCTGTACGAGCAGGCGATGGTGCTGCTCACCGGCCCCGAGGGCGGTGCCTGGCAGGCGGGGGCCCGGCGCGCGGCCGACCGGCTGGCCGTCCCGCTGGACGGCTACCGGATCGGCGACGGGGCCGAGGACGACCTGGCCCCAGAGCCCGGCGCGGACTTCGCCGCGCTGCACGGCATCGGCCCCGAGGGTGCCGTGCTGGTCCGCCCGGACGGCTTCGTCGCGTGGCGCTCGCCGGGCCCGCCGCAGGACGCGGAGGCCGAACTCACGACGGCGCTGCGGACGCTGCTGAGCCTGTAGCCCCGGGGAACGCGGAGGGGCCCGCCGGTCGCACGCCCGGCGGGCCCCTCCTGTCGGTCGTCGGTGCTCAGTGGCCGCCCTCGTCGACCACCTCGACGTCGGCGATCTCCTGCTCGATCGCCTCGGTCGGCAGCGCCACCCGGATCGCCCAGTAGTAGATGACCAGCGAGAACACCGCCACCAGAGCCATGTCGACCCACATCGGGATGGTGCCGGTGCCGTCGCCGAAGCTGCCCTGCCAGGAGATCAGGCCCAGGCCGACCAGGTAGGGCGGCAGCCACTGGGCGGACTTCCAGCTCAGCCGGGGCGCGTTCGGCAGCCCCTTCCTGATCGCGTACGCGGCGTAGCTGCCGAGCAGGAGGTAGCCGAGCACGATCGCGATGCCCAGCCGGGAGAGGGTGTGCCAGCCGGACCAGTAGATGATCAGGCTGGAGACCACGAACGCGGCCGGGGAGATCAGCTCGCCCAGCGGCAGCCGGTAGGGGCGCTCGTGCCCGGGCAGGCGGCGGCGCATCGCGCCGAAGGCCAGCGGGGCACCGGCGTACATCAGCACGCTGGCGGAGGTGATGAAGCCGACCAGCTCCTGCCAGCTCGGGAAGGGCAGGAAGCAGATCACGCCGGTGACGAAGGCGATGACCAGGCCGAACCACGGCACGCCGTTCTTGTCCAGCTCCTCGAACCGCTGCGGGGCGTAGCCGTTGCGGCTCAGGCCGTAGGAGATGCGCGAGGTCGAGGTGGTGTAGATCAGTCCGCTGCCGCCGGGGGAGATCACGGCGTCCATGTAGAGCACCCAGGCCAGCCAGCCGAGGCCGACCACGGTGGCGAGGCCGGCGAAGGGGCCGTCGATGCCGGGGAAGTCGAGCTTGTCCCAGCCGTTGGCGAAGGAGCTGACGGGCAGCGCGCCGATGAAGACGACCTGGAGCAGGGTGTAGATCAGGCTGCCGATGGCGACCGAACCGAGCACGGCCCGGGGGATGTCGCGCTTGGGGTTGCGGCTCTCACCGGCGAGCTGGATGGCCTGCTCGAAGCCGAGCAGGGCGAAGATGATGCCGCTGGTGCTGATCGCCGCGAGCACGCCCTGGGCGCCGAACGGCGCGAAGCCGTGCGAGGTGAAGTTGGAGCCGTGGAAGTTGGTCAGGGCCAGCACGAAGATCGTGAGCAGCGGGACGAAGATCTTCAGCCAGGTGGCGATGTTGTTGGTGCGGGCCAGGACGCGCACGCCGAGGAAGTTCACCGCGACGAACACCGCCATGAGCACGGTGGAGACGGCGAAGCCGCTGGCGGTGAGGGTGTTGTTGTCGTTGAGCAGGCCGCCTGCCCAGGACCAGTGCCGGGCGTAGCCGATCATCGCCTCGACCTCGATCGGCGCGACGGTCGCCGCCTGGAGCCAGGAGAACCAGCCGAAGGACATGCCGGCCAGGCCGCCGAAGGCGTAGTGCGGGTACCGCGCGGTACCGCCCGAGACCGGGAACATGCTGCCGAGCTCGGCGTGCACGAGCGCGAGCAGCACGATCGCGACCGTGCCGATGCCCCAGGACACGACGGCGGCCGGGCCGGCCGCCATCACGCCCTCCTTCGCACCGAACAGCCAGCCGGAGCCGATGATCGAGCCGACCGAGGCCCACATGAGGCCGATGAGGCCGACGTGGCGGCGCAGTGAGCGGTGCGGGGTTCCGGATGAGGAGTCGGTGCCCTGGTCGGGCGGCGAGATCTGGTTGAGGGAAGCCATGAACGATCTCTCTGTGGGTGGGGGCTCCGGGGTGGGTGGAGCGATGAGAGTTGCCACACAGTAGGACTTTTCAGGTGCCCCTGCACAGATTTCATTACTGAATGTTTACATTCTTTTCTGGAGATCCTTGCAGGTAGGGGGCGTGATTGCCTCCGATCTCTTACGTATCCGATCGATCTGCCGCGAATTTCGACTTTGCTGCGCGGGGCGGCATGATAGACGGTCTATTCGATAATGGGAATAGTGGTCTCCGTATAGCGGCGCCGGGCTAATCCACCAGATCGGACGGGTCGGTGTTCGCCCCGCAGAGCAGGACGGCGACGCGCTCGCCCGCGGCCTGGTCGAGTGCGGCGAGGGCGGTGGCGGCCGCGTACTCGACGGCGATCCGGCGGTCCTCCCACAGCTGCCGGCGGGCGCGCACGATGGCCTCGTCGTCGACCAGCACCGAGCGGACGCCCTCGTGCGCGGCCTCGGCCACGGCGAGGGCGGTGGCCCGGCGGGCACCGAGCGAGTCCTGGGCGACGGAGTCGACCGGGACGTCCACCGGGCGGCCCGCGGCCAGGGCGGCGTTCAGCGCGCGGCTGCCCGTCGGCTCCACGGCGAGCACCCGGACGCCGTGCTCGCGGGCCGCCACCGCCACCCCGGCGAACAGCCCGCCGCCGCCCACCGACAGCACCACGGTGTCCAGCCCCGGCACCCTGTCGCGGATCTCGGCCAGCACCGTCCCGGCACCGGCCGCGATCAGCGGGTGGTCGTACGCGTGCGAGGACAGCGCTCCGCTGCCGGCCGCGAACTCCTCGCAGGCCAGCAGGGCCTCCGCGTACTCCCGGCCCGCCAGCCGCACCTCGGCCCCGTACGAGCGCAGCCGCGCCAGCTTCACCGGGGAGGCCGTCTCGGGCAGGAACACCGTGGCCCGGACGCCGAGTTCGCGGGCCGCCCAGGCGCAGGCCAGCCCGGCGTTGCCGCCCGAGGCGATGGTCACCCCGGAGTCCGGGAGGGTGCCCGCCTCGGCGTGCGCGAGCAGGAAGTTCTGCGCGCCGCGCGCCTTGAAGCTGCCGGTGTGCTGGAGGAACTCCAGGGCCAGCCAGGTCCGCCCTCCGTCGTCCCCCGGCGCCACCGTCACCGGGCGCACCCGTCCGGAGATCCGCTTCCCCGCGGCCTCGACCTCGTCGTACGTCAGCTGGTCCATCGTGTTCCGCTCCTTCGTCGAGGGGTGTGCTCCGCCGGGGTCCGGCCGCCGGAGGTTCCGGCCGGTGGGAGCCCCGGTCAGGGCCGACGGTACGTCCCGTTCGTGGACGAGGGAAGATCGCGGACGCCGCGAGCGGGACGGGCGTACGCTGGCTCCGTGCGTTTCGTGATCCTCCCCCCGCCGGCCCGCTAGCGGGCGGCCCACTCCACCCACTCCGGCCCGACGGGACCTGCCCGCGGCCGGGGCGATGACTGCCGCCCGCGCACCCAGCGGACCCGAACCGGCAACCCATCGTGGAGTACCGACGCATGACCTTGTACGCTGCCGTGCCCTTCCGGCACGGCCTCCTGTCCATTTCCGCCGCCGCCGTCGCCTGGGGCGTGGGCGGCGCCGTGTCCGCGCTGCTGATGCGCACCGGCGGGCTCGGCCCGGCGGGCGTCTCCTGCTGGCGCTTCGGCGTCGCCGCGCTCTGCCTGGCCCTGCTGCCGAACCGTGAGCCCCGCGGTGGGCGGGCCGGCACCCGGTGGCGGGCCGCCGTGCTGACCGGGCTCGGCCTGGCGGTCAGCCAGTGCGCCTACTTCGGCTCGGTGCGGTACGCGGGCCTCGGCCTCGCCACCCTGGTCACCATCGGCACCGGGCCGGTGTTCACCAGCCTCGGCGCCCACCTGCTGCTCGGCGAGCGCCTCACCCGTCGCGCGGCCGCCGCCGTGGCACTGGCCCTGGGCGGCCTCGCCCTGCTGGTG
>NZ_MSJQ01000168.1 GCF_014596515.1 Streptomyces sp. CBMA156
GGCGGAACCGGCGGCGGCCGTCCCGCCGCCGATCGCGGTGCCCACGGCGGCCATCAGGACGGCGGCCCGGCGGCGGACGCTGCGGGCGGCGGCGTGGCCGCCCTCGTGGACCGGCGCGGCGTGCAGCCGTGCGCGGCGGCGGGCACTGCAGCCCCCGCATATGCAGTCCTCCGCCGGTTCGACCTCGTCGAACTCCATGAGCGGGGACAGGGGGTCGGTAAGGGTCATGCTCCGCCTCTTTCCTGCGGTCTTTCCTGGTCGTCGCCTGACGACGGGACAGGAAGGGCCTTCCCGGGACTATTCCGCGTGTTATCCGGACCAAAGTCCCAAAGCGGGCGGGGTCCCGTCACGGTGGGTTAGGCCGAACGGGTGAGACCCGTTCGGCTTCCGGGCGTGGCGGGGGTCGGCGGGAGCGGTTAGGGTCCGAACGGACCTGAGGCGCGGTCAGTGCGGAATGGCGGTCGAGTACTCGGGTTCCGTCCAGGTCAGCGGGGTGGCGTCGGCCAGCTCGACCACGCCGGTGACGGCCAGTTCGACCATCCGCTCGGCGCCGGGGACGCCCCGCCGGGCCTCCTCGGGCCAGTCGGTGCGGGCCTCTCCGGTGACCAGCAGTGCCCCGCCGGTCTCCCAGTCGGGCAGCAGCAGGCCGGCCCGCGGGTCCAGCTCCAGGTTCCCGAGCGTCAGGAACATGCTGTTGCCCGGGTACTCGGGCCAGCGCAGCCGGTCCGGGGCCACCGGCGCCAGGAAGCCCGGGTACCCGCCGCGGTGCGAGGCGTCCACGCTGCCGTCCGGCCCGGTGCTGGCGACGAAGAAGGTGTCCGCGGTGGCCACCGTCAGACGCTGGGCGGTGGTCAGCGCCCGGCCGGTGGCGACCGCGCGGGGCGGTCCCGCGGCCGGGCGGTCCGCCGGGGTGCGGCGCTGGATGTACTTCGGGCAGTTGGCGACCACCTCGTCGGCGTGCACCAGCAGCCCGCCCCGGCCGTCCGGGACGGAACGGCCGTTGAGCCGCATCCGGCGCCGGCCGGCCGGGTCCAGCGCGATGGTGCCGACCCGGGCCGGGCGGGCCAGCGCGCCGGCCAGTGGATCGGCACCGGCCGGGATGGCGGCGACCGCCATGGTCCGCTCGTCCGGTGCCGACAGGAAGCCGGCCGGGCCGGCCAGCTGGGTGGCCCAGACCCGGCCCTCCTGGTCGGCGGCGCCGACGACCAGCATCCGGCGTTCGGCCAGGAAGCGGGCGGCGACCGCGGGGACGGTGCGGCGGATCGACCGTCCCGCGTGGTCGGCCCGTTCGGTTCGGCCGGCCCGGGCCTGGGCGGCCCGCTCGCCGGGGTGGTACGGCGTGCCGGCGCCGTTCGGCGTGTCGGCGGTGGTCACGGTGGGCTCCCCCGGTTCGCGACGGTCTAGAAGAAGCCGCAGGTCGGGGCGTCGGTGGTGGGGGCGGCGGCCTCGGTCCCGTCCACCCCGGTGCGGGTGTAGACCTCCAGCCGGATGCCGTCCGGGTCGGTGAAGAAGATGCCGCCGGAGGCCGAGCCCTCGCTGTGCGGGACGACGCCGTCGTAGGCGAACCCGGCGCCCAGCTCGCGCAGCAGCCGCTCGGTGGCGCGGACCTCGTCGAGGCTCTCGACCTCGAAGGAGAGGTGGTGCAGGCCGGGAGCGGCGGTGGCGAAGGCGCCCGCGCTCTGCTGCCAGAGCGTCACCACCAGGCGGCCGTCACGGCCGAGCAGGGCGTAGCGGCGCTCGGGGTCGGTGCCCTCGGCGGTGACCTGGAGGCCGAACACGGCCCGGTAGAAGTCGACCGAGCGGGCCAGGTCGGTGACGTTCAGACCCACGTGGCCGGTCTGGAGGGTGCGGAGCTGGGTGGTGGTGGACATGCCTGGTCACTCCCGGAGGCTTCGACGCCCGGCGAGGCCATTGCCTAACCGGTAATGATGAGCGTAGGAGTTAGGTGATGCAGCGTCAACCGGTTCGAGGCGTCGGACCGGTCAGGTGCGGCATGCGAAAGCCGAAAGCCCCGCCGGACCGTCAGGTCGGGCGGGGCGCGGGAAGGAGAGGCTTGGGAGGCAGGGGTGTGGGAGGCAGGGAGGGAACGGGGCGGGGCGGAGGGGTGCAAGGGGGGAGCCGCTGCTACGCCCACTCCCAGCGGATGCCGATGTGGCCGGGCTGCTGGTCCGGGGCCAGGACGTGGGCGCTCGCCGAGGCGCCGATCCACAGCTGTTCGCGGCGGTGGTCGACGTCGGCGCCCGGCTCGCGGTCGTAGCGCTCGCAGTGCGCCGGGACGGCCGCCGGGTCGAAGTGCACCTGGAGCACGTACTCGCGCACCGGGGTGGCGAAGCGGCGGCTGTACTCCAGGGTCGGGCCGCCGGGCGGGATCTCCACCTCGTACTCGAAGACCGTGCTGTCGCCGAGGCCCAGCGGGCGGTCCAGCATCAGCTCGCCGACGGTCAGCCCGGCCTCCGGGCGGCGGCGCACCCGGCCCAGCCGGCCGTGCCGCACCGCGGTGATCTCCGGGCAGCCGGCCGCCTCCTCGTCGGCCATGTGCACCACCAGGCAGCGGCCGACGCCGCCGACCGTGGCGCGCACCACCTGGCGCATCCGCAGCAGGTTGCCGCGCCGCTCGGCGTCCACGTAGTAGGAGTCGTGGATGCTCAGGCGCTCCAGCTCGCCGGCCGGCGGGGCGTTCAGCTCGGCGAAGATGTTGGCGATTTCCTGCTCGCCCGGCCAGACGTCCTCCAGCCCGAGGTGGCAGGTGTTGGCCGCGGCGGCCCAGCGGCCGCGCGGGCGCGGCGGGCCGAGCAGGGAGGAGAGCGCGCTGTGCGGCAGGCCGAGCAGCTCCTCCAGCAGGTGGACGGCGCGCAGTGAGCTGGCCCGCTCGGGCTGGCTGCGGCCGCGCCGCCAGTAACTGAGGGTCGTGACACTGACCCTGACGCCGCGTCCGGCGAGGGCGGCGCGGATGCGGTCCAGGCTGAGGCCGCTGGCCTCGATGGCCAGGTGCAGGGTGTCCGCGAAGCCGCCGACGGGGGTGAGCCGGCCCGGGGGCGGTGCGGCGGCGGGGGCCGGGCCTGCTGGGCCGGTGTGCTCCGTGTGCGACCCGACCAGTCGCAGCCGAGCGGCGTCCTGAGGCTGCTGTGCGGCCATGCGGTGACCCTCCCCACCAGGTGAGTTCGGTGCGACCGGGCCGACGCCGGGGCGCGCCCCCAGCGGCTTCACCGAGCTTTGGGGAACCCTACGCACGGTCGAGAGGCTACGTCATCAGTCGTGCGTATGACAGTGGTCACGGTCGGTGGACCGAAGGGTTGACGATCAAGAAACAGCCCGGAAACACGCGCTTCGCGGCGCCGGGACGGCCGGGGGCGCGACACCGCCGGGGCGGGCCCTGACGGCGCCGCCCCGGCGGGGGTCCTGCGGTGCTGCCGACGGTGTCAGCCGACGTTCAGCGCGACGTCGTCGATCACGAAGCTGGTCTGGAGCGAGGAGTCCTCGGTGCCGGTGAACTTGACGGTCACGGTCTGGCCGGCGAAGGAGGTCAGGTCCAGGGTGCGCTGGACGTAACCGGCGGCGGCGTCCGCGTTGGAGTAGGTCGCCAGCGTGGTGCCGTTGGCCTGGACGGTCAGCTTGTCGTACGCGGTGGAGCCGGTCTCCGCGGTGTCGACGTGCAGCCAGAAGGTCAGCTTGGCGGAGGCGCAGCCGGCCGGGATCGAGACGGTCTGCGCCATGGTGTCGGTGTGGGCCGAGCCGTAGCCGTCCATCCAGGCCTTCCAGCCGCCCGAGTGGGCCGGCTGGGAGGAGCTGTTGTCGACCACGCCGCCGGAGGCGGTCCAGGGGGCGGCGGTGCCGCTCTCGAAGCCGCCGTTGGCGACCAGCTGGGCGGCGGTGCAGCCGCCGGACGGCGGGGTGGTGCCGCCGCCGAGCAGGGCGGTGGTCAGCGCGTCGGCGACCGGGGAGCCCCAGCCGGTGACCTGGTCGTAGCCGGTCTTGGCGGGGAAGTCCTGGTTGGCGCCGCTGGTCACGTCGTGGAAGGTGCTGCCGTAGCCGCTGCCGTTCGCGACCGCGTACAGCCGGGGGCTCGCCTCGCCGAGGGCGGGCTGCCCGGCGGCCTTGGCCTTCTGGTCGAACTGGGCCGCGTAGCCGGACCAGAGCGGCGCGGCGGCGCTGGTGCCGCCGTAGACCTGCCAGCTGCCGGCGGTGTAGATCGCGAAGCCGCTGGCCGGGTCGGCGTCGGAGGAGACGTCGGGGACGGTGCGCATGGTGCCGCTGACGCCGGTGCCGGTCTGCCAGCTCGGCTTGGCGAACACGGTGGAGACGCCGCCGCCGGCGGTGCTCCAGGCGCTCTCCGAGGAGTAGGTGTTGCTGCCGGAGACCTTGAGGTTGGTGCCGCCGACGCCGGTCTGGTGGGGGCTGGAGGCCGGGAAGTCGACGGCCTTGACGGTCGAGCCGCTGGTGGAGCGGGTGCAGTCGCGGGAGCCGTCGTCGCCGGAGGCGGAGAAGATCGAGATGCCCTGGGCGGCGGCCTGCTTGAAGGCGTTGTCGACCGCGGTCATCGAGGAGGCGGTGGTGTCGGGCTCGCAGGAGCCCCAGGAGATCGAGATGACCGAGACCCGGTTGTCGGTCACGATCTTGTTGGCCATGTCGATCTCGCCCTGGTCGCTGTTGGGCGCCTCGTAGACCAGCTGGGTGGCCTTGGGCGCCGCGCCGCGGACGATCTCGCTGTCCAGCTCGACCTCGCCCTGGCCCTGGCCGGGGGCGGAGTCGTAGGAGGCGCCGTCCACCGACACGGTGGTGACGGCCGGGCCGGTCAGCCCGTACTGGGCGTCGTAGGTGGTCAGGTTCGAGGACTTGTAGCCGTCGAACTCCCACAGCGCGACCGTGGTGCCGGTGCCGTCCGCGCCGGTCTTGTTCAGGTTGTAGGCGCCGGTGTACTGGGCCGGGGCCATGCCGCTCGGGGTGGAGCTCGCGGCGTCGGGAGTGACCGCGTTCGGCGTGGCCAGCCGGTTCCTGCGCACCGCGTGGTTGTCCAGACCGCTGACGCCCTGGACCACGGCGGCCAGGTCGGAGGGGATCGAGGCGGCGGCGTCGTTGGCGAAGAAGGCGCGCTGGAGCTGCGGGTCGAGGTACGCGCTCTCGTGCGTGCCGAAGGCCTGGGAGACCTGGGCGGTGGTGCCGTGGGCGTTGACCGCCTGGCGGTTGGCGCTCACCTCGGTGACGGTCAGGCCCTGCTGGGCCAGGTAGGCCTTGACCTGGTCGACGGCGGCCTGGGTCGGGCCGAACCGCGCGGTGAACTGCTCGGGCGTCAGGTAGTGGCCGAACTCCGGGGCGCCCGGGGTGGCGACCGCGGTGAGGAGGCGGTCCAGGGCGTCCTGGTCGCGCAGCTTCAGGCTGACGGACACCGAGATCTGCTGCGCGGCCGGGATGTCGCCCTTCTTCTCCGAGTGGGCCACCGCGGGGTTCACGGTGTTCGGCAGGGCGACGCGCGGGGTGGCGTTGGGAGTGGCGGCCTGCGCGGTGGAGACACCGAGCGAGACGGCGGTCAGCGGCAGCACGGCTATCGCCGCGGCGAGGGCAAGGGAGCGGGGGCGCAACGGATCCTCCTCCGGCCGGCTGTGGGGGCCGGCAAGGGACCAGGCGTTCAGGGGGTCGAGAACGCTGGCTCGAACATGACAGAACCCGTGTGCGAAATGACTCATGGCCAGGCAATTCGTTGCTAAAAAACAGTCAACTGTGGAGGGCGGGGAACCCGGCGGTTCCATACGGTGAATGACGGCGTCCCGGGCCGCTCCCGGTCGCCGGGGCGCCCGTAGAATCGGACCGGGCCGAGGGAGGACGATGACTGACGTGCAGCCGGATCCGCGGGACCCGCGGCCGCTGATCGGCGAGCCGCTCGCGCTCGACCTGCTCAACACGCGCTGGGCCGGAACGCCCGTCAACGACCTGCTCACCGGTGTCGAGGGGTACGCGATCTGGCTCTCCTCCGCCGGGCTGAGCGCGCGCTGCGCGGCCGACGAGGCGGGGCTCGCGGCGATCCGGCAGACCCGCGAGGCGGTCCTGCTGGCCGCCCGGGACGCCCGTGAGCGGGGCGCTCTGGGCGCCGCGGCGCGGGACGGGCTGGACGCGGTGCTGGCGCACGGACGGATCCGGCGGACGGCGGGGCCCGACGGGGCCGAGGAACTGGTCGAGACCGACCGGCCGCAGTGGCTGGCGCCCTGGCTGGCGGCGGACGGTTTCCTCGCGCTGCTCGGCCAGGGGGCGCACCGGGTCAGGCAGTGCGCGCACGAGGCGTGCATCCTGCACTTCTTCGACACCTCGCAGAACGGGCGCCGGCGGTGGTGCCGGATGGCGGTGTGCGGGAACCGGGCGAAGGCCGCGCGGCACTACGAGAAGGCGCGGGGCTGACCGTCGGCCGGGCGCGGGCGGGCGCGGTGGGCCGCGCCCGCCCCGGGGACGGTCAGGCCGGGGTGCCGAGCCAGCCGGTGAGGGCGGTGCGCAGCTCGCCCTGGCCGGGGTCGACGGAGGCCCAGGCGACGTAGCCGTCCGGGCGGATCAGCAGGACGGTGTCGCGCAGCTTGCCGTGCGGGTCGGCGGGGGCGGCGCAGACCAGCCGGTCCGCCCAGGGCTCGGCGGCGGCCAGCTCGTCATTGCTGACCAGGACGAACCTGCCCGCGCGCAGCGCCTCGTAGAGCCGCTCGGGGGCGGCCGGGGCGCCCTCGACCGGCCTGCTCAGGGCGGTCAGCCGCAGGTCGGGCACGCGCTTGCCGACCTGCGGGTGGGCGTCCTTGGGAGCGGGGTAGGAGATGCCGATGCCGGAGACCAGCCGGGCGCCGCGCTCGGTGACCGGGTCGAGGTGGCTGCCCAGCGCAGTGAGCGCCCCGCGCAGGGCGCGGGTGGGGGCGGACTCGGCGAGCGCCAGCCGGATCAGCGCGCCCGAGGTGCGCAGGACGGTCTTGCCGACCGGGTGCCGCTCGGTCTGGTAGGTGTCCAGCAACGCGTCGGTGGCGTGGCCCCGGAGCGCGGCGGCGAGCTTCCAGGAGAGGTTGGCGGCGTCCTGGAGGCCGGTGTTCATGCCCTGGCCGCCGGCCGGGGAGTGGCAGTGCGCGGCGTCGCCGGCCAGGAAGACCCGGCCGGAGCGGTAGTTGGGGGCCTGTCGTTCGTCGCTGTGGAAGGTGGAGCTCCAGCGCACCTCGTGCAGGCCGTAGTCCTCGCCGAGGATGGCCCGGGTGAGGGCGGTGAGCTGCTCGGGCGTGGGGGCGGTGCCGTCCGGGTAGCGCTCCTCGCGGTCCCAGGCGATGATCCTGGACCAGCCGTCGCCGAACGGGGCGATGAAGGCGAAGCCGGCCTGGTTGGCGCCGACGGTGATCGCCTGGCCGGGCTCGCGCTCCAGCCGGACGTCGGCCAGCACCACCGAGTCGACCACCGACTCACCGGGGAACGGGATGCCCAGCAGGTCGCGGACGGTGGAGTGGACGCCGTCGGTGGCGACCGCGTACGCGGCGCGGTGGCTGCCGCCGTCGCGGGTCTCCAGGGTGACGCCCTCGGCGTCCTGGCGCAGCCCGGTGACCTCGGCGCCGCGCAGCACCGTCGCGCCGGCCTTCTCCGCGCGCTCCAGCAGCAGCCGTTCGACGTTGTACTGCGGGGTGATCAGGACGAACGGGAAGCGGGTCGGCAGTGAGCTGAGGTCGACGCCGAAGCGGTCGAACATCCTCAGCTCGCCGAGCGGACGGCCGGTGGCGATCAGCCCCTCGGCCAGGCCCCGGGCGTCCAGCAGCTCCAGGCTGCGGGCGTGCACGGCGAACGCCCGGGTGAGGTTGGACTCGGCGGCCCGCTTCTCCAGCACGGTGACGCCGACCCCGGCGGCGGCGAGGTCGCCGGCCAGCAGCAGTCCGGTCGGTCCGGCACCGACGATCAGGACGTCGGTTTCGGTCGTCGGCTTCACGGCCATGTATCAGCTCCCGTTGCTCAAAGGGCGGTCGGACGCCGTTCCCGGCGTTCTCCCAGCCTCCATCATCGCGGGCGCTGCCGGAGGTGTGAACCGCCGGGCCCCGGAGCCGTGAACCGCCGGGCCCCGGCGGTGGGTGACCGCCGGGGCCCGGGTCCGTCCCAGGGGGGTGCCGGACTGGCTCAGGGGGTGCCGGACCGGCTCAGGAGTGCCGGCGGATCTCCACGGTGCGGAACCGGTTGGCGACGAACGCGCCGTCGCAGTACGCGGAGTTGGCGGCCGGGTTGGCGCCGGTGCCGTGCAGGTCGGAGAAGGCGGCGGTCTGGTTGGGGTAGACCCCGCCGGTCAGGTTGAGCGAGAGCGAGACCCCGGAGTCCAGCGCGGCCTCGACCAGCAGCGCCTCCACCTCGGGCGAGGTGGTGTAGCCGGACGCGGTCATGGCGCCCTTCTCGCGGACCGTGGTGCGCAGCAACTCGACGGCGGCGGCGGTGGATTCGACGGCGACGGCGAAGGAGACCGGGCCGAAGCACTCGCTGCGGAAGACCGCGCGGTCGTCCGGCTTGTCGGCGTCCAGCCTGACCAGCGCGGGGGTGCGGACGGTCGCGCCGGGGAAGTCCGGCGAGGTCACCGCGCGCGGGGCGAGGGCGAGTTCGCCGTACTCGCCGCCGGCCGCGGCGACCGAGCGCTGGAGCACGCCGGGGTTGACCACGGCGCCGAGGACGGCGGCGGCGCGGGCGTCGTCGGAGAGCAGGCCCTCGATCGCGCCGGCCAGGTCGGTGACCACCTGGTCGTAGGACTTGTCGCCCTGGTCGGTGGCGATGCCGCCGCGCGGGATCAGCACGTTCTGCGGGGTGGTGCACATCTGGCCGCTGTAGAGGGAGAGCGCGAAGGCCAGGTTGCCCAGCATGCCCTTGTAGTCGTCGGTGGAGTCGATCACCACCGCGTTGACGCCGGCCTTCTCGGTGTACACCTGCGCCTGCCCGGCGTGCTCCTCCAGCCATTCGCCGAAGGCGGTGGAGCCGGTGTAGTCGATCAGCTTGATCTCGGGGCGGACGGCGAGCGCCGCGGCGACGGTGCCGCCCTCGTGCTCGGCGGCCAGGACGACCAGGTTCGGGTCGAAGCCGGCCTCGGCGAGCACCTCGCGGGCGATCCGCACGGTCAGCGCGAGCGGCAGCACGGCCCGCGGGTGCGGCTTGACGAGCACCGGGTTGCCGGTGGCCAGCGAGGCGAACAGGCCGGGGTAGCCGTTCCAGGTGGGGAAGGTGTTGCAGCCGATCAGCAGCGCGAGGCCGCGCGGGACGACGGTGAACTCCTTGGTCATCACCAGCGGGTCGCGCTTGCCCTGCGGCTTGGTCCAGCCGGCCTGCCGCGGCAGCCGGGTCTGCTCGGCGTACGCGTAGGTGACGGCCTCCAGACCGCGGTCCTGGGCGTGCGGGCCGCCGGCCTGGAAGGCCATGCCGTAGGCCTGTCCTGTGGTGTGCATGACGGCCTGGGCGAACTCGTGGGAGCGGGCGTTGATCCGGTGCAGGATCTCCAGGCAGACGGCGGCGCGCTCCAGCGGGCTCGCGGCGGCCCAGCCGGGGCGGGCGGCGGTGAGTGCGGCGATCAGCGCGTCCGGGTCGGCGTGCGGGTAGCCGATGCCCAGTTCGACGCCGTACGGGGAGGCCTCGCCGCCGACCAGGTCGCCGTCGGCGGGGTGGCCCGCCAGGGCGAAGGGCCCGCCGAGCAGGGCGTCGAAGGCGGCCTTGCCGTCCGCGGGGCCGCTCTCGCCGTACGCCTTCGGGAACTCGGGGTAGGGCGACCAGTAGTCGCGCTCGGCGGCGGCGGCCAGCGCGGCGTCCAGGGTGGCCTGGTGGCGCTCGACCAGCTCGCTGACGAGGGGGTGGGTGACCGCTGCGGACATCTGTGCGCTCCTCGGAGGGCCTCGGAAAGCAGGACGGGACACGCCCAGAGTAACCGAACGATCGGTCGGCTCACGAGGGTGCGGGGCGGGGAATCCGGGCAAAGGGACGGGGGCGCGTCCGTGGTGGACGCGCCCCCGTGCGGGTGCCTGGTGATCCGGGTCTACGGCACGCCGAGCTCGAAGATGACGTACCCGGCGTACCAGCCGGAGGCGGCCGCTCCGGTGCCCAGGACGGTGGCCAGCACCGGCAGGCTCAGCCTGCGCATCCCCACCGCCAGCGCGATGAACAGCGGGAACGCCGGCAGCAGGTAGCGCGAGACGTTGCCGAAGATGCCGAGGCTGCCGAGCACCGAGACGATCGTGGCCAGCGTGTAGGCGGTCAGCACCAGCGGCGGCCGCAGCCGGATCAGCAGCGCGATCAGCGCCGGCAGGCTGAGCACGATCAGGGTGGCGAAGACGTCGGGCACCCCGAAGGCGAAGGGGTAGTCGTTGCGGCCCAGCAGCACCCCGCGGACCGCGTGCCAGGTGCCCTGCCCCCAGTCGAAGTAGTGCAGCCAGGCGTCGTGCTGGAGACGGAAGTAGCCGCCCCACTCGCCGGTGCGCCAGCCCACCCAGCCGACGTAGCCGAGCAGGCCGACCGGGGCCAGCAGCATCGCGGCCAGCGGGCGCAGGACGCCGCTCTCCCGGCGGTACAGCTCGACCAGCGCGGCCAGGCCCACGGCGCCTATCAGCGCCGCCGAGGTGGGCCGGTTGAGTCCGGCGACCAGGGTGATCACCCCGGCCGCGACCCACTGCTTGGTCATCACGCAGTAGCAGGCCCAGGCGGCCAGCGCGACGAACAGGGAGTCCGAGTAGACCGCCCACTCGGCGCCCGAGCCCGGGGCGATCGCCCAGATCCCGGCCGCGATCACGCCCGAGCGCACGTCCCCGGTCAGCTTCTCCACCACGGCGTAGATGCCGGCCGCGGCGAACAGCGAGGCCACCACCGAGACCAGCATCCCGGCGCCGTACAGGCCGAGGCCGGTGACCTCGGAGACCCCGCGCATCAGGCCCGGGTAGAGCGGGAAGAAGGCGGCCGAGTTCTGCTCGATGCTGAAGCCGACCGGCCCGTTAGGGATCGGTACGATCGCCGGGTGGTACCCGAACTGGGCCACCTGCTGGTACCACCAGCCGTCCCAGCTGGCCACCACGTCCCAGGGGTTGGCGCCGCCGCCGAACCGGTCCGGCTTCTTCGCGTACTCGCCGGAGAAGGAGAGCAGCTTCATGAAGACGGTGAAGCCGACCAGCTTCAGCACCGCGTAGCACCACACCGCGGGACCGAAGCGGACGACCAGCGCCCGGCCGCGATCCTGCCAGGTGCGCGCGGCGTCCTCCGGCCCTCCCTCGCTGCGCTGCTCGGGCACGTCGGAGGCGACTGCCGGTATTGCGTTCATCAGCCGTGGACCCCAGCCTGCTGGACGTGGACGGATCGTCCGCAGATTCTAGGGCCTGCGCCTCGGAAGTGGTGTGGACCAGCGGGCCCCGATCGCGTACCGGCACGGACGGCCGGGGATACTCGGAGGATGGCCGATCACACCACGCGCACCGCCTACACCGTGGAGTCACTGCTCGCGGTGACCGTCGACGTCTTCAACGAGCGCGGCTACGACGGCACCTCGATGGAGGATCTGTCGCGGGCGGCCGGGATCTCCAAGTCCTCGATCTACCACCACGTGCGCGGCAAGGAGGAACTGCTGCGGCTGGCGGTCGGGCGGGCGCTGGACGGGCTGTTCGCGATCCTGGCCGAGCCGGCCGCGGTCGGGGGCCCGGCGGTGGAGCGGCTGGAGCACGTGGTGCGGCGCACCGCCGAGGTGCTGCTGGCGGAACTGCCGTACGTGACGCTGCTGCTGCGGGTGCGCGGCAACACGGCCACCGAGCAGTGGGCGCTGGAGCGCCGCCGGGACTTCGACCACCAGGTCGCCGAGCTGCTGCGGGCGGCGGTCGCGGACGGCGCGCTGCGCTCGGACGTGGAGCCGCGGCTGGCCACCCGGCTGCTGTTCGGGATGATCAACTCGATCGTGGAGTGGTACCGGCCGGGCCTCAAGTCCGCCGACGGCGTCGCGGACGCGGTGGTCCACCTGGCCTTCGACGGGCTGCGGGCGCGCTGACCCGCGCGCCCTAGTCGGGCGGCACCTGGTCCGTCTCCTCGAAGATCAGCATGGTGCGGGTGCCGAGCACCTGGGGGATGGACTGGATGCTGCCCAGCACCAGCTCCCGCAGCGCCTTGTTGTCGGCGGTGTGCACCAGCAGCAGGACGTCGAAGTCCCCGCCGACCAGCGCGATGTGCGCCACCCCCGGCAGCTCCAGCAGCTGCTCGCGCACCGTCCGCCAGGAGTTCTGGACGATCTTCAGGGTGACGTACGCGGACGCGGCCTGACCTGCCCGTTCGTGGTCCACCCTGGCGGTGAAGCCGCGGATGATGCCGTCCTCGACCATCCTGGAGATCCGGGCGTACGCGTTCGCCCGGGACACGTGCACCCGCTCGGCCACCGAGCGGATGGAGGCGCGGCCGTCCTGCTGCAGCAGCCGCAGGATCGACCGGTCGACCCGGTCGAGTCTGGACGTCTGTTCAGCCGACATGACCCCCCACCCTCCCCGATTGGACGTACTGCCCCCAGTCGACCGCCCGGCAGGCCGAATGTCCACCACCTTGTCACGCTTCTGGTCAAGATGAACAGACGACCGAACAATCGGTAGGGAGCCCCCCGCGACCCCTGGAGGTGCCCCGAGATGACCGTTCTCGACCACAGACACCGCACGCCGGTGCCCGGATGGATGCCCGGGGCCACCGCCCCGCGCACCGATCCGGCCCCGCTCCTCCCGGACCTCTCCCCCGTCCGGGTGCTGGACACCCCCGCGCTGGAGAAGTACGACCCGGCCCTGCTGCGCGAACTCCACCGGCGCCTGGTCGTCGGCCGCCGGTACAACCAGCAGGCCACCACCCTCACCAAGCAGGGCAGGCTCGCCGTCTATCCGGCGTCCACCGGCCAGGAGGCCTGCCAGGTCGCCGCCGCGCTGGTGCTCGGCGAGCACGACTGGCTCTTCCCCAGCTACCGCGACACCCTCGCCGTGGTCTCCCGGGGCGTCGACCCGCTGGAGGCGCTGACCCTGCTGCGCGGCAACGCCCACACCGGCTACGACCCGCGGGCCAGCCGCACCGCCCCGCTCAGCACCCCGCTCGCCACCCAGGCCCCGCACGCCGTCGGGCTGGCGCACGCCGCCCGGCTGCGCGGCGAGCCGGTGGTCGCGCTGGCGATGCTCGGCGACGGCGGCACCAGCGAGGGGGACTTCCACGAGGCGCTGAACTTCGCGGCCGTGCTGAACGCCCCGGTGGTCTTCCTGGTGCAGAACAACGGCTACGCGATCTCCGTCCCGCTCAGCGCGCAGTCCGCCGCCCCGAGCCTGGCCCACAAGGCCGTCGGCTACGGCATGCCGGGCCGGCTGGTGGACGGCAACGACGCGCCCGCCGTGCACGCGGTGCTGACCGAGGCGGTCGAGCGGGCCAGGGCCGGCGAAGGCCCGACCCTGGTCGAGGCGCTGACCTACCGGATCGAGGCGCACACCAACGCCGACGACGCCACCCGCTACCGCACCGAGCCCGAGGTGGCGGCCTGGCGGGAGCACGACCCGGTCCTGCTGATGGAGCGCGCGCTGCGCGGACTCGGCCTGCTGGACGACCGGCTGGTGCAGGAGGCGGCGGACGAGGCGGAGGCGCTGGCGGCCCGGATGCGGGCCGAGTTCCACGCCGACCCGGAGCTCGACCCGATGTCGCTGTTCGCCCACGTCTTCGCCGAACCGACCCCGCAACTGCGCGAGCAGGCCGCCCAGTTGGCCGCCGAACTGGCCGCCGAGGCGGAGGTGGCCGACTGATGGGCACGGCGACTCCGACCCGCACCGCCTCCATGGCGCAGGCGCTCAACTCCGCGCTGCGGGACGCCATGCGCGAGGACCCGGCGGTGCACGTGCTCGGCGAGGACGTCGGCGCGCTCGGCGGCGTCTTCCGGATCACCGACGGCCTCACCGCCGAGTTCGGTCCCGACCGCTGCCTGGACACCCCGCTGGCCGAGGCCGGCATCCTCGGCACCGCGATCGGCATGGCGATGTACGGGCTGCGCCCGGTGGTCGAGATGCAGTTCGACGCCTTCGCCTACCCGGCGCTGGAGCAGCTGTTCTCGCACGTCGCCAAGATGCGCAACCGCACGGCGGGCAGGCTCCCGCTGCCGATCACCGTCCGCATCCCGTACGGCGGCGGCATCGGCGGCGTCGAGCACCACAGCGACGCGTCGGAGGCGTACTACGCCGCCACCCCGGGCCTGCACGTGGTGACCCCTGGGACGGTCGCCGACGCGTACGGGCTGTTGCGCGCCTCGATCGCCTCCGACGACCCGGTGGTCTTCCTGGAGCCCAAGCGGCTCTACTGGGGCAAGGCCGACTTCGACCCGGCGGCGCCGGTCGAGCCGATCGGCCGGGCGGTGCTGCGGCGCGCCGGCACCTCCGCCGTGCTGATCACCTACGGCCCCTCGCTGCCGGTCTGCCTGAAGGCGGCGGAGGCGGCGCAGGCCGAGGGCTGGGACCTCGCGGTGCTGGACCTGCGCACCCTGGTGCCGTTCGACGACGAGACGGTCTGCCGGGTGGTGCGCTCGCTCGGCCGGGCCGTGGTGGTGCACGAGGCGAGCGGCTTCGGCGGCACCGGCGCGGAGATCGCCGCCCGGGTCACCGAGCGCTGCTTCCACCACCTGGCCGCGCCGGTGCTGCGGGTCACCGGCTTCGACGTCCCGTACCCGCCGCCGATGCTGGAGCACCACCACCTGCCCGGGGTGGACCGGATCCTGGACGCGGTCGCCCGGCTCCAGTGGGAGGACCGAGGATGATGCCCGTCGTTCGGGAGTTCCGGCTGCCCGACCTCGGTGAGGGGCTCACCGGGGCGGAGGTGGTGCGCTGGATGGTCGAGGTCGGCGAGGTGATCGCGGTCGACCAGCCGGTGGTGGAGGTGGAGACCGCCAAGGCCGTGGTGGAGGTGCCCTGCCCGTACGGCGGGGTGGTCACCGCGCGGTACGGCGAGGAGGGCGAGGAGATCGCCGTGGGCGCGCCGCTGGTGACGGTCGCGGTGGCGTCGGGCGGGCCGGCTGCTTCGCCGCCCGCGGCTTCGCCTGCTCCGTCGTCGTCCGTGGCCTCGTCCTCGCCCGCCGCCGAGGTCGAGCGGCCGCTGGTCGGGTACGGGGTCGCCGAGCCGGGCCGGGGCGGGCGGCGGCGCCGGGTCGGAGTTCCGGCCTCGGCCGGAGCCGGCGGCGTGGCCGTGGCCGTGACCGTCCGGGCTCCGGCGGTGCCGGCCGGTCCCGCGGTGGTGCCGGTGATCTCGCCGCTGGTGCGGCGGCTGGCCCGGGAGCAGGGGGTCGATCTGGCCGCGCTCACCGGGAGCGGGCCGGACGGGCTGATCATGCGGGCGGACGTCGAACGGGCGGTCGCCGCCGGGGTGGCGGGCCCGGTGGCCGCTCCGGTCCCGTCGGCGGGCGCGGCGGTGTCGGTGTCGGCTCCGGCTTCGGTGCAGGGTGGCGTCGTCCCGCTGCGCGGGCTGCGCAAGGCGGTGGCCGAGAAGCTCGGCCGCAGCCACCGGGAGATCCCGGCGGCGACCTGCTGGGTGGACGCGGACGCCACCGAACTCATGGCGCTGCGACGGCAGTTGAACGCCACGCCGGGGCCGAAGGTGAGCGTGCTGGCGCTGCTGGCGCGGATCTGCACGGTCGCGCTGGCGCGCTTCCCCGAACTCAACTCCTCGGTGACCGCCGACGGTTCGGGCATCGTCCGGCACCCGGCGGTGCACCTGGGCTTCGCCGCGCAGGGCGAGCGCGGCCTGGTCGTCCCGGTGGTGCGGGACGCGCAGGGCCGCAGTACCGAGCAACTCGGCGAGGAGCTGGCCCGGTTGACCGAGGCGGCGCGGGGCGGTGCGCTCACCCCCGCCGAACTGACCGGCGGCACCTTCACGTTGAACAACTACGGAGTGTTCGGCGTGGACGGCTCCACCCCGATCCTCAACCACCCCGAGGCGGCGATGCTCGGGGTCGGCCGGATCGTCGCCAAACCCTGGGTCCACCAGGGGGAGTTGGCGGTCCGGGAGGTGACCCAGCTGTCGTTCACCTTCGACCACCGGGTCTGCGACGGGGGGACGGCGGGCGGCTTCCTGCGGTTCGTCGCGGACTGCGTCGAGCAGCCGGGGATGCTGCTGCGACAGCTCTGAGCAGGGCTTCGAGTACGGCTCCGAGTGCGGCTGCCGGGCGGTGCGGGCGCGGTCGCCCTGGGTGTGCGGAGGGACACCCAGGGCGACGGCGGGCCGGGGAGAGTAGCGCGTTCCCGGCCCGGTTGTCCGGGCTTCGCGTGATTCGTCGGACCCGCGGTCCTGGCGTGCCACGCTGCCTGGGCGCCAGCAGGGACAAGCCAGGCGGTGGCGCAGGCCGGCCGGAGGCGAAACGATTCTCTTGGGTACTCGAAACGTTGCGGTGAAGTCCCGCAGAACAGTTCTGGTCCGCACCGGACGCGGCTCGGCGGGGGTCGCCTCCGTCCCGGGCCTGTCGGAGGCCGCGCCCGAGGGGGTCACCTCCAAGGCGGCGGCCGTCCGGCCGCCGAGGCCGTCGGACCAGCAGCACCTCCCGCCGCCGGTGCCGGCGGACGCACCGACCGCGGTGCTTCCGGCGGTGCCGATGCTGGAGCCCGTCCGGCCGGTGGTCCCGGCCCGGCCGGTCCGGCCGCCGGCCGTCCCCGCACCTGCGGCCGTGCCCGTCCCGGACTTCCGTCCGCTGCCCGCCGACGCGCCCGGTCTCAACTGGGCCGGCCCCGGAGACCGGTGGAGCGACGCCTGGGGCGTACGGCCGGCCGCCGGACAGCTCAGGGCCGCGCCCCTCGCCGCCGCCCTCCCCGCCGCGGGGGCGGTCCGGCCGGTGGAGGAGCCCACCGCCAGGGACGTCGAGGTGGTCCGGTCCTGCCTCGCCGCCGTCGAGCCGGTCGCCGACCGGGCCACCGCGCACTTCTACGCGCTGCTCTTCCTGGGCCACCCCGAGCTGCGCTCGTTCTTCCCCGCCGCCATGGACGCCCACCGCGACCTGCTGTTCCGCACCCTGCTGACCGTCGTGCGCGAGCTCGACCAGCCGGTGGCCCTGCGCGCCACCCTGGCCGGCCTCGGCCGCGGCCACCGCAGGTACGGCACCCTGGCCGCCCACTACGCCGCGGTGGAGGAGTGCCTGGTCCGGACACTGGCCCGGTACGCGGCCGACCGCTGGGACGCGGAGGCCGAGCAGGCCTGGCGCCGCGCCTACCGGATGATCGCCGCGACCATGATCGCGGCCGCCGAGGAGGACGCCCGCACCTCGCCGCCCTGGTGGCAGGGCGAGGTCGTCCGGCACGAGCGCCGCACCCGGGACGTCGCGGCGGTCACCGTCCGGCCGGACCAGGCGTACCCGTTCCGGGCCGGGCAGTACGCCGCGCTGGAGACGCCCTGGTGGCCGCGGGTCTGGCGGCACTACTCCTTCGCCGGCGCACCCCGCGGGGACGGGCTGCTGACCTTCCACGTCAAGGCCGTCCAGGCGGGCTGGGTGAGCAACGCGCTGGTCCACCGGGCCGCGCCGGGGGACGTGCTGCGGCTGGGCCCGGCGGCCGGCTCGATGACCGTCGACCACGCGGCCGGCGCCGACCTGCTCTGCCTCGGCGGCGGCACCGGCATCGCACCCGTCCTGGCCCTGGTCGAGGAGGCGGCCGAGTACGGCGTGCCCGGCCGCCGGGTCGAGGTGTTCTACGGCGCCCGCCGGGCCGAGGAGCTGTACGGGCTGGCCGGACTGCGCGAACTGGCGGGGCGCCACCCGTGGCTGACGGTCCGTGCCGTGCTGTCCGGGGGCGGCCCCGCCGGGCGCCTGCTGACCGGTGAACTGCCCGAGGTGGTGGGCGGGTTCGGCCCGTGGGCCGGTCGCGAGGCGGTGCTCAGCGGGCCGCCCGCGATGGTGCGCCGGGGCGTCGGGGTGCTGCTGCGCGCGGGAGTGCCGGCCGAGCGGATCCGGCACGACCCGGTCGGCGGCCCGGCCCTCGGGTGATCACCCGAGATCGGGTGCGAGGAGCGCGCGGATGCCCTCGATGTTGGCCGCGAGGTACGCCCGCAGCCGGGGCGGGACCACGTTGACCGAGGTGACGCCCTCGCGGGTGAACGGCAGCCGGACCACCTCGTACTCGCCGTGCGGGTCCGTCACCTCGGGGCCGTGCCGCCGGCTGAGGTCCATCGAGGCGAGCCGGCAGACGAAGAAGTGCTGCACCTTGACCCCGTGCGGGTGCAGCGGGGTGCCGTCGTCGTGGTGCGTGTGGCTGATGGTGTCGACGAAGGCGGGCACCACGTCCACGATCTTGCCGCCGAGTTCCTCGTCCACCTCGCGGTGCAGCGCCTCGACCACCGTCCGGTCCTCAGGCTCGACCCCGCCGCCCGGGGTGATCCAGTACGGGTGCGGCGAGCCGGGACGGACCCGGCGGATCAGCACGATCGAGGCCGGGCCGTACGGATCGTCCGGGTCCAGCTCCAGCAGGATCGCCCGTGCGGTGCGCTTCACCACGGGGCGCGGTGGCGGGGTGCGGTTCTCGGGGCCCATGGCCACCTCCGGGGCTGGCGCGTTGTGCGGGAGTCTCCCGCGCCGGAGCCGGGGCGAAACCAGGGGAACGGGTCGAAACACCCCGGGAACGGGTCGAAACGCCGACCTGGTCGGGTGCATCCGTTCGGAGTCCCGCTGTGCTGCAATGGGCAGCCATCGGGCGAAGCGGAGGTTTCGTCCCGCATGTCCATTCTGGGCACGGACCTGTACGAGGGACTCGGGCTGGGGGTTGGGTGGCATGGATCGGATCGCGCGGTCGTTCGAGCAGGCGCAGTCTTTCGAGCAGGCGCTGTCGTTCGAGCAGGCGCAGGCGTTCGGGACATCGCAGTCGTTCGCACAGGCACAGTCGTTCGGGGCCGCGCAGGAACCCGGGGAAGCCGTGCCGCGCGGCACGGCCGCGGACCGCGGGCCCACCCTGATCGGCTCCGTCCAGCGGGCGCTGCGGCTGCTGGAGGCCGTCGGGGGCTTCCGGCACGGCGCGACCGCCAAGCAGCTGGCCAGGGCCGCCGAACTGCCCCTCGGCACCGCCTACCACCTGCTGCGCACCCTGGTCCACGAGGGCTACCTGCGGCGCTCGGAGGGGCGGTTCTTCCACGGGGAGGCGCTCGACGGGATAGCCCGCTCCCGCGCCGGGCACGGTGATCCCGGCCTGCGGGCGCGGATGCAGGCGTTACGGGACGAACTCGGCGCCGCCGTCTACTTCGCGCTCTACCGGGACGGCGAGGTCCAGGTGGTGGACGTGGTCGAGGACCCGAACCGGCCCGCCGTCGAGCCCTGGGCGGACTTCAGGGCCACCGCCCACGCGCACGCCATCGGCCAGTGCCTGCTCGGCCAGCTGCCCGAGGAGGAGCGCCGCGACCACCTCTCCCGCCACCCGCCCGACGGGCTCACCCCGTCCACCCTCAGCGGCGAGACCGCCGTGCTGCGCCGGCTCGCCTCGCTGCGGCCGACCATGCCCGTGCTGGAGCGGCAGGAGTACGCGCTCGGCACGGTCTGCGCGGCCGTCGCCATCACCATAGGCCCGGTGGTCGCCACCATGGCCCTCTCGCTCCCGGTCGAGCAGTCCGACCGGCTGGTGCCCGCCGCCCGCCAACTGCGGCGCGGGGTCGGGGCGATGAGCCCGGCGTTCATCCTCTGACCCTACTTGGTCTAGACCGATGCCGATTCGTTCACCATTTGAAAAAGCACACCTTGTCCACTACATCCCCAAACGTGGACGATGATGATCGAACGTGGATTGGTTGCATAAACCGTCACAAAAACCGTCGAAAACATGTCCGGCCGCCATCGGGCCAAGCACCACCGACGGCGTGCGGGCAGAACGAGAGGTACTGGCGCCATGCAGCACAGCACAGTCCAGGGACACCTGGTGATGAACCTCGTGGTCTCGCACGAGCTCTCCTTCCGCCTCCCGGTGGACCTGGCGTACGAGGCCGACGACCCGTACGCCGTCCGGCTCACCTTCCACCTGCCCGGGGACGCCCCGGTCACCTGGTTCTTCGCGCGGGAGCTGCTGCTCGACGGGATCAGCGGCCCGGCCGGCGAGGGCGACGTGCACGTCCGCCCGGTCGGCGAGGAGCTCTCGGAGGTCTGCATCGTGCTGCGCTCCCCCGACGGCGACGCCCTGCTGCGGGCCCCGTCCGCGCCGCTGATCGCCTTCCTGGCGCGTACCGACCGGCTGGTGCCGATGGGCCAGGAGCTTGCCGGACGGGACATCGACGCTCAGCTCGCGGACATCCTCAAGGGGCGTGAGAACGCGGGGTGAGCGCTCCGGGGGCCGTTCGCCCGCACCATGACGACGAAGGGGCCCGTACCCGGTGGAACACCGGGTACGGGCCCCTTCCGGGTGCCCGCACGACATCGGTCAGTCGTCGTCCAGGGCCAGGTGCAGGCCCCAGGCGACCAGGCTGATGATGAGCGAACCCACCAGCGCGGAGCCGAAGTTCACCACGTGGAAGTCCAGGCTCAGCTTCCCGGAGGCCCAGGAGGTGAGCAGGAGCATCAGGGCGTTGATCACGAAGGTGATCAGTCCCAGCGTGAGGATGAACAGCGGGAACGAGAACAGCTTGACCACCGGCTTGATCAGCCAGTTGACCACGCCGAACACCACGGCGACGCCGAGCACGGTCAGCGCCTTGTGCTGCCAGTCGGCGTTCCCCTGGGCGAGTTGGATGCCGCTGACGATCCAGGCGGCGACCCAGATGGCCGCCGCGTTGATCAGTGTCTTGATGACGAAACTCTTCATGCCGCCCAAGCCTGACAGGAACCCCGGTCCCAGCGGAACCACCGGACGGCGGGTTGGTGGCGAACGCCCGGGGGCGCGGAGGCGGACGGACGGGTCCGGGGGCTGAGCGGCCCGCCGGTTAGGGTCGCCCCATGAGCACCAAGACGCTGACCGAAGAACTCTGGGCGGCCATCGAGCCGGTGTACGCCGAGATCCTCGCCCACCCCTTCCTGGCCGGGCTCACCGACGGCACGCTGCCGCGGGAGGCCTTCCGCCACTTCGTCGTCCAGGACTCGCACTACCTGCGCGACTACGCCCGCGCGCTCGCCGTCTGCGCCGCCAGGGCGCCCGGCGAGGAGGACGTCAGGGCCTTCGCCGACGACGCGGTCGGCGCGCTGGCGGCCGAGCAGGGAATGCACGCCGAGTTCCTGACCGCGTTCGGCGGCAGTGCAGAAGAAGCCGCCACCGAGCCGGTGCTGCCCACCACCCGGGCCTACACCAGCTACCTGCTGGCCACCGTCTACGGCGGTTCCTTCGCCGAGGCGGTCGGCGCGGTGCTGCCCTGCTACTGGATCTACGCCCGGGTCGGCGAGGCACTGCTCGCCCATGGTTCGCCCGACCCGTTGTACGCCAAGTGGATCGCCACCTACGGCGACGAGGCCTTCCAGTCGGTGGTCCGCCGGGTGCTGGCGCTCACCGACCGGCTGGGCGAGGAGCTGTCCGCGACCGAACGCCGCAAGGTGGTCGGCCACTTCGTGACCACCTCGCGCTACGAGTGGATGTTCTGGGACGCGGCCTGGCGCGGCGAGCGCTGGCCGGTCTGAGCCCGTGCGGCCGGCCCTCCCCGGTGTTCCGGGAGGGCCGGCCGCACGCGGGTGTGCTCAGCCGGTGACGAAGTAGCCCGTCAGGTCGGCGATCAGGTGCACCGGTCCGCTGTGGTTGTAGACGGAGTAGGTGCCCCTGCCGGTGACCGCAGTGGTCGCCGAGTTGGCGACGGTCTGCCCGGGCTCGAAGTTGACCGTGGAGGTGTCCGGCCGCGTGCCCTGGCCCTGGCCCCGGAACACCGTGAGGTAACCGGACTCGTCGGCGTCGGTGACCGTGAGGTTGGCCTCGACGCCCATCGCGTTCGGGACGGAGCCGTCGGTGGGAACGGCCTGGAGGTCCGTGGTCGACAGCGGCAGGAGCTTGCCGCCGGCCTCCCGGCTGTCGCGGATGCGCACCGGTGTCCTGAGCGCGCTGAAGAGCCCCTGGCCGTCCGGGCCGTAGGAGCCGACGACGTCCACGATGACGTGCGCCCAGCCGGCGTGGTTGTAGATGTCGATCTTTCCGTCGGCCCCGACCGGCACCACGACCTGGTTGGCGACGGTCCTCCCGACCGGGAAGTTGACGTTCGAACCGGAGGCGGGCCGCGGCGATCCGCTCGGGTACGCGGTCAGGTAGCTGTCCCAGGTGCCGTCGGTCGCGGTGACGTTGAGGATCACCGAGGTGGCGTTCGCGGTGCCCAGCTCGGGGCGGCGGACCTGGTACGTGCGCACCGCGTCGCCGCCGAGCCGCCCGGTGCCGTCCGTCCGGCTGTCGGCGATCCGGGTCGGGTTCAGCGGGCCGTACCTGTCGGTCGCCCCGGGCCGGTAGTAGCCGACCACGTCGAGCACGACGTCGGTGGTGCCCCAGTTGTTGTAGACGGTGATCCACGGGGAGGTGCGGCTGACCGGGCCGACCGCGACCGTGACCAGGTTCGAGACGGTCTGGCCGGCCTTGAAGTTGATGCTGGAGGTGGCGGGCCTGGTGCCCGGCTGGCCGGGGACGGAGCCGATCGACAGGAAACCGTCGGTGGTCGGGTTGGTCGCGGTCACGTTGACCACCACGGCCGTGACGTCGGCCGGGACGACGGAGTAGCACTCCTGCGGCGGGTGGCTGTGGCAGCCCGTGGCGAGCGGGGTCGAGAAGTACTCGCCCGCCTGGAGCGGCCGTGCCGTGCGGGTCGCCGGGACCTTGTTGAAGTCGCGGGTGTCCAGGACCCGGGTCGGGACCATCCCGGTGAAGCCGGCCGGGGCGGTGACGTCGGCGGCGGCGGTCGCCGGTGCGGCGGGGGTGGCGGGTGCGGCGGTGGCCACGCCGGCGGCGAGGGCCGGAGTGGTGAGGCTGAGGGCCGCCAGGGCGGCCAGGGAAACGGCTGTACGGGCTCGCATGATCGGACTCCCCCGGATCGACGGTGCCGGACCGGCCTGCATCCGGCACTGGTTGGACGAACGGGAAGCCCGGAGGTTGCGCGTCCGTCCGGGTGAATTCTCGGGGGTCCCCCGGGGGGACGGGATCGGGGTGATCTCGGGGTTCTCTCCGGGCCGTTGGGCCTCGTTCCCGCACTCGCGCCACCGTACGATCGAAGTACCGAAAGCAAGCGGGATGCGGCACCGGACGGCGGCCGACCCGAGGGGAGAAGAGGAACCGACATGGCTGAGCTCTGGAAGTCGCTGCCCTCCTGGGTGCGCAACATCGTCATCCCGGTGCTGGTCCTGGTGCTGGCCTGGAACATCGTCGCCTTCGTCTTCGGCGTCGTCGGCGCGCTGCTCTCGATCGTGATCAAGCTGCTGGTGGTGGTCGGCATCGCGGCCGCCGTGGTGGTCCTGGTGAAGAAGGCCGCCAAGGGCTGACCGGCTTCCCGTGACGCCGCCCTGAGGCCCGGCCCCCCGCGAAGGGGGAGCCGGGCCTCGGGCGTTCCCGGGAGCGGGGCCGCTACTGGTTGCGGTAGTAGCCGAAGAGGTCGGCGATGACGTGGGTCGTGCCGGAGTTGTTGGCGATGTCGAACCGGCCCTGGGGGTCCACCGGGATGGTGGTGTGGTTGGGGACGTCCAGGCCCGGGCTGGCGTTGAGGTTGCTGGTGCCGGGCTTGGCCGTGCCGGTGGCCCAGGCGGTGAGGTGGGTGGGCTCCGTGGTCCCGGTCGCCGTCAGGTTGACCACCGCGGCGGTCGCCCCGGCGGGCACGCCGCCGACCGTACGGCTGGAGAACGGACCGAACGGGCCGCTGTCCCGCGAGTCCAGCAGGCGGCTCGGCGTGACCGGGGTGAACAGGCCCTTGCCGTCCGGGCCGTAGTAGCCGAAGACGTCGACCACCAGGTGGGTGGCGGCCGCGTTGGTGAAGAGCTCGACGCTGCCGTCCGCGCCCAGCGGGACCACCACCTGGTTGGGGATGTTCCGGCCGGGGACGGTGTTGAGGTTGGAACCGGCCGCGGGGCGCTGGGTGCCGCCGGGGTAGGCCGCGACGAAGCCCGCCGAGGTGGACCCGGTGGCCGTCACGTTGAGCACCGCCGAGGTCGCGTTCGCCGGCACACCGCCGGAGCCGGCGACCTTCAGCCGGCGGGCGCTGCCCGAGGTCAGCGGGTTGTCGTCGGAGCGGGTGTCCAGCAGCCGGGCCGGGGCGACGGAGGCGAACCGGTCGGTGCTGCCGGCCGTGAAGTAGCCGAGCACGTCGGCGATGGCGTGCACGTAGCCGGAGTTGTTGCGGATCACCACCGTGCCGTTCGGGCCGACCGGCACGGTCACCAGGTTGGCGACGTCCTGGCCGGGGCCGAAGTTCACGTTCGAGGTGGCCGGCCGGGCGGCGGCGGACGGGTAGACGTCCAGGTGGCTGGTGGCGGTGCCCTGGGTGGCGGTCAGGTTGATCACCACGGCGGTGGCGTTCACGGGCACCAGGTTGCCGGCCGAGCCGGAGACCCGGTTGCGCACGTCCAGGTCGACGGTCTCGCCGGGGCCGATCCGCGGGTAGCGGCCGCCGGGCTGGCGGGTGTCCATGATCCGGGTCGGCGTGATGGCGGTGAAGCCGGACGGGGCGTAGTCGACGGTGACCTGCCGGGTGCTGGTCACGGTCGCGCCGGAGTCGTCGGTGACGGTGGACTTCACGGTGTACGTGCCGGGCTTGGCGTACACGTGGCGCTCGGTGAAGTAGCCCTCGTTCGGCTTGGCCGGGCCGTCGCCGAAGTCGAAGGAGTAGCCGCTGATCCGCCACGGGCTGGTCGTGGTGACCTCGGCCCTGACCGCCAGCGGGTCGCTGCTGGTGTCCTGGTCCACCGCGAGGGAAGCGGTGAGCGGCTTGTCCTCGCCCGCCTGGACCGGCCAGGACAGCTCGCCGGATACCGAGCCGCCGAGGCCGTCGGTGACCGTGACCTTCGGCCGGTAGTCGCCGGGAGCGGTGTAGGTGTGGCGGACCGTCGGCTCGGCGGAGGTCACCGGATCGGTGCCGTCGGCGAAGTCGAAGGTGTAGCCGAGCGTCGTCTTCCAGGTGTTGGTCGCCGTCGCGGTGAGCTCGACGGTGAAAGGCGCGGGGCCGGTCGGGGCCTCGTGCACGGTCCCGCGCGCGTCCAGCCGGACCTCCTGGAGGCCGACGACCTCGTACGCGCCGCGGTCCCGGTAGCCGCCGTCCGGCCCGGTGTTGGCGACCTCCGGGTGGTCGACCGCTCCGTGGCCGAGCAGGTCGACGGCAGGAGTGCCGGGCGTCTGCGGGCCGGCGGAGTCGATCGCGGTGCCTGCGGCCGGGCCGGTGGCGGCCTTGGGGACGGACAGCGGCCAGAAGGCGTCGTCGAACTGCACGTAGCCGTTCAGGTCGTGCCTGCCCTGGCCGGTGGCGGCCAGGAGGTCAGCGGGGGTCTTGTAGACGGCACCGGCCCACTTGTAGGTGTCGGCGGCGGGCCATCGCAGGGTGTTGTGGTCGAGGATGGTCCCCGCCGTCGAGCCGGCGGACACCTGGACGGTGCCCAGGGCCACGACGTTGTCGGTGATCGTGGCATGGTCGGACGAGCCGGCCAGATCGAGGACGACCGAGGTGTTCCACGTCGTGTGCGTGGTGTTGTGGGTGATCGTCGCGCCGGGGGCGTCGGTCAGCGAGACCGACGAACCGTACACGGTGACGAAGTCGTTCCCGGCGATCACCGTCCCGGTGACACCCGGGCCGGCCGTCACACCGCCGCTCGTCCCGCGGACGACCGACCGCTCGACCCGGACACGGTCGCTGGGCCCGGTGATCCTCACGGCCGGCCGGACGGCCGCGTTGTTCTCCTGCTCGATCCAGTTGCCCGAGAGCTCGACCCGGCTGACGCCGTCGAGCTCGAAGCCGGGCACGTCGAAGCCGGAGAACACGATGTCGTGCTGGCCGGAAATCTTCACCGGCTGCCGCAGCGGACCGGAGATGGACGGGATGTCCGGCGACTTGCCGAGACGGCCCGCGCCGCGGAAGGTGATCGGCTTGCCGGGCTCTCCGGAGCGCCGGACGGTCACGTCCTCGATGTAGCTGTTCTGCGCGACCTCCACGGTCTGGCCCGGCAGCACCCGGTCCGCGGCGGCCTGGATGGTGCAGAACGGCACGGCCCGAGTGCCGGGGCCGTTGTCGTCGCAGGTGGCGCCGTGGTCCTTCACGTACAGCACGGCGGTCGGTTCGGCAGCCACCGCGGGCAGTGGCAGGCCCACCACCGCGGAGATCACGGCGGCGCTCAGGCCGGCCGCATGACGGATGCGCACGGTGCGTTTCCCCCCAAGAGTCGTCAAATCCGCGGCACCCCGGGCGGGATGCGGACCCGGATGGGCCGTGCACGCCCTGATGGAGTGTCTGCGGAGTATTGGTGAGCATTATGAGGGGGCGGTAGGACACTTTCGGCCGCGGGGTCGGTCGGGGGCGCACTCGGCGCCGTCCGCCGACCGGCCCGCGACACGCTCTGGACCTGCGGCGATCCGCTCGCTACCGTGTTGGGCGTCGTGTGCAGGCAACACCGCCTGCGACGCGGGAGCTCGGAGCACCGGGCTGAGAGGGCGCTGACCGGGACGTCGACGGACGGACCGACGGCTGCGTCGACCGCAGGAACCTGACCGGGTAATGCCGGCGTAGGGAGTAGAGGTCTGATGACCACGTTCGAAGCACAGCCGCAGTCTGCCCAGGGCGCCCCCAGCAGCGAGCACACCGGCTACCCGACCCCGGCCTGGCGCAAGGCCCACCGCGAGGGATCGCGTCCCGACCTGCGCGTTCCGTACCGCGAGGTGCAGCTCACCAACGGCAGGACCGTCCCGCTGTACGACACCTCGGGCCCGTACACCGACCCGTCCTACGAGCCCGACGTGCGCCGCGGCCTGCCCGCGCTGCGGGACGCCTGGATCCGCCAGCGCGGCGACGTCGAGGAGTACGACGGCCGCGAGGCGCGCCCCGAGGACGACGGGATCAGGCACACCTCGCCGCGCGGCGGCAACCTGCGCAACCTGGACGCCGTCTTCCCCGGCCGTCCGCGTCGCCCGCTGCGTGGCCGCGGTGGTGTCGCCGTCACCCAACTCGCCTACGCCAAGCGGGGCGTGGTGACTCCCGAGATGGAGTTCGTGGCGCTGCGCGAGGGCCTGGCGCCCGAGTTCGTGCGCGCCGAGGTGGCCCGCGGACGGGCCGTCATCCCGGTCAACGTGAACCACCCGGAGGTGGAGCCGGCGATCATCGGCACCAACTTCCTGGTGAAGATCAACGCCAACATCGGCAACTCGGCCGTCACCTCCTCGATCGAGGAGGAGGTGGAGAAGATGACCTGGGCCACCCGCTGGGGTGCCGACACCGTCATGGACCTCTCCACCGGCCGCAACATCCACACCACCCGCGAGTGGATCCTGCGCAACTCCCCGGTGCCGATCGGCACGGTGCCGCTCTACCAGGCGCTGGAGAAGGTCGACGGCAAGGCCGAGGAGCTGAGCTGGGAGGTCTACCGGGACACCATCGTCGAGCAGTGCGAGCAGGGCGTCGACTACATGACCGTCCACGCCGGCGTGCTGCTGCGCTACGTCCCGCTCACCGCCCGCCGCAAGACCGGCATCGTCTCGCGCGGCGGCTCGATCATGGCGGCCTGGTGTCTGGCGCACCACCGGGAGAACTTCCTCTACACGAACTTCGAGGAACTCTGCGACATCCTCGCCTCCTACGACGTCACCTTCTCGCTCGGTGACGGCCTGCGCCCGGGCTCGATCGCGGACGCCAACGACGAGGCCCAGTTCGCCGAGCTGAAGACCCTCGGCGAACTCGGCCGGATCGCCCGCGAGCGGGACGTCCAGGTGATGATCGAGGGCCCGGGCCACGTCCCGATGAACAAGATCAGGGAGAACATGGATCTCCAGAAGGAGATCTGCGACGAGGCGCCGTTCTACACCCTCGGCCCGCTCACCACGGACGTCGCGCCCGGCTACGACCACATCACCTCGGGCATCGGCGCCGCGATGATCGCCTGGTGGGGCACCGCGATGCTCTGCTACGTGACCCCCAAGGAGCACCTGGGCCTGCCCAACCGGGACGACGTCAAGACCGGCGTGATCACCTACAAGATCGCCGCCCACGCCGCCGACCTGGCCAAGGGCCACCCCGGCGCCCAGGCCTGGGACGACGCCCTCTCCGACGCCCGCTTCGAGTTCCGCTGGGAGGACCAGTTCAACCTGGCCCTCGACCCGGAGACCGCCCGGTCCTTCCACGACGAGACCCTCCCCGCCGAGCCCGCCAAGACCGCCCACTTCTGCTCGATGTGCGGCCCGAAGTTCTGCTCGATGAAGATCTCCCAGAAGATCCGTGACGAGCACGGCGACGGTTCCACCGCGGTGAACAGCGAGTTCGACGCCGAGGCCCTGGCCGGCATGGCCGAGAAGTCGGCCGAGTTCGCGGCCCAGGGCAACAAGGTGTACCTCCCCCTGGTCGACTGACCCGGGACACCCGAGCGCCGCCCTCGATCACCTCGGGGCGGCGCTCTGTCGTCCTCGGCTACTTCTCGGTGCCGGCGAAGACCATGCGGTGTCCGCGCGCGGTGTCCATGTACTCGCGGACGCGGTGGATCAGCCCGTCACGGAGTTCGAAGACCAGGCAGTAGTCGTTGGCGTAGTGGTTTCCGTCGGCGGGCGTCGCGGTCATGGTCTCCTCCACCACCACGCGGTCGCCGTCGGCATGGAAACCGTGGAAGGTGACGTCCACGTCACCGGCGAACAGGCGGGAGAAGTCCTCGGCGAGGAAGCGCGTGATGACTTCCCTGCCGACCAGGTGGCTGGGGCAGTCCAGCGCGGTGGCCGTCGCGTTCCCCGGAGGTGCCAGCCACTCGGCGTCCTCGGTGAAGACCTCGGAGATCCGGTCGGCGTCGTGGATGGCGAACGCCTTCCAAGCGGCCTGGACGATGTCGTGGCTGCTCATCGCGTCGCGGTCGGGGTGGGCGCCGGGCCGGGGGGTCGACCGTCCGGTCCCGGCCGGTCGACCGGGCGCCGGCCGCGGTTGCGCGCGAGGCGATCACCGAAGGGGCCCCGGAGGCCGGAGGGCTCTTCGCACTGGCCGCGCTGCTGGAGGTGTCGCCCTACCGGCTGAGCAGGGTGTTCTCCAGGGAGACGGGCGTCTCGCTGACCCGCTGCCGCAACCGGGTGCGCGTCGCCCGGGCCATGGACCGGATCGCCGAGGGCGAACCCAGCCTCGCCGACCTGGCGGCACGGCTGGGCTTCGCCGACCAGGCGCACCTGACTCGCGTCATCCGCGAGCACGTGGGCCACACACCCACGGTGCTGCGTCGCCTGCTCGCCCCCGGTACGCGCACGTCATGAGCCGCTGATGTTCGCGGCCGACACATGATCGAACCGGTTTTCACCCGAATGGTTGCGGCTTCAGGTCCGCCGGCATGCGAATCGGCCGTGGCGTCGGCACATTGAAAGCATGCTCGAAGCATACGAGAAGGTATTGGTGACCGGCGGGCTGGGATTCGTCGGACGGCACCTGACCAATTCTCTCCTCTTTCTGGGGAAAGAGGTGACCATCATCGACAACGCCAGGACGGCGATGAGTGTGGAACCGCCGTCCGGGGTCACCCTGCACCTGCTCGACATTCGCGAGGGCGACGCCATCGCCGAAGCCGTCGACGGTGCGGAACTGGTTTTCCACGTCGCCGCGAACGCCAACGGGACGCTGTCGGTGACGCAGCCGCGTCTGGACTTCGAGATCAATGCCCTCGGCACCGTCTCCTTCGCCGAGTCCCTGCTCAAGTCGGCCGTCCGCCGGGTCGTCTACGTCTCGTCCGCGTCCGTCTACGGGACGCCGCGGCGGTTCCCGATGGACGAGGACCACCCGACGCGGCCGTTCGTGCCGTACGGCGCCTCCAAGCTCAGCGGCGAGATCTCCTGTCTCGCGCTCCACCACGCGTGCGGCCTGCCCGTGGTGGTGGGCCGGCCGTTCTGCGTCTACGGGCCGGGCGAGAACCCGCACGAGGCGATGGTGGAGGTCGGCCGTTTCCTCCGCTGGCACCTCAACCACCGCCCGATCCAGATCGTCGGGGACATCGACCGGAAGACCCGGGACTTCGTCCATGTCACCGATCTGGTCCAGGGGTTGCTGACCATCGCCGACCGGGCGGAGCCGGGTGAGGTCTTCAACATCGGCTCCGGTACGGAGACGTCCATGCGGCAGCTCGTCGGCGCGATCGGCGAGGCGACCGGCGTGACGCCCGAGGTCAGCGTGATCCCGGAGATCGAGGACGACACCTACCGGCTGGTGGGGGACATCTCGAAGCTCCAGGGGCTGGGCTACCGGCCGGCGGTCGCGCTCACCGAGGGCGTGCGGGACGTGGTCGACCACCTCGGCGCGAACCCGGAGCTCCCCGGCAGCCCGACCATCTTCTCCCGCGGCCAGCACGGCGAGTCCTGATCCGGGCTCCGCCGTCCGCATCGCCGTCGCCGTTCACCGGCCCGAGCTTGGCGGACACCGCTATATTCAAGAGTGCTGTTGTCTTTATATAGCGGAGGCGAATATGAGCGTGACGACCATCGATCTGGATGACGACGCCCTGGCGAAGGCTCTCCGCTTCTCCGTGGGCGCGACCAAGAAAGAGGTGGTGAACACCGCCTTGCGCGAGTACGCCGAGAGACACGAGCGGGCCGCCCGGCGGGCTCGGCACTTCCAGGCCGCCCAGGAGTGGGACTACGAGGGGCGGCAGCAGCTCCAGGAGGCCGAGAAGCGAGGGGAGGGATGATCCGCTACCTCGCCGGCTCCACCGCCGTGTGGCGGTTGCTGCGCGAAGAGCATCTGAACGACGCGTGGGGTGAGGACATCGACCTCCGGGTCATCGGATCGTGCGCTCCCCAGCGCACCGAGTTCCGGCGCTCCGCCCGCAACCTCGTGCACTACGAGCAGATGGGCGAGATGTTCGCCGACCTGTATCCCGATGTGCCGCTGCCGAAGAACACGTGGGCCTGGATCGAGTCCGCCCAGTTCAGGCTCGCTCAGAGCGGCGGAGCGGTCCGGGCGCTGTCCACCGTCGACCTGATGGTCTGTGCCACCGCGGCCCACCACGGGCTGATCGTGCTGCACGACGACAACGACTTCGTCACCGTCGCCGGGGTGCTGAGCGATGTGCTCCAGCGCAGTGTCCGGGACGTTCCGCGCTAGCCGGCGGGCTGGGGCCGCGGGCCGGGTGGATCCGGCGGAAGAATTTTCCGCGGGGAGCGATGAGTTTTCGGAGCGGCCCCGGTCTACCCCTGTGCAAGCGACGACGTGACCACGGAGGAGACACCGAGATGACCGAGAACCTGGGCGAGCTGACCATCACCCGCGAGCTGCCGGGCGGGCCCGCCGCCGCGTTCGAGGCGTACTTCGAGCCGGAGCAGTTCGTCCGCTTCTGGGGGCCGGTCGGCACCCACGTGCCGCTGGAGACCGTGACGATCGAGGCGCGGGAGGGTGGACGGTACGACAGCACCATGGTGCTCGACGAGACCGGTGAGCGGTACCCGCTGAAGGCCGAGATCACCGGGATCAGGGCCGGCGAGTTCTTCGCGATGGTGGAGGAGAACACCGGCATGCGGTCCACCCTCACCTTCACCGACCTCGGCGAGGGCGGCACCCGGGTGGTGCTGCACCAGACCGGGGTGCCGGAGATGTACCGCGGCCCGGAGGCCGAGGCCGGGCTCAACTCCAGCTTCGACCGCCTGGTCGAGCACCTCGCCGGGCGGAACTGACCGGCGCACAGGGGGAGTTCGGGCCTCTCGGAGTGCCGTCCCGGCCCGGTTCGCGGGGCGGGGCGGCACCGCTCAGTTGGCGGTGTCCTGGGGGTACCAGCGCAGTTCGACCGTGTTGCCGTCCGGGTCCCTGACGTAGAGGGAGGTGGCGGTGCCGCGGGCGCCGTAGCGGGAGACCGGGCCGTCGAGGACGGTGAAGGTGCCCGCGTCGACGACCTCCTGCCAGTCGAGGGGCTCGACGGTGAGACAGATGTGGTCGACGTTGGACTCGTGCCGGGGGCCGTGGATCAGGTCGATGATGGTCTCGGGGGTGACGCGGACGGAGGGGAAGGACACCTGCCCGGCCCGCCACTCCTCGACCCGGACGGGGGCCAGGCCGAGCAGGCCCTGGTAGAAGGCCAGCGAGCGTTCGACGTCGGCGACGTTGAGGACGAGGTGGTCGAAGGCTACGACGCGCATGGTGATCGGTTCCGTTCGGGTACGGCTGCTGGGGACGGGTTCCACGATCCTCCTGGTCGGACGCGGCATCAATGCGAGATGGCCGTACGATCGTTGAGCAGGATTCAACGATCGAGGGATGGGGCGGGATGCTGGAACGGCTGGAGACCGAGGTCTTCCTCGCGCTCGCCGAGGAGCTGCACTTCGGCCGGACCGCCGAGCGGCTGCACCTGAGCACCGGGCGGGTCAGCCAGCTGGTGAAGAAGCTGGAGCGCCGGATCGGCGGCCCGCTGTTCGACCGCACCAGCCGGTCGGTCCGACTCACCGCCGTGGGGCGGCAGTTGGCGGACGACCTGGTCCCGGTGGTGGCGGCGATGGACGCGGCACTGCAACGGGCGGAGGACGCCGGCCGGGGTGTCACCGGGAGGCTGAGCGTGGCGTTCCTCGGCGAGTGGACGGCGCCGGTGCTGCTCAGGGCGGTCGCGCTGTTCGGCGAGCGGTACCCGGACTGCCGGGTGGACGTGCGCGAGGCGCAGCTCGCCGACTCCCGGTCGAGCCTGGCGGACGGCTCGGTCGACGTCCTGATCGCCTCCTACCCGTTCGACGGCATGGCCCGCGGCCCGGTGCTGCTGACCGAGCGGCGGGTCCTCGCGGTGGCCGCCGGGCATCCGCTGGCCGCCGAGCGGTCGGTGTCGGTCGAGGTGCTCGCCGACCACCCGGTGGTGCAGTACCCGGCCGTCACCTCGGCGGGCTTCAAGCGCGACCGCACGCCCGACCGCACCCCGTCCGGCCGCCCGGTGCCCAAGGGGCCGTCCGGCGCCACCTTCTCCGAGCTGCTCAGCCTGGTGGCCATGGGGCGCGGCGTCCTGCCGGTCGGTGAGCACTCCCGCCGCTACTACCCGCGCCCGGACGTCGCCTACGTGCCGATCCACGACGCGCCCCCGATCGAGCGCGGCCCGGTCTGGCTGGAGAGCAACACCACCGCCCGGGTCCGCGCCTTCGTCCAGGCGGCGACGGACGTCGCCGAGGGCCGGGACGGCGTGACGGGGCCGCTGTGCGTCCTGGCGCAGGGGTGACCTCCGTCGGGCCGCCCGGAAGCCGGGTGACCTGGGGAAATCCGTTGGCGGACGGCGACGGCCCGGAGGCAGACTGCCCCGCATGACCGAGCGGGACGAGAAGCGGGACGAGTCGGCCGAGCGCCACGTGACGGCCGAGCCCCACGTGACGGCCGGGCGGGCCGACGGCGCGGCCGGGGCGCTCGCCGAGCCCTGCCCGCACGGCGCCGCCGGGCTGTGACGGGGCTGTGACGGGGCCGCGGGAGGGCGCGCGGTCAGGGTGTCGGCGGGCCCGGAGGCCGGTCAACTCGCCCTGCGCCGACGGTAGTAGTGCACGGTGAGCACGGCGAGCAGCGGGCCCCAGGCGGCCAGTGGCAGATAGCAGATCCAGAACACGACGGTCTGCCAGCCGTGGGTGACGACCCCGCCCCGGTCGCCCCGGATGGTCAGGCCGAGCGAGAACATCACCATCGCGTACGGGAAGACCATCAGCGCCGCCGAGCCCAGCCCGGCCGGGATCACCGCGGCGAGCACCGGCACCGGCCGGCCGCCGAGGACGGGGATCCGGCGCGGCCAGACCTCGCCCCAGCGGGCGACCAGGCCGAAGCAGAGGAGGGCCAGCGCCTCGCTGACCACGCTGAGCGCGAGGATGTACGCCCAGCCGCCGTCGAACGAGGCCGGGTCCTGATCCGGGGGCGTCGGGCTGTGGTGGAGCAGCGGCAGTCCGAGGACGAAGCCGCCGATCCGCCAGAGGCAGGAGGGCAGGACGGCCAGGGTGATCGCGTACCCGGTGAGCACCGCCCAGCGGGGCACGCCGGGGGCGGGTGTGCCGTGCAGTCGTGCCGCGATCGTCCGTGCGCCCATGGTTTCCGCCTCAGGGACCGGGCGGACGCCGTCCGTCCGCCACCGGCTGCCACGCTTCCGGAGCGGGCCGGCGGGGGCGTCCTCACCCGGGCCGAACCCGCTCCCCCGGGCGGGGGAGCGGGCCGGTGCCCGGCGGGCGACGGCGGGTCAGGGCAGCAGCAGGCCCCAGGAGACGGCCCAGGGCAGGAACACCACCGCGGCCGGCAGCAGGGCGCCCAGCCGGGCCCGGTCCGTCCGGCCGGCGGCGGCCAGGGCGGACCGCTCCCGCCGGGCGCCGGCCGCGGCGACGGCGGCCGCGCCGAGGGCGGACAGCGCGAGCAGCTGGACGGCCAGCCAGACCACCGGGCGGCCGAACAGGACCGGGCCGGGGAACATCGCGGCGGTGACCATCAGGAAGAGCAGGTAGCCGAGGGCGCCCAGGACGGCGCCGGTCCCGGCGAGGGCGGCCCAGCCGGCGGCCCCGGGCAGGGCAGCCGGGCGCGCCCGGCCGCGCAGCCGGCGGAAGGCGCCGGTCAGCGCGTAGCCCGCGAAGCCGGTCAGGCAGAGCAGGGTGGCGACGGCCTCGAACCAGACGGACCGGTACCAGGGGAGCGGGTCGAGCGCGCGGCTGCGGGTGTCCTGCGGCGGGGCCGGGTCGGCGGTGGCGGTGGGCAGGCCGGTGGCGAGCCGCTGGATCCAGGCCGCCTCGGTCGCGGCGTAGTCCGCCGGGAGCCGGTCGGGCCGGTCGTACCCGTCGTCCCCGGTCAGGTGCAGGTTGTGCCGGACGCCGGGGACGGTGCGCAGCGTGTAGTGAGTGTTGCCGCCGCGGTCGAGGGCCTGGCGGATGATCGTGGCGCTCTCCTCGGGGGCGGCCTCGCGGTCGAGCGCGCCCCACTCGGCCAGGACCGGCTGCCGGACCCGCTCCCACGCCGGCACCGGGTCGTAGCCGGCCTCGGGGAACAGCCCGGCGGCCGTGAGCTGACGGACCGAGGTGTCCGCGAGCGCGGTGACCAGCGAGCCGGAGACCCCGGCGTGGCGCAGGTAGCCCCGGTACGCCCAGGCCTGCTGACGGGCGGGGGTGAGGCCGACCGCGCCGACGGTGACCAGGTACGCCGCCTCGGCGGAGCGGGAGGCGGCGAGCGAGGCGACCCAGGCGCCTTCGGAGAGGCCCCACAGGCCGACCCGGTCCGGGTCGGTCTCCGGCCGGGAGCGCAGCAGCCGGACGGCGGCGAGGGCGTCGTCGGCCGGCTGTCCGTAGTCCCGGCGGGTCATCGAGTAGCCGTCGGTGCGCTTGTCGAAGACCAGCGTGGTGACGCCGTGCCTGGCGTACGTCTCGGCGGCGGCCCGCAGTTCGGCCAGCGGGCCCGGGCCGGCTCCGGGGAGCATGACCAGCCCGGGGTCGCGGGTGCCGGCCGCCGCGGTGGGCGGGGCCAGCACCAGTCCGTGCAGGGTGGTGCCGTCGGCGCCGGTGAAGTCGACGCGGCTGGGGACCGGGTCGCCCGCCGCGTCCGTCGGGGACGCCCCGCCCGTCGTACCGGCCCGGCCCGTCGCGCCCGCGGGTCCGGCGGCGGGGAGCAGCCCCAGCAGGGCCGTCAGCAGGGCGGAGACCACCAGCACGGTCGGTCGGGTACGGGATGGTCGGACGGTTCCGGTGCTCATCGCTGGTCTCCCCCGGTCGTTCTCCACGTGTGGGTTCCACCCTGGCGGGCGGTGGAGTCAGGGGCGATGGTGGCCGCACCAGGACCGGGGGTGGGGATGTCCCCAGGAAGCGGCCGCGGCGGCCGGGGACCGGAGGGCTCAGCCGACCTCGTCCGGACCGGTGAAGCCGGGCGCGGTGTACCCGGGTCGGGTGAAGTCGGGCGAGGTGAAGTCGGGCGGGGTGGCGGCCGGCCGGGGCGTGCGGCCCCCGGGATCGGTCAGGTCGTCGGGGCCGGGGCTGGTGTACGCGGGGGAGCTGTACCCGGGGCTGCTGAAGTCAGGCCCCGCGTCGCCGGATTCCGTATCGACTTCCGCACCGGCGTCCACCTGCGGCCCCGACACGGCCGAGCCCGCCGCCGAGCCGGGCACCGGCGGCAGGGCGTCGAGCAGGTACGGGAGCAGACCGCGCTCGCGCAGCGCGCCGCGCCACTCGCCGTGGGCGTCGGAGAGCGCGGCGGCGAGTTCGGGGTCGGTGCCGGCCGGGGCGGTCGAGGCGCCGTCGCGCAGGGCGGTGAGCAGCAGCCCGATGATGCCGATGGCCATCGCGGCGACCCCGGCGGCGAGCGCCACCCACCCGGCGGTGACCAGGGAGCGGGCGAGGCCGAGGCCGGGGTCGGCGGCGCGCAGCAGGTAGCCGGCCAGGAGGAGGCACAGGGCGGCGGCCCAGGCCAGGATCGGGGTGAGCACGGTGAGGACCGGGAACAGCCCGGCGCCGCCGTCGGCGGAGCGCAGCTGGGTGAGCAGCCCGGGGGCGGTGGGTTCGGCGTCGGGGGGTGGCGGCGGCGTGCTGTGCAGGCTCGCGCGCA
>NZ_MSJQ01000169.1 GCF_014596515.1 Streptomyces sp. CBMA156
CTGAGCGCCCGGCCCGGCCCTGCCCCGCCGGTCGCGCGGGCAGGGCCGGCGGCCGGTCAGTAGCGCAGCACGGCGGCGATCCGGCCGGCGTCGGCGAGGGTCCCGTCGGGGACGAAGCCGATCTGTCCGCCGGTGTCCAGGGTGCGCTCGATGACCTCGTCGACGATGTCCTCGCGGGCCCCGGGCTGGTCGGCCTCGGCGGGTACCAGGTGCTCGCCGTCGTCGCGCACGGTGGCGCGGAAGTTCTCCTCGACCACCAGCCGGGCGATCCGGCCGTCGCCGACGGCCTGCCACAGCTCGTCCAGGCCGGCCGCGAACTGCTGGGCGCCGCGGGCCTTGTCGAGCTGGGCGAGGTTCTCGGCGACCTCGCGCTCGGCCTGCGCGCGCACGGCGGGCTCGACCACCTTGCGGACGGTCTCGGCGTCGGCCTGGGCCAGCCCGCCGTGCGGCAGCTGCGCGGTGGACTCCTTGGCGATCGGGCCGACGGCGTCCAGCAGGGCGAGCGCGGCGGCCTCGCCGACCACGTAGAGCGGGCGGGGGGCGGCGGCCAGCAGCTTGCCGACCTCGGTGTCCGCCTGGCGCAGGAAGGTCTTGGTCGCCTCGTCGCGGAAGGTGCTGGGCGTGTCGCCGATCTGCTCCTGCCGCTCGGGATCGGGGTTGTCGAAGACGCGCACCAGCGGGAAGCCGCGGTCCCTGTCCTCGGTGACCCGTTCCTCGGTGCCGCCCCACAGCACGACCCTGTCGGCGGCGACGGCGAGCACCCAGTGCGGGCGCTCGGCGGCCTGGGCGGCGACCAGGTTGCGGGTCAGGAAGGTGTCGGAGAGGACCACCCGGGCGGGGGCGGTGCGCCCGAGTGACCACACCTGGTGCTCGCCGGGCGCGGCGAGGATCGCCAGGCCGTCCTCCGCGTGCACCAGGTCGACCTCGGTGAGGGCCCGGTCGAGCTGCTCCAGCACCTCGATCCGGTCGGCGCGGGAGACCTTCGGGTCGGCCTGGACGCGCTCCTTCGCCTCGGCCACCAGGTTGCGCAGCCGCACCGGGTCCTGGGCGTTGTCCGGCTCCCTGCGGTGCGTGGGCATCAGGATCGACACCGCCGGATAGGGCCGCGGCCGGCGCAGCTCGGCGAGGACGGCGGGGCTGAGGTCGGGGCGCATGGAGACCCTTTCCGAAGGCGGTCGGCCTTCTTTCGTGGACGCGCGAAGCCATGGCACTGCTGCCAAATGTCGTCAATGTACCTATTTACGGCTTCAGCGGCGCGCGAGCACGGCTCCGGGGCGGGGTCTCGGGTACGGGCGGGGGCCTCCGGGGGGTCTTCCGGTACGGGCGGTGTCCCGCCCGCGCCGCCCGGGGTCGGACGGCGCGGGCGGGACGTGACGGTCAGGGCCTGACGGTCAGGGTGCGACGGTCAGGACGCGACGGTCAGAACTGGACGTCGGTGCAGGAGTAGAAGGCGTTGCCGGTGTCGGCGACGTCCCAGACGGCGACGACCACCTGGTGGCCGGTGCGGCCGCTGGGCAGGGTCGCGGTGTGGACGGTGGTGGCGGCGGGCTGGCGGCCGTTGTAGGGGACGGTCAGGAACGGGGTCAGGTCCAGGGAGGCCCGGGTGATCGGCTGGCTCGCGTTGTAGCCGGGCTTGGTCAGGTAGTACTTGAAGTACGAGGTGGAGTGCCTGGCCTCGATCTCCCAGGTGAAGTTGAGCTGCTGACCGGCCGTCACCTTGGTGGTCGGCCAGGCACCGTTGCGGGGGTTGTCCAGCGGGGCCCAGCGGCCGTCGCCGCCGGCGCAGATGGTGCCGTCCGCCGGGCCGCGGCTCGGGAAGCCCTTGGGGCCCTCGACGCTCTGCGGCTCCCACTGGATGTCGCCGCAGTCCCACGGGACGGCGTTGGCGCCGCAGAGGGCGGAACGGCTCGGCGGCAGGTTGATGAAGCCGTGCGACTGGGCCGGCAGGGCCGCCGCGATCGGCAGGGCGATCGCGGCCGCGGCGGCGGCGATCAGGTGGCGCTTGCGCATGCGCATGGTGCTCCTCCGTGGGGGTGGATGGAGTGTGCGCCCGGCACGGGACGGACGTGCGCGTGGGGGTGCGCACGATGGCCTGCCCGAGGCATGGCATGCCCGTGCCAGACCGGTTGCCCGACACCGTAGGATCTGCCTTCCCTCCGCGTCAATGGTCTGAACCATTTGCGCCAAAACCCCGTGATTACTGGGCACCGTACGGCAGTTGGCACTCCGCGTCCGTACGGGAAGTAATTGCATGAGCGCACTACGGGCTCTGGCCGGTATTTTGGTTCGTGGCTTATCCTGGTACTCAGCCACACCCGCAAGGAGGCCAGGCCCATGACCGCCACGGACCCCGCGCTCACCGCCCTCGCCAACGGCTGGGGCGCCCTGTCCCTCCTGCACAGCAGGATCGAGTCCCACATCGAACGCGCCCTGCAGTCCGGGCACGGCCTGAGCGTGCGGGAGTACTCGCTGCTCGACGTGCTCAGCCGCCAGCACGACGGCGACGGCGGGCACCTCCAGATGAAGCAGGTCGCGGACGCGGTGGTGCTCAGCCAGAGCGCCACCACCCGCCTGGTCACCCGGCTGGAGGACCGCGGGCTGCTGGCGCGCTACCTCTGCCCGACCGACCGCCGCGGCATCTACACCAACGTGAGCGAGGACGGCCTGAGGCTCCTGGAGGAGGCCAGGCCGACCAACGACGCCGCCCTGCGCGAGGCGCTCGGCGAGGCCGCCCGCACCCCCGGACTGGCCTCGCTGGTCAGGGCGGTCGAGGCCGTGGACGCCGCCTCCCCCGCCCACTGACCCCGGCCGGCCTCTCCGGCTGACACCTCAGGCCGCCCACCCGTACGCACCCCGGGCCCGGCCCGTCCCCGACCGCACCCGCGGCCCGGGGCGGACCGGGCCCGGCCGCGTTTCCGCCCGCCCTGCCCACCCCGTCCGCCCTGGAACCCTTGGCGCACGCCTCCTGTATGCGCTTGCACTTATCGCGCGCCTGCAACTATTGTTCAAGCATGCAAGGCGCTCACTCAAGCAATCCCAGAAGGGTCGGCTCCATGCCCCTGGCTCTCCTCGCCCTGGCCATCGGCGCGTTCGGGATCGGGACCACCGAATTCGTGATCATGGGCCTGCTGCCCGAGATCGCCGGCGACTACGGCGTCTCCATCCCCCACGCGGGCCTGCTGGTCACCGGCTACGCCCTCGGCGTGGTCCTCGGCGCGCCGCTGATGACCGTCCTCGGCACCAGGATCGGCCGCAGGACCATGCTCATGCTGTTGATGGGCCTGTTCACCGCGGGGAACCTGCTCTCCGCGTTCGCCCCGTCCTTCCCCGTGATGCTGGCCGGGCGCATCGTGACCTCGCTCGCCCACGGCGCCTTCTTCGGCATCGGCTCCGTCGTCGCCGCCGACCTGGTCGCCCCGGAGAAGAAGGCCGGCGCCATCGCCACCATGTTCACCGGGCTGACCGTCGCCAACATCGTCGGCGTGCCGCTGGGCACCTTCGTCGGCCAGGCCGTCGGCTGGCGCACCACCTTCGCCTTCGTCGCCGCGCTCGGCGTGGCCGGCCTGCTCGGCATCGCCAGGCTCGTCCCGGACCTGCCCCGCCCCGAGGGCGCCCACCTGCGCCGGGAGCTGACCGCCTTCCGCAACCCCCAGGTGCTGCTCGCGATGGCGATGACCGTGCTCGGCTTCGGCGGGGTCTTCGCCGCGATCACCTACATCGCCCCGATGATGACCGACGTCGCCGGCTACGCCGACGGCTCCGTCACCTGGCTGCTGGTGCTGCTCGGCGTCGGCATGTTCCTCGGCAACCTGCTCGGCGGCCGCTACGCCGACCGCAGGCTGATGCCGATGCTCTACACCACCCTCGGCGGACTCGCCGTCGTGCTGGCCCTGTTCACCCTCACCGCCCACAGCAAGGTGCTCGCCGCCGTCACCGTCCTGCTCATCGGAGCCCTCGGCTTCGCCACCGTCCCCCCGCTCCAGAAGCGGGTCCTGGACCAGGCCCACGGCGCCCCCACCCTGGCCTCCGCCGTCAACATCGGCGCCTTCAACCTCGGCAACGCGCTGGCCGCCTGGCTCGGCGGCGCCGTCATCTCGGCCGGCCTCGGCTACACCGCCCCCAACTGGGTCGGCGCCGCCCTCGCCGCGTCCGCCCTGCTGCTGGCCCTGTGGTCCGCCGCCCTGGAGCGCCGCGACCACAGCCGCCCGGCCACCGCCCCCGTCCCCGTTCCCGCCCACCACTGAACGCCCCTACCGGAGAACCGACATGAGCACCACCACCGCCGTCGCCCCGCTGACCACCGCCGACGCCGAGACCCTCGTCGCCGCCGCCCGCACCGCCGCCGAGGCCGCGGACGTGCCGGTCAGCATCACCGTCCTGGACGCGGGCGGCCACCTGCTCGCCTTCCGCCGCGACGACCGGGCCGTACTGATCTCCGGCGAAACGAGCACCCGCAAGGCCTACACCGCCCTCCAGCTGAACGCCCCCACCGCCGGCCTGGTCGACCTCGTCAAGCCCGACGGGCCGTTCCACACCCTGCCCACCGCGCTGGACCGCCCGCTGCTGTTCATCGCCGGCGGCGTCCCCGTCCACCGCGACGGCCGCCTGATCGGCGCCGTCGGCGTCGGCGGCGGCGCCCCCGAGCAGGACCACGCCTTCGCCACCACCGCGCTGCGGCAGCTCGGCTGACACCCGGCCCGGCCCGCATCACCCCACCCCGGCCCGCATCGCCCGTACCGGGCAATTTCCGCCGCGCCCCGCGCCCGGTTGCGCCCGGGCGGCCCGGGGATGTGGCAGGCAGGGGACGGACGGCCCGCCATCGGCCGTCCGTCCCCCTGCCTGCCGAAACGGAGCCCCCATGCGCCGACGCCGCGGCGTCCTGCTGACCGCCGCCCTCCTGGCCCAGCTCGCCGCCGGACCCACCCACGCGGCGGCACCGGCCCCCGCCGGCCAGTGCGGGGTGGTCCGCAGCGGCGACACCCCGCTGGGCGGCGCCGAGGTGACGCTCTACCAGGCCGGGGACGACACCGGCGCCCGGCCCCGGGTGCTGGCCCGCACCCGCAGCGCCCGGGACGGACGCTTCACCCTCGACTACCGCCGCCCCGACGACCCGCGCGCCGTGCTGTACGTGCTGGCCGGCCTCCCCCGGGACACCGAACCAGCTACCCCGCAGGACGGCCCGCAGGACGGCCCGGTGACCCTCGCCGCCGTCCTCAGCGGCGCCGGCGCCCCGCCCGAACTCGTCGTCAACGAGCGCACCACCGTCGCCGTCGCCTACGCCCTGGCCCGCTTCACCGGCCCGGACGGCGTCGCCGGCCCCCACCCCGGGCTGCGCAACGCCGCCGCCGTCGCCCACAACCTGGCCGACACCGGCACCGGCGGCATCGCCGCCCTCCTCGCCGCCCCGCCCAACGGCGACCTCACCTCGACCCTGGCCGAGGTCAACACCCTCGCCAACCTGCTCGCCGCCTGCGTCACCGGCGACGCCTGCGACCAGCTGCTCGACCTGGCCCGCCGCCCCGGCCGCGAACGGCCCCGCGACACCCTGCGGGCCGCCGTGGACATCGCCCACGACCCCGGCCACAACGCCGCCGCCCTCTTCGCCCTCGCCGGCACCACCCCCCGCTACCTCCCCGCCCTGCCCGCCGCCCCCGCCGCCTGGACGGTGGCCCTGCGCTACGACGGCAACGGCCACGAACTCGACGGCCCCGGCAACCTCGCCTTCGACGCCGACGGCAACGCCTGGGTCAGCAACAACTACCGCTACGACGCCGACCCCACCCGCCCGGTCTGCGGCGGCGAGACCGTCCTCAGGTTCACCCCCGACGGCCGCGACGCCCCCGGTGCCCCCTACCGCGGCGGCGGCCTGTACGGCGCCGGCTTCGGCGTCACCGTCGACGCCGCGGGCACCGCCTGGATCGCCAACTTCGGCTTCCAGGGCCGCGGTTGCCCGATCGACCCGGCCCCGCTGGAGCGCAGCGTCTCCCGCTTCGCCCCGGACGGCACCCCGCTCTCCCCGCCCGAGGGCTGGCGCACCGGCGGCATCGCCCAGCCGCAGGGCCTGGCCGCCGACCGCTCCGGCACCGTGTGGGTGGCCGACTGCGGCGCGGACAGCGTGACCCGCGTCCCCGACGGCGACGCCACCCGCGCCCGGGAGATCCCCACCCCCGCGCTGCACAAGCCCTTCGGCGCCGCCGTCGACCCCGCAGGGCGGCTGTGGGCGAGCGGGAACGGCAGCGACAGCGTCCAGATCCTGGCCCCCGACGGCACCGTGGAACGCACCGTCACCGGCGGCGGCCTGCGCCGCCCGCTCGGCATCGCCACCGACAGCCGGGGCAACGCCTGGGTCGCCAACAGCGGCATCCTGCCCGTCCCCTGCGGCGACACCACCCCCGGCGACCTCGCCGACGCCGCCGTCGCGGGCGACGACGGGCCGCGCCCGGGCGCCTCCGTCACCCTGATCCGCTCCGACGGGACCCCGGAACCCCGACCCTTCACCGGCGGCGGCCTGTTCCTGCCCTGGGGCGTCGCCGTCGACGGCGAGGACACCGTCTGGGTCGCCAACTTCGGCGGCCACCGCGTCGCCCGGCTGTGCGGCACCGACCTCACCGCCTGCCCGCCCGGCACCACCACAGGCCAGCCCCTCTCCCCGCCCGACACCGGCTACCCGAGCGACGGACTGGAACGCAACACCGGCCTCCAGATCGACCCCTCCGGCAACGTCTGGCTCGCCAACAACTGGCGCACCCTGCCCGTGCAGACCAACCCCGGCGGCCACGAACTGGTCGTCCTGGTCGGCGCCGCCGCCCCCGTCCGGGCCCCGAGGCTCGGCGGCCCCGACCGGCCCTGACCAGCCCTCATCGGCCCGGCCCCGCGGTCCCTACGGCCCCGGGGCCGTAGGGACGACTACCCGCCGGTACCGGTGGGCGGCCCCGGCCGGCGGGAACACTGCGCCGATCGGCGCACCGCCGTGCAGGAGACCCGGGAGCCTTCCATGCCGCCGTCCGCCCGCCCCGCCCCCTCGGCCCCCGCCCGACCGGCCAGGCGCGCGGCGCTGCGCCGCCTGGGCGAGTGGTGCGCGCGCCACTGGCTGGTCGTCGTCCTGCTGTGGATCGTCGCCCTGGCCGGCGTCCAGGCCGCCAACCGGGCGGTCGGCGGCTCCTACTCGGACGACTTCTCACTGCCCGGCACCCAGGCCCAGCAGGGCCGGGACGTCCTCCAGGCGCACGAGCCGGCCGCGGCGGGCACCAGCTCCCAGGTGGTGCTGCACGACGCGGCGCAGCTGACCGCCTTCCAGCCGCAGATCGCCCAGGCGGTCTCCTCGCTGCAACAGCTGCCGCACGTGCTGTCGGTGCAGAGCCCGCTGCCGCCGCCGGGTCAGAGCCCCCCGCCGGGCGGCCCGCTGGCCCCCGACGGGCTGACCGGGTACCTGACCGTACGGTTCGACACCAGTCCGGCCCTGCTGGGCACCGGCTTCCTGCCGGGGGTGGACGCGGCGGTGGCGCCGCTGCGGGCGGCCGGGGTGCAGGTGGAGTACGGCGGGCCGCTGGGCGAGCTGGCCAGGCCGGCGGCGGACGACCGTTCCAGCGAGGCGATCGGCTTCGCGGTGGCGGTCGTGGTGCTGCTGGTGGGGTTCGGCAGTGTGATCGCGGCCGGGCTGCCGCTGCTGACGGCGCTGGTGGCGGCGGTGGCCGGGCTGGGGGCGCTGGGGCTGGTGGCGGCGCTGTCCACGTTCGCGACGGTGGCGCCGACCCTGGCGACGATGATCGGCATCGGGGTGGGGATCGACTACGCGCTGTTCCTGCTGACCCGTCACCGGCAGAACCTGATGGACGGGGTGGACCCGGTGGCCTCCGCCGGGCGGGCGGTGGCCACCAGCGGGCGGGCGGTGCTGGTCTCCGGCTGCACGGTGATCATCGCGCTGTCCGGGCTGTCGGTGTCGGGGATCTCCTTCATCGCCAAGCTGGGGGCGGCGGCGGCCGTCACGGTGGTGTCGGCCGTGCTCGGGGCGCTCACCCTGCTGCCGGCGCTGATGGGGCTGATCGGGCGCCGGATGGACCGGTTCGCGGTGCGCCGTCCGGTCGCCGAGGCCGGCGCGGACGGGCAGGACGGGAACGGGCAGGGCGCGGACGAGCAGGGTGCGGACGAGCAGGGCGGGGCCTGGCACCGCTACGCCCGGCGGGTGGAGGCGCGGCCCTGGCGGTACCTGGTGGCCGGGGTGGTCGTGCTCGCGGTGCTGTCGATCCCGCTGTTCTCCATCCAGCTGGGCCACGTCGGCGACGGCGCGGACCCCACCGGCTTCACCGACCGGCGCGCCTACGACCTGATGTCCCAGGCCTTCGGTCCGGGCTCGAACGCGCCGCTGACCGTGGTGGTCGACCAGAGTGACGTGCCCGCCGGGGCGCGGGCGGGGGTGCAGGCCTCGGTGCAGCAGGCGCTCACCGGCCTGCCGGGCGCCGCGAGCAGCACGCCGCCGCAGACCAGCCCGGACGGCGCGGTGCTGTTCGCCACCGTGATCCCGGCGAGCGCCCCGCAGGACCGTGCCACCACCGATCTGGTGAACCGTCTGGCGGACACCGTGCTGCCCGGTGCGGTGGCCGGCAGCGGCGCGCGGACGTACGTGACCGGCAACACCGCGGCGCAGGTCGACTTCCTGGACATCGTGTCGAGCCGGCTGGTGCCGATCATCGCGGTGGTGGTCGGGCTGGCCTTCCTGATCATCCTGGCGGTCTTCCGCGGCCTGCTGGTCGCGGTCAAGGCGGCGGTGCTCAACCTGCTGTCGATCGCGGCCTCGTACGGGGTGGTGGTGGCGGTCTTCCAGTGGGGCTGGGGCGGGCCGGCGCTGGGGGTGGCGGGGAAGGTCCCGATCGAGAGCTACGTGCCGATGATGATGTTCGCGATCGTCTTCGGGCTGAGCATGGACTACGAGATCTTCCTGCTCTCCCGGGTGCACGAGGCCTGGCTGCGCACCGGGCGCAGCCAGGACGCGGTGGCGCACGCGCTGGGGATCACGGCGCGGGTGATCACCTGTGCGGCGCTGATCATGGTGAGCGTGTTCGCGGCGTTCGTCGTCAGCGACAACGTGGTGGTGAAGATGATGGGGCTGGGCCTGGCGGTGAGCGTGCTGGTGGACGCGACGGTGGTGCGGCTGCTGCTGGTCCCGGCGGTGATGACGCTGCTGGGTGCGGCGGCCTGGTGGACGCCGCGGTTCCTGGACCGGGTGCTGCCGCACATCGACGCCGAGGGCGGGAACGCCTGACTCAGGCCGTCGACCAGGTGACCAGGGGCGGGCGGACGGCGGCGCACAGGGGGTGGCCCTTGGCGTCGGTCAGGCCGAGGCGGGCGATCAGCAGGCCGGTGCGGGCGGCCCGCTCGGCGGTCCTGGGGTCGATGCCGGTCAGCAGCAGTTTCGCCCGGCGGAACATCGTCCGCTCCTCCCCGGCCACCCAGTTCAGGTAGACGAAGCGCCCGCCCGGGCCGCCCTGGACGTAGCGCCCGGTGATGTCCACGCCGCCGTCCGGCAGCGGCTTGGTGGCGCACTCCAGCGCCCAGTGCGCCCGCGCCGCGTCCCCGGGCTGCGGATCCAGCAACTCGCCCGGCCGCGCCCGGCGCTGGACGGCGACGTGGACGTCCCGGTACCCCGGGAAGCCCGGCCCGGCGGGGCACTCGCGGCCGGGCAGGTCGGTGGCCTCGATCCTCAGTTCCATGAGGCCATCGTGCCCGATCCGGGGGGCCTGCAGCGGGAGGGCCGGGGCAGACTGTCCGTCATGCGATCCGACGATCAGAAGAGCGTCCCGCCGAAGCCCGTCCTGCTGGACGAAGCCGCCGCCCGGGCGGTCGGGCCGGAGGCCGCGGTGGAGGCCAACTGGCAGAACAGCATCCGGACTTCGGAGTGGCGCGAGCAGGCGGACGGGGACGGCCCTGGCAGCCCGGCCGACGACCGGCTGCGCCTGCTGCGGGCCGCGTACGCCGAACCGCGGCTGCGCCGGCTCTACCTCTGGAACAGCCACCACACGCTGTGCTTCAGCCGGTCGACGCGCTGGCCGTGGGCCCATGAGGGCATCCCGTTCACCGACCCGCTGGGCGACGGGGTCTACCGCGTCCGGCGTCCGTACAGCCTCGACGTGCTCGGCACCCCGACCAGCCCCGAGGAGGCCGTCGCCCTGGTGGTCGCGCACGTCCCGCCGGACCTGGGGCCGGTGTTCAACCGGCCGGAGCGGGGCTAAGGCGTGGCCGAGGGCTGCGGGGCGACGGGGGCGACCGGTTCGACGGGGGTGACGGGTTCGACCGGGGCGGCGAGCCAGGAGGAGAGCGCCCGTTCGGCCCGCTGGAGCTGTTCGCGGCGTTCCCGGATCTCGGTGAGGCGCCGGGTGAGGCGGGCCCTGGTGGCGTCGCAGCACCTGTGGTCGTCCTCGGGGTCGGGCTCGGGCTGCATGCAGGGCAGCATCAGGGCGACGTCGCTGGCGGTGAAGCCGGAGTCCAGGAGTGCCCTGATCTGCCGGGCCCGCCCGACGTCCGCGCGGCTGTAGTCGCGGTACCCGGAGCGGCTGCGTTCGGGGACGAGCAGTCCCGTCGCCTCGTAGTGGCGCAGCCGGTGGGCGGGGACGCCGACCTCGGCCGCCGCGTCGGCGATCCGCATGTGCTCCTCCTGGGACTTGACCTTCAGATCAGTGTGAAGGTTGACGCTGCCCGCAGGCAACGTTCGTCTTCCGGGTTTTCCGTTCCGCCGTTGGCCTCCGGGGCTCATCGGGCGGCCCGGGGTTTTCGTCGGCGGGTGCCCGATCTTCCCGCCCGGGGGCCGAACGGGCAGACTGGCCCGGTGACTTCGTGGACCGTGCAGTTCTGGGACAGGATCCGCTCCGGCTTCCACGCCGCCGACGCCGCCGAGCGGTGGACGGCGCGCGCGGCCTGGGCGATGGCCACCGCGTCGGTGTGGCTGGTCCTGGTGTTCACCGTCGTGTGGGGGGTCCAGGTCGCCGGGGCGCCGCCCCGCATGGTGGCGGCGCTGCTGGTCTTCTCCGCCTTCGCCGTTCCGGTCGTCTCGGCGGTCGCGGTGACGGCCGCTCCGCACGGACACACCCGGCGGCCGGTGCTGATGGCCGCCGTCCTCCTGACCGCAGTGGCCTGCGCCCTCGCCGTGGCGGCCCGCTGAGGACAGGCCGTACCCGGGGCCGGCTGAACCGTCGTCACGATCCCCGGACGCCGTGGCGCAGCGCGACGGCGGCGCGGACGGTGTTGGCCTGCTGGGCGGCCTGGCGGGCGACGGGCAGCCACCGGGGGCGGAAGCGCCGCTGGTACTGGGCGCACCAGTCCCCCAGGAGTTCGTCGAGGCGGGCGGCCTGGGGTGCCGCGGGGGCGTCGGCGGCCCGGACGGCGCGGCGCAGCAGGGCGGCGGCGCGGACCGGGATGCGGTGGGCCCACAGGTCGATGCCGGTGAGGCGGGCGCGGGTCATCGGGGTGTGCAGGAGGTCGTGTCCGTGGGCCTCGGGGTCCCATTCGTCGGCGAGTTGGTGCAGGGCGGTCAGCGGGGTGCGGGCGGCGCGCAGCAGCGGGGTGTCGGGGGTGGGCAGGTGGGGCCGGGCGGCGTCGAGGAGTGCGGTGAGCTGCTCGCCGCGTTCGCGCAGGCGGTCGGCATAGGAACGCAGGTGGTGGTGGGCGGTTTCGGCGGGGCGGGTGTCGCCGAGGTGGGCGCTGGTCCAGGCGGGGACTTCGACCAGGACGGTCTCGCCGCCGTGGCGTTGCGGGGCGAACCAGGTGCCGGCCCGGACGCCGCCGGTGCGCTCGTGCGGGGTGAGCATGCCGGTGGTGCTCTCCTGGTGGTCGATGTGATGGGGGGTCATCAGGTAGACGCCGGGGCCTGATTCGTGGAGGCGGAAGGTGTCGAAGGCGCCGGTCTCGACGGGGATGCCGAGGGCGGCGGCGGAGCGGGCGAAGGGGTGGGCGAGGGCGGCGGGGTCGCTGGTGGCCTGGACGAAGGTGCCGCCGACGTCGGTGCTGTGCAGGGAGAACTGGAGGGTGGGGCGCAGTTCGTCGATCAGGTCGAGGAGGGTGCGGCTCTCCGGGAGGGCGGCGCCGATGGCGGGGGCCCATTCGGGCTGTTCGTCGGCGGCGGGGCGGTAGTAGTGGTCGAAGTAGGCGGGCAGGGTGCGGGCGGTGCGGCTGCCGTCGGCGAGGTGGGCGCCGTCGGGGTCGAGGCAGAGCAGGAAGTGCCAGGCCAGGTCCGGGTGTTGGTGGGTGAGGGCGTGGTGGGCGAGGTCGGCGGTGGCGGCGCGGCCGGCGAACTCGTCGGCGTGGGCGCCGGAGACGACCAGCACGTTGTGCGGGCCGCGGCCGACGGTGAGCAGGGTCAGCGGGCGCCCGGCGCGGGAGGTGCCGACGGTGCGCACCCGGCACCGGTCGGGCCACCGGTCGGCCAACTTCCGTGCGGTGGCGTCGAGTTCGTCCAGGCTCGGGTAGTGGTCGCGGATGCCCGCCGGGTCCGTCGCGTCGGTCGCCATCGGTTCCTCCCCTGTGCCGCGGGCGCCCGCGGCGGATCGTGGTCGTGGCAAGCAGTTGTACCTGCCGCACGCCGCGAACGGCCCGGGCCCGTCCGGGTGCGGGGACTCGGACGGGCCCGGGCGGGGCTGGGAGCGGTCAGCCGGTGACGGGGCGGGTGTCGAGGCGGATGTGGTCGACGGCCCAGTACCAGTTGTTGCCGGCGTCGTACATGCGGAACCTGAGGGTCACCGAGCGGGCTCCGGCCGGGACGGGGAAGCTGCGGGTGATCCGGGTGTTCTGGACGTCCTTGCCGGCGTTGTCGTTGCCGGTGGCGTCGGAGCTGTAGGCGAGCAGGCGGGTCTCGGTGCCGTTGTCGAAGACGGCGGTGACGGAGGCCTTCTGGGGGGCTTCCTGGCGGTAGTGGGAGTCGAAGGCGAGGTGGAGGGTGTCGGTGCCGGCCGGGATGGTGACGGCGGGCGAGACCAGGGTGGAGTCGAAGACGCCCTTGCGGGAGGGCGAGCCGGTGTCGTCCCAGTCGTCGGGGTCGGCGACGGCGACGACGCCGAGGGCGCGGGTGAAGTTGCCGCGGTCCTGGGCGCCGAGGGCGGCCCATTCGCGCTTGGTGTGGAAGGTCCAGCCCTGGAGGCGGACGGTGCCCTGGGGCATGGCGGGGGCGTTGACGACCGTCCAGCCCTGGGGGGCCTGGGCGGTCCAGCCGAGCAGGCCGGACTCCGGCTTGAGGGCGCCGGCCAGGGATTCGAAGTCCTCGTCGAGGAGGTGGCCGGTCATCACCGGGGCGGGGCGGGCGGCGAGTTCGCCGTCGGCGAGGGCGTGGCGGCCGTCGGCGAGGGCGCGGGCGGTGACCAGCAGGCGGTGGGTGGCGGTGGCGGGCAGCTGGGCGGGCGGGGTGACCTGCCAGACGGCGGTGGCACTGGCGCCGGCGGCGAGCCGCTCGGGCGGGGCGGTGACGGCGGTGGCCGTCCAGCCGGGCGGGAGCAGCGGCTGGGCCTCCAGGCGGGTGAGGGCCGCGGTGGCGGTGAGGGTGGCGGTGACGGTGGCGGGCCGGCCGGGCAGCAGGACGGGTTCGTCGATGGTGGTGGAGGCGGCGCCGAGGGCGAGGCTGACGGTGAGCGGGTCGGCGAGGCCGATGGCGGGGTCGGTGACGGTGCGGTCGTCCCAGGGGAAGCGGTTGGCGAGGCGGCGGCGGAAGGTGAGGTCGCCCTGGACGGTGACGGCGACGTCGTACCAGCCCTCGGGGCCGACCTTGAGGTTGACGGTGCGGTCGTCGCCGGCCGCGACGCGCACCTCGCGCAGGCCGTCGCCGTAGGCGAGGTCGCCGACGAGGAAGGTCTGGGCGGTGCGGGAGCGGTTGATGACGTCGACTTCCAGCACCTTGCCGTTGCCCTCCTCGGAGAGCGAGACCTCGTAGGCGGAGGCGGCGTCGCCGCGCAGGTGCCACAGGGCGCCGTCGGGGCCGTGGACGCGCAGGTCGTAGCCGGCGGGGCCGACCTTCCAGACGTCCGAGAGGCGGGACTTGGCGGCGACGGTGTAGTGCTTGGGGGCCTCGCCGGGGGCGGGGTAGACGGCGAAGACGGCGCCCTGGCGGCCCTGGTTGACGAAGTCGAGGGTGAGTTCGTCGCCCTTGAGGCGGGGCTTGACCAGCAGGTTGTACGGGGCGGGGCGGGAGGAGCGGGTGCCGCGCTGCTGCTGGGGGAAGGTCTGCGGGCTGGGCACGGTGGGGGCGGGGAGCTTGCCGGTGTCGACGACCTTCTGGCGGTTGCCGCTGGTGTCGGGCAGCTGGGGCCAGGCGGGGTTGCGGCCGGAGAAGTCGAAGACGCCGGTGAGGTCGCCGCAGACCGCGCGCCGCCAGGGGCTGATGTTGGGTTCCTGGACGCCGAAGCGCTGTTCCAGGAAGCGCAGCACGGAGGTGTGGTCGTAGACGGTGGAGTCGACGACGCCGCCGCGGGTCCACGGGGAGACGACGATCATCGGCACCCGGACGCCCAGGCCCATCGGGTAGGGGCCGGAGACGAGGGTCTCGCCGGCGGGGAGGGTGTCGGACCAGCCGAGGGTGCCGTCGGCGGCCTTGACCCGGTACCTGCCGTCCTGGTCGACGACCCGGTGGTAGGTGGAGCCGCCCTTGCCGACGCGGACGACGACCTCGCCGTCGACCGGGACGTTGGACTTGCCGCGGCCGGTGGCCAGCGGCGGGACGGGCGGCAGCTGGTGGTCGAAGAAGCCGCCGTGCTCGTCGTAGTTGAGGATGAAGACGGTCTTCTGGAACACCTCGGGCTTGGCGGCGAGCGCGGACAGCAGCCGGGAGGTGAGGTGTTCGCCGTTCGGCGGCGCGTAGTTGGCGTGCTCGGACAGCGCGGCGGGGGCGACGATCCAGGAGACCTGCGGGAGGCGGTCGGCCTGGACGTCGGCGGTGAAGGCGTCGACGAGGGCGTCGCCCATGGCGAAGGGGTCGTTCTTCTTGGCCGGGTCGCCGACGGCGCGCATGCCGCGCTCGTACAGCGGCTCGCCGGGCTTGGCCTTGACGAAGGGGGCGAACCAGGCGAGGGCGTTGTCGTCGAAGTTGTCGATGGCCTGGTAGGTCTTCCAGCTGACGCCGGCCTTCTCCAGGCGCTCGGCGTAGGTGGTCCACTCGTAGCCGCCGGGGATCTCGGTGTTGTCGGTCACCGGGGTGTCCCTGACGGTGCCGCCGCTGGTGCCGGTCATCAGGTGGTCGCGGTTGGTGTTGGTGTTGCACTGCACGGAGGCGTGGTAGGCGTCGCAGACCGTGAACACCGAGGCGAGGGCGTGGTAGAAGGGCATGTCGGCGGACTCGTAGTAGCCCTGGCCGAGCCAGCCGGAGGAGCGGCGGGTGACGGAGCCGTCGGCGCGGCCGTCGTTCCAGGCGTTCATGGAGTCGCCGTAGCCGAAGGCGGGCGCGCCCTGCTGGTAGGCGTTGGTGTGGGCGGCGTTCATCGCGAAGGGCAGCAGGTAGCCCTCCTTGCGGCCGGGGTCGGGCTGGTGGAACACCGAGCGGCCGTCGACGCCGCGTACGGCGGTGCGGTCGCCGAAGCCGCGCACGCCCGTCAGGGTGCCGAAGTAGTGGTCGAAGGCGCGGTTCTCCTGCATGAACACCACGACGTGCTGGATGTCCGCCAGCCGTCCGGGCCTGGCCGGGGCGGCGAGCGCCTGCTGGACGCTGAGCGGGAGGGCGGACAGCACCGCGGCCGCCGCCGCGCCGCCGAGGACACTGCGGCGCGACAGTTCGGGCTTCGGACTCATGGGGGTGGGGCTCCTTGCTGACGGACCGCGGGTCTTCGCTTCGGGGGCCGGCCGCGCGGTTCGGACCGGACCCGTTATGTGTACGAGACCGAGGTGGACGCAGCCGTGGTGTCCGATGACGGATCGGTGACCGGTAAGAGACTCCGAGCTGTACAGACAACTTGACGTCAGTGGATCAAGGACGCGGGCCGGACCCGCCGTCAGGAGCAGCACCGGCCAGGGCGTTCGCGCCGGCTTCGCCCGGGCCCGGGGAACCGGGCGCGCCCGGATCATGCGTACCTGGCACACCATTCCACCGAAGGTGTGGTCTTCCCTGGCGGCGATTGCCCCGCCGTTCGGCTTCGACCTACCGTGCGTCGAAAGTCCTGACGGGGCGGCGTGCTCCGTCCTCGGGCGACGCAGAGGGAGAAGGAATTGCCGGCCAAGGTGAAGAACCAGAAGTTCACCATGCTCTTCGACTGGTTCGACCAGGGTGGCGACGGCATGCTCACCCACGACGACTTCCAGGCGATGGGAGAGCTCTTCGGCGCGCTGGCCGCGGACGACGACCGGGAGAACGCCTCGGCGATGCGGCAGGCGTTCGAGGAGTGGTGGCGGGTCCTGCTCGAACACGGGGACGCCGACGGGGACGGGAGGATCGACCGCAAGGAGTTCCTCGACGTCATGGAGGCCAACGTCACGGCTCCGGAGCACTTCGAGAAGGCGGTGCTGGCGATCGCGGACGCCCTGATGCGCGCGCTGGACACCAACCACGACGGAGTGCTGAGCAAGGACGAGTACGTGCGCATGTACGACGCCCTGGGAATCCCGCCCGAGCACTCGGGGGACGCGTTCCGCCGGCTCGACCGGGACGGCAACGGGGTGATCAGCCACGAGGAGTTCCGGACGGCCATCACCGAGTTCTACCTGAGCACCGACGAGAACGCGCCGGGGAACTGGCTGATCGGCCCCCTCCGGTAGCAGACCCGACCTCTCCGGAGCAGGACCCGCCCGGACGCCCAGGACCGGGGGGTGTCGGGCCGGGGGGTGTCGGGCCGGGGGGTGTCGGGCCGCGCCCCGCGGGCAGACGCGCGGTGTGAATCCGATCGAACGGGCCCTGCGGGCCGTGGACGGCTTCCAGCAGCGCCACCGGGCCCCCGGCCTGGTGATCGGCGTCGTGCGCAAGTACGGGGACGACCGGGGCGGACTGCTGGCCGCCCTGATCACCTACTACGGCTTCGTCGCCCTGATCCCGCTGCTGCTCCTGCTCAGCACCGTCCTCGGCTTCGTCCTGCACGGCCACGCCGGGGCGCAGCGCGCGGTGCTGGACTCCGCGCTCGCCGACTTCCCGATCATCGGCGACCAGCTGCGCCAGAACGTCCACTCGCTCCAGGGCAGCGGCCTGGCCCTGCTGATCGGTGTGCTCGGGCTGCTGTACGGGGCGCTCGGCATCGCGCAGGTCCTCCAGCACGCCATGGCCGAGGTCTGGAACGTGCCGGGGGTGCAGCGGCCCGGCTACTGGCCGCGGCTGGCGCGCAGCGTGCTGCTGTTCGCGGTGCTGGCCGGCGGGCTGGTGCTGGGCACCGCCGCCGCCTCGCTGGTCGGCAGCGCGCTGGGCGGGCCGGCCGCCAGGATCGGGGGCCTGGTCGTCTCCGCGCTGGTGAACACCGCCCTGTGCCTGGCCTGCTTCCGGGTGCTCACCCCGCGCGAGGTCCCGCTGCGGGCGCTGTGGCCGGGCTGCGCGCTCGCCGGGCCGCTGTTCACCGCCCTCCAGGCGGGCGGCTCGCTGCTGGTCACCCACGAGCTGCGCCACGCGAGCCAGGTCTACGGGTTCTTCGCGACCGTGATCGGGCTGCTGTCCTGGCTCTACCTGGCCGCGCAGGTCACCGTGTACGCGGCCGAGGCCAACGTGGTGCTCACCCGGCGGCTGTGGCCGCGCAGCCTGCTGCAGCCGCCGCTGACGGACGCCGACCAGGCGGTGCTGTCCTCGGTCGCCCGGCAGGAGGAGCGCCGGCCCGAGCAGCGGGTCGACGTCTCCTTCCCCGGGGCGCCCGAGGACCCGGACGAGGGCGGCGGCGACGGCGGGGGCCGCGACGACAGCGGGGCCGGCGGGGACGGCGGGGACACCGAGGACAGCGGGAAGGACGGCAGCGGCGGCCGGTGAGGGCCCCGGTTCACCCGCCGGGCGGTCCGGCGGTGCCCCCGGTGTCGTCGGCGGCCGCGGCGGCCCCGGTGTCACCGCCGGCCGGGCGCGTGCCGGGGGCCGGTGCCACGGGCAGCCGGGGCAGGGCGTACGGGTGCTCGTCGCGCAGGTAGCCGACGAGGTGCTCGCGCAGCTGGCAGCGCAGCTCGAACGCGTCGGCGCCGTTCGCCGCCGTGGCCAGCACCCTGACCACGATGGTGGTGGGGGTGGTGTCGACCACCTGGAGGGCGCTGCCCTCGCCGTCCCACAGCCCGTTGCCGGCCAGGAAGGCGTCGAACTCCTTGCGCAGCAGGGCGACCGGCGCGTGGTGGTCGAGGTGGAGTAACGCGGTGCCGGTGATCCGGCTGGAGCGGCGGGACCAGTTCTCGAACGGGCGGCCGACGAAGTACGACATCGGCATCACCAGGCGCCGCTGGTCCCAGGTCTCTATCACCACGGCGGTCAGGGTGGTCTCCTCCACCGTGCCCCACTCGCCGCCGACCACGACCACGTCCCCGATCCTGGCGAGGTCGCCGAAGGCCATCTGGACGCCCGCGAAGACGTTGGCCAGGGTGCTCTGGGCCGCCACGCCCGCCACCACGCCGGCCAGGCCGGCGGAGGCGAGCAGGCTGGTGCCGACGCCGCGCACCGCGGGGAAGGTCATCAGGACGGCGCCGAGCGTCACCACGGCGACGATCGCCTGGCCGATCCGGCCGAGCAGGTCGGCCTGGGTGCGGGCGCGGCCGGCCCAGGCCGGGTCGCGGCGGTGCACGGCGAGCCGCAGGGTGCTGTCCGCGAGCAGCGCCACCATCCGGGCGCCCAGCCAGCCGCCGGCGGCGATGGCGAGGATCACCGCCAGGTGGCGCAGCCCCTCACCGGCGGCGGGCGGCGCGGCGATCCACGGCAGGGCGCCGAGCAGGAGCAGGCACGCCGTCAGTGCCAGCAGCGGGAGCCGGCAGCGGCGCACCAGCAGGGGGACGCCGACGGCGCCGGTGCCCCTGCGGGCGGCCAGGTGCCGCACCGTGAGCTGCGCGATCCGGTCCAGGCCGTACGCGAAGAGCACCGCCGCGGCGCTCGCGAGTGCCAGGCGTAGCAGGCTCCACCACATCTGCCGTTCTCCCCTTCTGCCGGGTCCTGCCGGCGGGCGCCCGGGTGCGGCGCCGCCGGTCGCCCGCTCGTTTTTCCCGGCGCGGCGCGGCCAATCCTCCCGACGGGCGCCCGGTGGGGACCCGGCCGGCGGGGGCCTGCGGGGCATGGATGCGGCGGTCGGGGGCAGCCGATGGTCGCGCGTCCGCGCCGGGCCCGGCTCCTCGCCGGCCCGTACCTGCCTCATGGAAGGGAGAAGCGCATGAGTGGGAACACCGACATCTGGGAGTTCCGCAGCACCAGCGGCCACAGCGCCGGTACCGACCTCATCGGGTTCCACGTGGAGGCCCAGGACGGCCCCGTCGGCAAGGTGGACAAGCTGTCCGAGGAGGTGGGAACGCGGTACCTGGTCGTGGACACCGGCCCCTGGATCTTCGGGAAGCGGGTGCTGCTGCCGGCCGGCACCGTCATCCGCATCGAGATCGCGGAGCGGACGGTGTACGTGGACCGGACCAAGGAGGAGATCAAGAACGGTCCCGACCTGAACGGCGGGGCGCTGGAGACGGAGTCCGGGTTCCAGGAGCGGGAGCGGTACGCGCTCTACTACGGGCCGTTCTACAGCGGCCGCATCCTCTGACTGCCCGGGCCGCCGGCCGCCGTCCCGCTCGGGGCGGCGGCCGGCCGCCGTGCGGGGCCTGCGGGGGCGCGGGCCTGCGGGAGTACGGAGCCTGCGGGAGCGCGGGTCAGGCGCGGGTCAGCCGCGGGTCAGGCGCGGGTCAGGCGGCGGGCGTCGAACTCGGCCCAGATCGTCTTGCCCTGGCCGTGCGGCTCGGCGCCCCAGCGGTCGGCGGTGCGCTGCACGATGAACAGGCCGTGGCCGCCGGGCAGGGCCGGGTCGTGCGGGTGGCGCAGGGCGGGCATCGCCGGGCTGCGGTCGCTGACCTCCACCCGCAGGCGTTCCCCGGTGGCGTCCAGGACCAGCTCCAGCGGGCCGTCCCCGTGCAGCATGGCGTTGGCCACCAGCTCCGCCACCAGCAGCACGACGTCCGCGCCGACGCCCTCGTGGACGTCGGGCAGGTACCAGTCCCCCACCGCCTCGGCGGTGAAGCCCCTGGCCCGGGCGACCGGCTTGGGGAACCCGGCCAGGGTCAGCCGCCGGCGCTGGCCGCCGGGCGGCAGCGGCGGCCCGGCCGGGTGTGCGTCGCCGTCCAGGGTTCCCCGGCTCATCGTCATGTGAGGGCACCCTTTCGGATCGACGGCGGTTTCGCATGGTCGGTTTCCCGGCGCTCCCGGGATTATGCCTGTCCGGGCACCGGGTGCGCGGCCTCTGCGCCACGCGTCCCGGCACGAACCGGTCGGGAACCGGAAGGGAACCCGGTACGAACCCGGTACGGACCGGACGGGAACCCGGTGGGCCGTACCCGGCGGGGCGGGGGAACGGCTCAGGCCGCCAGGGCCGACTCGGCGGACTCGTGGATGGAGAACACCGCCTGGGTGCCGGTCAGTTCGAGGACCCGCATGACGGTGGGCGGCACCGCCGCCAGGTGCAGCGGCACGCCCTCCGCCTCCGCCGCGAGGCGGGTCCTGAGCAGGAGGTTCAGGCCGGAGGAGTCGCAGAAGCCCACTCCGGCGAGGTCGATCACCACCGCGCCCGGCCGCTGGGCGAGCAGGGCGGTGAGCGTGTCGGCCGCGGGCGCGAGCGTCTCGATGTCGAGGTCGCCCGCCAGCGCGCACACCACCGCGCCGGAAGCCGCGGGGCGGGTCCGTACCGCCAGCTCCGCACGGTACGGGGCGGCCGCCGGTGCGGGGCCCCGCTGGTCGTTGTCGGATGGCATCATCGTCGTCCCCTCCAGGTCCGTGCCCTCCGACCTTACGTAGGCGGTGTCCCGCGGCCAAGCGGCGGGGTCGCGGACCGGGCCGCGACCCCGCCCGCGACCCCGCCCGGACTCAGGCTTCGGTCAGGCCCTCGCGCAGCCGCCGCAGGGTGCGGCTGAGCAGCCGGGAGACGTGCATCTGGGACAGCCCGAGGCGCTCGCCGATCTGCGACTGCGTCATGTCCTCGCAGAAGCGCATCGACAGGATCAGCCGGTCCCGCTCCGGCAGCGCGCCGACCAGCGGCTTGAGCGCCACCAGGTCCTCCACCAGGGAGAGGTCCCGGTCCTCCTCGCCGAGGCGCTCGCCCAGGCAGCCGGGGCGGTCGTCGTCCTCGCTGCTGGTGTCCAGGGAGCCCGCGGTGTGCCCGTTCGAGGCGGTCAGCCCCTCCACCACCTCCTCCTGGGAGAGCCCGAGGTCCGCGGCCAGTTCGGCCACCGTGGGGGCCCGGTCCAGTTCCTGCGCCAGCCGCTCCTGGGCCTTCGCCAGCACGATCCGCAGCTCCTGGAGGCGGCGCGGCACGTGGACGGCCCAGGTGGTGTCACGGAAGTGCCGGCGGACCTCGCCGAGCACCGTGGGCAGTGCGAAGGTCGTGAACTCGACGCCCAGATCGGGATCGAACCGGTCGATCGCCTTGATCAGCCCGACCGCCCCCACCTGCAACAGGTCCTCCTGCGGCTCCCGGTGCGCGGTGAAGCGGCGGATCGCGAACCTGACCAGCGAGAGGTTCATCTCCACCAGCGTGGCCCGCACGTACGAGTACTCCCGGGTGCCCTCCTCCAGGGCCGCGAGCCGGCGCAGCAGCACCCGGGTCAGCTCGCGCGCGTCGGCCGGCGCGACCTCCCGCAGGTCCTCGGTCGCGTCGAGCTCCGGTGGCAGGAGCCCGCGCAGGTCGGCTGTGGCGGAGGCGGCCGTGCGGCAGGGGTCCGTCGTCGGCGAAACGGAAGTGGTCAGTTCACCAGTGGTCATGACCATCGGAGTCCTTTCCTCGTGTCGGCACGGTCGAACGACCCGACTACCCCGCCTCGGCCGATCGATGCGGCCACCCGGGGTGAAGGTTCCGTGAAACCCGTTCGGGGCGTTCCGGCAGGCTACGGGAAACCCGTCGGCCGTCGGCGCCGTCCGGAGGATCATGGAGCGGCGCGCCCCGGGCGTCCCCGGTGTCCCACGCGTCCCTGACGCCACCTCCCACGTGAAAGCGGTGCCCCTCCGTGATCCCCGCCGTGCCCGACCCGACCGTGCCCGACCCGACCGTGCTGCACCCCTTCCCCGAGCAGCCGCGGGTGGTGCTCCTCAAGCCGCTGGTCACCTCGCCGCTGATCGAGGTCGGCGAGTACTCGTACTACGACGACCCCGACGACCCGACGGCGTTCGAGACCCGCAACGTGCTGTACCACTACGGGCCGGAGAAGCTCGTCATCGGGAAGTTCTGCGCCTTCGCCGAGGGGGTGCGGTTCGTGATGAACGGCGCCAACCACCGGATGGACGGGCCGTCCACCTTCCCCTTCCCCGTCATGGGCGGCGCCTGGGCCGAGCACTTCGACCTGCTCACCGGCCTGCCAGGGCGCGGCGACACCGTGATCGGCAACGACGTGTGGCTGGGCTACCGCACCACCGTCATGCCCGGGGTGCGCATCGGCCACGGCGCGATCGTCGCCGCCGGGTCCGTCGTCACCTCCGACATCCCCGACTACGCGATCGCCGGCGGCAACCCGGCCAAGGTGATCCGGCCGCGCTACGGCGAGGCCGACGTCGCCCGCCTGCTGGACCTCGCCTGGTGGGACTGGCCCGCCGGACACCTCACCCGCCACCTGCGCACCGTCATGTCCGGCACCGTCGACGACCTGGCCGCCGCCGCGCCCGGGGCCTGACCCGGCGGCCCCGCCCGGGCCGCCGGCGGCCCGAACTCCTAACCCACCGTGGGGTGGTGGAGTTTGCGGGCGGCGGTGCGGATGGCGAGGGTGTACGGGGCGTCGAGGGCGCGGGTGCGGGCGTCGAGGTCGTGGAAGGCCACCAGGGCCCGGTGGGTGTCGTCGGTCGTCTGGGTCCAGGCCGTCCAGGCGTTGTGGACGTCCTCGTCGGTGACCTGTTCGCCCTTGGCCTGGAGCAGCACGGCGTAGATGCGGAACAGGTCGTCGGAGCCCGCCGGGGGTCTGGCCTCCGAGGGCAGGCAGTCGCGGATCAGTTCGGCGATGGGATCGAGGTGGCTCATACGGCCAGTGTGCCGCTGGCGAGGGTGCCCGCGAGGAGGATCAGATGAGCCACCGCGAAGATCATCGGTACGGCCCGTTCGGTGGTGCCGAGTTCGGTGTAGTGCCGGTGGTGCCGGCCGGGCCCCTCGGTGCTCCGCAGGACGTCCCACTCGTCGGTGAAGATCTGCGCGGACAGCTTCTCCTCCAGGCTGTTGATGACCTGGAACTTGGCGCCGTTGAGGTCCCGGTAGCTGCGCAGCTGCATCCACCAGGCGCCGGAGAGGGTGATGCCGGCCAGGGCGACGGCCGTCGGCACCCACCACGGGGACTCGGAGAGCCTGGGTATGCCGAAGCCGATCAGGGTGACCAGCGCGGTCTGCACGGACAGGAAGAAGGTGTTGGCGGTGCCGCGGCGGGCCGAGACCCGGTCGGCCATCTCCACGGCGAGCTTGTACAGCTCCAGCAGCTCGGACTGACGGTCGGACGGATGCTCTGACGGACGGTTCGGCTCCGGCGGCGTGGTCATCGCGAAACCCCCTCGGGCAGGTGGTGTGCCGGCTTCGCCCGCTGCCCGGGCTCCCCCCGATGTGTCCATCCTTCCCTGTACGCCGGCCCGCCAGTGCTGCCGGGCCGGTGCGCGGGGCGGGCCGGCGCACGGGGCGGGCCGACTCGCGGGTCGGGCCGGTGCGC
>NZ_MSJQ01000017.1 GCF_014596515.1 Streptomyces sp. CBMA156
AGGCCGGGGGTGGTGGCCCCGTCGGCGCCGTCCACGGCCTCGCCGAGGGCGAGCACCTCGGCGGCGGCCTGCCGGCGCAGCCCGGCCTCGTCGGCGGCCTGATCGGCGGCGAAGACGGCGTCGGGGAAGGTGAAGGCGGTGTGCCGGGGCGAGCGGCGGCGGCGTACCAGGAAGGCGGCGCCGACGACGGCGAGGACCAGCGCCGCGGCGACCGCGAGCAGAGTCCCCGGGCCACCGGAGGAGGAGTCGGCGGCCTGGTCCTTCGCCTTGGGGCGGGCGGAGTACTCGCGGTCGACCCGGGCGGCCTCGGCCTTGTAGACCGCGGTGCCCTGGCCGGTCTTGATCAGTTCGATGGCCCGGCCGACGCGGGCGGCCAGTCCGGCATCCTTGAGTTCCTTGAGCATGCCCACGGCCATGGCCGAGTCGCGGGTCTGGTGGGTGTCGTTCGGCCACTCGGTGCCCTTGAGCCAGCTCACGTACTCGTCGTTGGTGAGCAGGATCAACTGCGGCTGGCCGAGGCGTTCCTGGAGCACTGCGGCCAGGCCCTTGGCGCTGCCGCCGAACGCGTCGCCCTTCTTCAGCGGCACCAGCACCACCTTGATGGGCAGGCCGGTCGCGGCGATCTGGTCGGCGAGTTCCCGCTGTTGGGAGGCGGTGACGGCGGCCGCGAAGGACGGGTCGACGTAGACCGGGCTGGTGGCCAGCGCCTCGGCGATGGTGGTGGCGGTCGGTCCGGGGCCGGCGCTGTCCGCGCGAGCGGGGGCGCCGGTGCCGAGCAATGCCACGCAAGCCATCAGAAGCGCGGCGAACAGCCCTCCGAGCAGGCGCCGGTCGGGGCCGGCGGACGGGTGACGGACGGTCGGGTGGTCACTGGACACTGGCGGACTCCCTGGCCCTGAGGATGAGTGCTTCGAGCCCTTCGCGGGCGGCCGGCAGGATCTGCCCGGCCTCGTCCCAGGCGGTCCGGGTGCGGTCGTCCGCCCCGGGCAGGCGCAGCAGCCGGTCGCGGGCCAGGCCCGCACGGGCGGCCTGGTCGGTCCCGCCGCCGCGGAGGGCATCCCGGCAGGTGGGGCACAACTGCGCGGACCGGGGGTCGATGCCGAGCTCGGCGAACCAGGCCGGCACCCGGCCGCCGGTGGCCTCGCCGTGCAGCGGGTCGAGCCGGCAGAGGGTGGGGTGGAGGTGGCCGCGGAGAGCGGTCAGCCCGGCCTCGGCGAGCACCACGACGGCGGCCAGGTCGCCCGCCTCGGCCGACCTGTCGGGGTGCTGCTCGCTGCTGTCGGCGAGGAGTCCGGCGGCGTCCAGGCAGTCCCAGGCGCGGGTGCGGCCGGGCGCGTCCTGGTCGGCGGCGGCCAGTCGCGCGGCGAGTTCGCGGACGTCCTCGCCGGCCCAGGCACGCAGTTGCCGCAGGGACGGCAGCGGGTCGGCGTGCCGGGGCTTGGTGCGCTGCTGCGAGGAGCCGGCCGCGCGGGCGCGCCGGGAGCGGAGCACGGCCCGGGCGGTGGCGAGGGCAGCCCAGGCCAGCAACAGCAGGACGCCGAGCAGCATCACGCCGAGCGCGATGCCGCCGCCGAAGTCGTTGCTGAACAGGGCGGGCAGCCGGTTGTCGTGCAGCGGGGGCAGCGTGGTGTCGCGTTCCGCGGGATCGTAGCCCGGCTTCGGCTCGGCGGCGGCGACGGCGTCCAGCACCTGGTCCAGCCGCGGTGCCACGTTCAGACCCTTGGTTTCGCCGCGCGCGTACTTGACGTCCGTCGGCACGCGTGCGAAGCGGTGCAGGGTGTCCTGGTCGGTGCCGTAGCTGTCGAGTTCGATCAAGCCGGTCAGCTGGTCGACGAGGATGTAGACGCCGTTGCGGCCGGTGCGTTCGTGGATCAGGGCGAGCAGCAGGTCGCGGTCGTAGCGGGTCTCGCCGTCGCTGTCGGTGGAGGTGACCACGATGTGCACCGGGCCCTTGGGGGCGAGTTCGGTGAGCCGCTGCCGGATCGCGGGCAGGTCGGCGGCGGTCAGGGCGTCGGGGCCGGACGGGTCCTGGTAGACCGGGTCGGTCGTGAGCCCGGCGGCGATCTCGTCGACGCGGGCGTTCAGGTCCGCCTGGGTGACGTTCAGGTAGGGGCCGTCGATGACCTGGGGGAAGGCGGTGGGCGCGTAGTGCACCACGCCGAACACGGCGGCGGCCGTCGCCAGCAGCGTCACCGGCAGCAGGCCGCGGAGGCGCCACCCGGCGCCCGGGGTCCGGGCAGCGAGGGGCGCCTTCGGGTCCTTGTCCAGGCTGACGGCGGGCTTCCTGCCAGACTTCAGGCCGGTCTTCGTTCCGGTCTTCGGTCCGGTCTTCCGGGCGGGGGCGGCGCCGGAGGAGCGGGTCCGGCGGAGGGAGAGGCGAAGGCCGAGGGCCAGCACCAGGCCGGGGATCACCACCACGGCCAGCCCGAGCAGCAGGTTCTGGTTCTGCCGGTCGGTGGAGCTGATGTACGCGCTGGGCCGGTCGCTGTCGCGGTGCCGGTCGTACAGTTCCTCGGCCTTGGCGGCGGCCCGGTCCTTGCCGGAGGCGACGGCGTCGACGAAGTTCTCGAATCCGGCGAGCGGCCCGGCCCTGTACGGGGTGCCGTACAGGGAGATCCGGCGGGCCTCGTCCACCGGAACGTCGACGCCGAACGCGGTCGCGGTGATGGTGCCGTAGCCGCTGATCACCACGTAGAGGCCGTCCGCGCCGAGCCGGTCGTGCACCAGGGCGAGCAGTGCGGCGTCGCCGTCCGGCAGCGCCAGCACGTAGGTGGGGACGCCGGTGCGCTCGGCGAGGGCGGCGATCTCCGGGGCGAGCGAGCGCGGAAGTCTGCGCGGCTCGGCGGCCGAGACGTAGACCGGGTTCTTGCGCAGTTCCTCGGCCAGGCGCTCGGCCTGGGTTGTGCCGCCGGCGGGTTGACCGGTCGGCGCGGCGGTGGCGGTCGCCGTGGACGCTGCCGTGGGGCTCGGCCCGGCGCTCGGCTCGGCAGCAACGGCCGTTCCGGCGCTGCCGAGCAGTACGAGCGCCGCGAGCGCCGTGCCCGTCCGGGCCCGGACTATCCCGGTCCGTCCCCGTATCCCTGTCGGTGTCCGCATCTGCGCCCTCCCGGTGGTTCGGCCGGTCACTTTACCTGGGCTTGGTCTCGGCGAGTGCGGACGCCCCCGGTCCCCGGGGGCGGCGCGAGCTGGGGGAGGGGGATCGGGGGCGGCGTCACGGGCGCGGCCGGAAAGTGAAGCGAGTGCTGGTGTACGGCGTCGTCACCGACGTGTGCGTGGCCGGATCGGTCCGCGAACGCGTCGCCCGTCCGTACTCGGGCGCCCCGCGCCCCCATGGCGCGGGGCGCCCCGGCCCGGATCGGGATGTCCGGGCCGGGGCGCCCCCGGGTGTGCTGTGCGAGGCCTGATCCGAACGGCCTCCGGGCATGTCCCGTCAGCGGAAGTTCTTCAGGAACAGGGAGTTCCCGTCGTCCTCGTAGGAGTTGTTCACCCCGTTTCCGCCGGTGTAGTCCAGGCGTTCCATGTCGGCCCAGTCCGGGATGGCGGTGCCGGAGGAGGTCAGGTGCTTGAAGAGACGCGGATCGGTGGCGTCGGAGCCGAACTGGTAGACGCGCTGGCGCGTCGAGTAGGGCTGGTACGGCAGGTAGGGGCCGCGGGCGGTGGTCTGCTTGGTCAGGGCGTTGTTGAAGAAGACGTTCTGGGGGCCGCTGGAGCCGGACCACTTGACGGCCTTGTTGCCCGCGCTCCAGTAGATCGGCCACCAGGTTCCCTTGTCGCTGACACCCCCCTCACCGCCGCAGTTGACGGTGCAGTTCTTGGAGGCGTGCTCGAAGGGCACGTGGACCACGTTGTTGTCGAAGAGGTTGCGGCGCTCCCATCCGCCGTGCAGGTTCAGGTCGGAGTCGAAGTCGTTGGCGAACGCGACGTTCCCCGAGGAGGACCACTGGAAGGTGAAGTGGCGCAGGTTGCGGGTGGTGTTGAACGCGTACAGGGAGTCCCACACGCGCGAGCCGCGCAGGTAGCCGTTTCCGCCCTTGCCCTTGTTCCAGGCACCGTCGAAGTAGTTGTTCTCGATCTGGAGGTTCTTGGCGACCTCGGTGACGATCGGGTGCGATCCCGTCATCTCACCGCGGACACCCCGTACCCAGGAGTCGGCCGCCCACTTGAAGACGATGCCGTGCATGGCGTACTCGGGCGCGAGGTTGCCGTAGTTGTGGACCGGGCAGTTCGGGCCCATGACCGTGCACGTGGGGTCGACGTGGTAGGTGCTGCCGTCGTTGGCCGGCATCCCGTCGAGCTGCTGGGTGAAGGTGAAGTCCTCGAACCCGACGTTCGTGATCATCTTGAGCGGGGTGACCTTGCTGGCGTAGACGGTGCCGGCCGGCAGCGGCGGTGAGCCGTCGGAGACGGAGTTCACGGGCATGTCGAACTCCAGGGGCTCGTCGATGGTGACGGTGCGGCCGCCGCCGTCGACGGAGGAGATCAGGAAGACCTGCTGGCGCATGTGCAGGTTGTCCAGGTAACTTGCCGCGGCGGTCGTGTCTATCTGCTGGCTCTGGTAGAACTTCAGGCTGTTCGCCGCGCCGACCCACAGGTAGCCGCCGGGCCGGAACGCCGACATGTCGGCGTCGGGCTTGAGCTGGATGGTGCGTTCGCCCTGATGAGCGGCGTACGCGGTGTCGGCGGCGGTGCCGGCGACCTCGACGCCCGACTCCCAGTGCTGGTTGACCGAGCCCTCGAACAGGTCTCTGCGGTTCTCCGGCAGTTTGGAGATGTCCCCGCACATCCGCTGGTGCTTGGCGGACACCTCCCGGGTCTGCACGCGGAACAGTCCCCGTCCCGGCCAGATCCAGCCGCCGGTGCCGATGATCGAGCCGAGCTTGCCCGGGCACTCGTAGCGCATCGCGTCCTGGTCCCAGCGCGAGGGCGCCGGGTCGCTGGGGCCCTTGTAGAGGGTGTCGTAGCGGGTCGCGGCGTCCGGGCTGAACACGATGCGGGTCCCGCCGGCGCTGTCGGTGCCCTGCCCGCGGATCACCAGGTAGGAGACGTCCACCGAGAGCTGCTTGCTGACGTTGACCGTGCCCCTGGGCAGTTCGATCGACGACAGACGGCTCGGGGAGGCGTTGGGCGTGCAGTCGGTGCGGACGTGGTCGATGGCCCGCTGGATGCCGTCCGTGTCGTCCGTGCCGTCATCGGCCCGCACCCCGTACGTGGCGGCGAGGTCCTGCGCCGTGATGCGGCACTTGGCGTCCTTGGAGCGTTGCGCCTCGCCCGGCAGCCGCTCGCCGCCCCGGTAGCCGGCCTTGCTCCAGTCCGGCAGTCCGTCGACGGGGCCCCGGCGGTTGCCCTTGGCCAGCAGCTGGCTGCTGTCGTCCAGGCCGCCGGGCGAGGTGCCGGGGGCACCCGCGCAGCGTGAGGTGACGGGGCGGCCGGCGAGCCCTGCGGTGATCTTGGTCAGGCAGGCGGCCAGGGCCTGCTGGCCGTAGTAGTTGGGGTGGACGGCCTCCTGCTGGTGCCCCTGGGCCGTCCAGCCGATGTCCTTGGTCTGCTCGCTGAGGTAGGGCACCCACCGCACCCACTCGGCCTTCGCCGCGTCCACCGGGGCGCCGAGGGTGTTGGCCGAGGTGGCCTGCTGGGCCGAGGTCGCGCACAGCTCGTGGCCGGCGAAGGCGTCCTGGACGTCCAGGAAGGACACGCCCGCCTGCCGCGCGGCGTCGCCGAGCAGGGCCGTGATGCGGGGGATCACCGAGTCGTGCGCCCAGTCGGTGTCCTGGTCGAGGAAGGGGCAGCCGCCCTGCGTGTAACGCCCGTACTTCTGGAACGGGTTGATGGAGTCCTGCGGGTAGCGGTACCGGCCGCTGCTCGGCAGCGGGTTGGGGTAGGACTGGAGCACGATGTCATAGCTGCCGTCGGGCTGGCCGCTGTCGTGCAGGGTGCTCCTGATCGCCTGCAGGGTCTTGACGACGTCGGCCTTCACCGCGTCGAGCTGGGCGGCGAACTGCGCTTCCTGGGACGCCCGGCAGCCGTTGTTGTTGACCGACGGGTACAGGTAGGCCTTGGCGCAGTCCGCGAGGATCTCGGAGAACCTCAGGTCGTTGCCCCCGATGGACAGGACGACCAGGGAGACGTAGCGGGTGGCCGCCAGGTCGTGCAGCTCCTCTATCTGCGGGCGCTGCCCCTTGAACGACTGGGACAGCACGGCGGCGGTCGTCGCGCCGGAGCAGGAGATGTTGTAGCGCCGGCCCGTCAGTTCCGCGCCGTGGATCTCGGCGGAGTCCGCGCGGTCGCACGCCTGGCCGGGCTTGTCCGCGTACGAGGTGTCGCCGTAGACCAGGCTCAGGTCGTGCCGGCAGGTGCTCTCGTCGGCGTTGCAGTCCACGGCCGCCCGGTCGGTCCCCCACGCCGATCCTTCGGCATAGCTGTTGGCGTTGCCCGCCCACCGCCCGGCCTCACCGGAGATGTAGCTGTCGCCCATCGAGACCTTCGCCCCCTCGGCGGGATCGCAGACGCCGCCCTGCGGTGGCGGGAAGGGCGTCTGGCCGTCGGAGGCGGTCGCCAAGGCCGCGGTGGTGACGACCGCCGGCGTCTCGACGGCGCACTTCCACCGCCACGTGTCGACGGGGTCCAGGCCCCAGGCGCCGCTCTGGACGCTCGGCGCGCCGGCCGTCAGAGCTGTGCCGACCGGCGCCCCGAGGGTCACCGCGAGGCCGTCGGCGTTGACGAGTTGGTTGTATCCGGTGTCCAGGCGCCACAGCTGGCTCTTCGCCGCCGGCACCTGGCAGTCGTTCTGCACCACCGCCCTGGCCGCCGTGCCCGCCGCGGCCACCCCTACGTCCAGGCACTTGCCCGACGCCCAGGCCCGCAGGCCGGAGTAGTCGACGCCGCCGATCCCGGTGGGACTGACGCTCTCCAGGACCTGCCCGAGGTCGTGCGCGACCTCCTGCGCGGTGATCGGGGCGCCGTTCTCACCGCGCCGATCCGGGCCCAGACCGATGGTCCGAACCCGTGCGCCGCCGGCCGGCGCCTGGTCGATCAGCCGGTACGCGACGGGCTCCGCCGCGGCCTGCATGGGGGCGTTGAACTGGACCGGGAAGTGGTCGGAGCCCTGCAACCCCCGCCTGGCCGTCCTGGTCCCCGGGTTCGGCGGCACGCTCGTGACCGCGTAGTCCAGCTCCGAGAGCCGCTGCCCGTCCGCACTGGAACGCGTGGGCTCGCCGCTGCGGCGCAGTACTCCTGCGGGCGGAACCCACCCGAGCGGCTGGTTGGGGTCCAGCAGGTTGAAGTTGAAGTCCCCCGCCACCGCCCACTGCCCGTTCGGGCCGGTGCCGCCGCGCTGCGCCACGCCCGCGACGATGTTGTTCCGGTCGTTGCCGCCGCCGGACCAGGCGTGTGCGCTGTAGTAGACGTCGCTGCCGAGCCGTACCCCGATCAGCGGGCGGGGAAGGCTGTTGCCGAGGGGATCGGGCTGCACCACCATCGGCTCGGGTGTCACGTTGAACGGCAGGGCGCTGGTGCGCACGATGAGGCCGACGTTGACCCGGCCGGGGCGAGCCGGGTCTCCGTTGGTGTCGGTGATGGCCCAGAACAGGAGGAACGTTTCCTCGCCGATCGTGAAGTAGTTCTGCGAGACCACGATGTTCGCGGCTGCCGGACCGGCCGCGGTGTTGTACGCCGCGGGGATCGTCTGGTCCCCCAGGGAGAAGAAACTCGGCGGCGGGCTCGACATCTCCTGGAGCGCCAGGACGGTGATCCGGGGGTTCTCGTGCAGGAACGGCTTGATGTAGTCCGCCCATTTCCCTCCGCTTCCCTGCATGTTCCAGGTGGCGAAGCCGAGGTCGTTGACCGACGCCCGTGCGGGAGGCGCCGCCGCCGTCAGGGCGTAGACCAGAGCGATGAGCAGGGACAGCACGCAGCCGATCGCGGGGATCCGGCGCAGGGCGGGTGATCGTGGACGATCACATGGCAAGGGAGGCTCCCTGGGGTTCGGGGATGGGGTGACCGCACGCGTGCGGCCCGCCGGGGCGACTGCTCCCGACGGGCCGAGGGGTGGTCCGGTCGATCTGTGAGCGGGGTTCGTTTCGGAAAAGGGGGGTGTGGGCGGCCGGCGTGCACCGGTCCCGGCCCCGGCCGCGCGGGGTGTGCGCGGCCGCTCCGAGTCCACCACCGCCGGGCGCCCGACGCCAGGCAGTCGTACCGGCAGAACCGGCACCCGGCATACTTCTGCCGGACATGCCACGGCGTCACCACGGCACGCCCCACACAGGACCCGGACGATGAGCACCTCCAACCCCACACCTCGCGCCGACTCCTTCGGCGGCCTCCTGCGCGGCCTGCGCACCCGTGCCCGCCTCAGCCAGGAACAGCTGGCCCACGCCGCCGGGGTGAGCGTGCGCGCGCTGGCCGACATGGAACGCGGCCGCACCCGCGGACCGCAGCGCCGCACCGTCCAGGCCCTGGCCCGGGCCCTGGACCTGGGAAGCGGCGACACCGAGGCGCTGGAAGGCGCCGCGAGTCCGGGACGCCCCCGCCCCCGGCCCGTCGCCACGGTGCCCGCGGGCACCCTGCCGCTGCCCCGCGACCTCGACGACTTCACCGCCCGCGGCGCGGCGCTCGCCCGCATCGG
>NZ_MSJQ01000170.1 GCF_014596515.1 Streptomyces sp. CBMA156
CGGCTGGTGGCCAGCAGCCGCAGGCCGGGCAGTGCCCGCAGCAGCGCGTCGGCCAGCTCGGCGCCGGCCTCCACCAGGTGCTCGCAGCCGTCCAGGACCAGCAGCAGGCGCCGGCCCTCCAGCCGCTCGGCCAGGACGTCCAGCGGCGGACGGGCGGTGCCCTCGGCCAGGCGCAGCGCCTCCAGGACGGCGTGGCCGAGCAGCAGCGAGTCCTGCACCGGGGTCACGTCCACCAGCCAGGCGCCGTCCGGGAACGGGCCGGCCGCCAGCACCGCCGCGCGCAGGGCGAGCCGGCTCTTGCCCACGCCGCCGGGCCCGGTGACGGTCACCAGCCGGGCCGAGGCCAGCAGGCCGGCCAGTTCGGCCAGTTCGTCCTGCCGCCCGACGAACCCGGTCACCTCGGCCGGCAGCCGTCCCGGCTCCGGCTCGGGCGGCCCCGCCGCGGGCTCGCCGGCCCGTGCTCTCCGGTCCCCGGCCAAGGGCTGCTCCCCGTGCTTCCAGGCCGGACCGTCGCGGTCCGGGCGTGCGTCGGGCCGTCCGGGCGACGGCCTGCACGGCAGAACGAGGTGACCGGCCGGTAGGTTACGCGCGCGGATCGCACACCCGACCGGATCGCCGGGAAACGACCCGGTCCGGAAACCGGGCCCGGGCGCGATAGGGTTCCCCTGGAGAACAGCAAGGCGAGGGAGCGCGCAAAGGTGTCCGTGGGAGAGCTGGCCGGATTGCTCGTCGCCGTCTTCTGGGCGGTCCTGGTCACCCTGCTCGCCGTGGTGCTGGTCCGCCTCTCGCGGGTGCTCAAGGAGGCCACCGTCCTGGTCTCCGCGGTCACCGAGCAGGCCGTCCCGCTGCTGACCGACGCGGGCGCCGCGGTGCGCAGCGCCAACGAGCAGCTGGAGCGGGTCGACGAGATCACCGCCAACGTGCAGGACGCCGCCGCCAACGCCAACGCGCTCTCCTCCACCGTGGCCGCCACCCTGGGCGGACCGCTGGTGAAGGTCGCCGCCTTCAGCTACGGCGTGCGCAAGGCCGTCGCCCGGCAGCAGGGCGGTCTGTCGTCGGTGCCCGGGCAGGCCGGCGAGCGCGAGGAGCTGGCCCGGCTGATCCGGGCCGAGGTGCGCGCCGCGACCGCGCCCAGGAGCGGCCTGTTCTCCCGGGTCCGGCGCGCGGTGAGGGGCTGACGGCATGGTGCGACGCATCTTCTGGATGGCGGTCGGCGCCGGCGCCACCGTCTGGGCCATGAACAAGGCCAACGAGGCCGTGCACCGGCTCACCCCGGACAGCCTCTCCGGCACCGCCGCCCGCAGTGCGCTGCACCTGGGCGACCTGGCCAAGCAGTTCGCCCAGGACGTGAAGGCCGGCATGGCCGAGCGCGAGGAGCAGCTGAAGGACGACCTCGGGCTGCACGGCACCGCCGTGACGGAGCCCCGCGGCTCCCGCCCGCTGCCCGCCGCCCCGCACGGGCGGCGCTCCGCGCTGCCCCCCTCGGCGGAGCGGTACCGAGCTATCTCGGCGGTGCCCGGTAGCCCGGCCGCCGCCCTGCCTCCGTCCCGCACCCGCGCCGGATCCGACGGCGCCCGCACCACCCCCGAGACCACTGAAGAAACGCCCCGCCGCGCGCTGCCGCCGCGGGGCGGCACCCCGAACCGGAAGGACCACTAATGGAGTCGGCTGAGATCCGCCGCCGCTGGCTGCGCTTCTTCGAGGAGCGCGGCCACACCGTCGTTCCGTCGGCGTCCCTGGTCGCCGACGACCCCACCCTGCTGCTCGTCAACGCCGGCATGGTGCCGTTCAAGCCCTACTTCCTGGGCGAGGTCAAGCCGCAGTTCTCGCGCGCCACCAGCGTCCAGAAGTGCGTGCGCACCCTGGACATCGAGGAGGTCGGGAAGACCACCCGGCACGGCTCCTTCTTCCAGATGTGCGGCAACTTCTCCTTCGGTGACTACTTCAAGGAAGGAGCCATCAAGTTCGCCTGGGAGCTGCTCACCTCTCCCGTCGCGGACGGCGGCTACGGCCTGGAGAAGGAGAAGCTCTGGATCACCGTCTACAAGGACGACGACGAGGCCGAGCAGATCTGGCGTGACGTCATCGGCGTGCCCTCCGAGCGCATCCAGCGCCTGGGCATGAAGGACAACTTCTGGTCGATGGGCGTCCCCGGCCCGTGCGGCCCGTGCTCGGAGATCAACTACGACCGCGGCCCCGCGTACGGCGAGGAGGGCGGCCCGGCCGTCAACGGCGAGCGCTACCTGGAGATCTGGAACCTGGTCTTCATGCAGTACGAGCGCGGCCACGGCGACGGCAAGGACGGCTTCGAGATCCTCGGCGACCTGCCGAGCAAGAACATCGACACCGGCCTCGGCCTGGAGCGTCTCGCCGCCATCCTGCAGGGCGTCGACAACCTCTTCGAGATCGACACCAGCCGGATGATCCTCGACCGCGCCGCCGAGCTCACCGGCCACGCCTACGGTGCCGACCACAAGTCGGACGTCTCGCTGCGCGTGGTCACCGACCACATCCGCACCGCGCTGATGCTGGTGGGCGACGGCGTCTCCCCGGGCAACGAGGGCCGCGGCTACGTGCTGCGCCGCATCCTGCGCCGGGCCATCCGCAACATGCGGCTGCTGGGCGCCACCGAGCCGGTGGCCAAGGAGCTCATCGACGTCGCGATCAAGGCGATGGCCCCGCAGTACCCGGAGCTGGAGTCCGACCGCAAGCGCGTCGAGACGGTCGTCGTCGGCGAGGAGGCGGCCTTCCTCCAGACCCTGAAGGCCGGCACCAACCTGCTGGACGTCGCGGTCACCGAGACCAAGCAGTCCGGCGGCGCGGTGCTCTCCGGCGAGCAGGCGTTCAAGCTGCACGACACCTACGGCTTCCCGATCGACCTCACCCTGGAGATGGCCGAGGAGCAGGGCCTCCAGGTGGACGAGGCGGGCTTCCGCCGTCTGATGCAGGAGCAGCGGGACCGCGCCAAGGCGGACGCCAAGGCCAAGAAGATGGGCCACGCCGACGTCGCGGCGTACCGCGAGGTCGCCGACAGGTCCGGCGCCAGCGTCTTCACCGGCTACACCCTCACCGAGGGCGAGGCCACCGTGGTCGGCCTGCTGGTGAACGGTGTCCCGTCGCCGGCCGCCTCCGAGGGCGACGAGGTCGAGATCATCCTCGACCGGACCCCGTTCTACGCCGAGGGCGGCGGCCAGCTCGCCGACCAGGGCCGGATCCGGCTGGAGTCCGGCGCGGTGGTGGAGATCCGCGACGTGCAGAAGCCCGTCCCCGGTGTCGTGGTGCACTCCGGCGGGGTGCTGTTCGGCGAGGTCGTGCTGGGCGCCTCGGCGTACGCCACGATCGACACCGAGCGCCGCCGGGCGATCGCCCGCGCCCACTCGGCCACCCACTTGACCCACCAGGCGCTGCGTGACGCGCTCGGCCCGACGGCCGCCCAGGCCGGCTCCGAGAACGCCCCCGGCCGCTTCCGCTTCGACTTCGGCTCGCCCGCCGCCGTGCCCGGCAGCGTGCTGACCGACGTCGAGCAGAAGATCAACGACGTGCTGGGCCGCGAGCTGGAGGTCAGCGCCGAGGTCATGACGATGGACCAGGCCCGCAAGGCCGGCGCCATCGCGATGTTCGGCGAGAAGTACGGCGACGAGGTCCGGGTCGTCACCATCGGCGACTTCTCCAAGGAGCTGTGCGGCGGTACCCACGTCGGCAACACCGCCCAGCTGGGCCTGGTGAAGCTGCTCGGCGAGTCGTCGATCGGCTCCGGCGTGCGCCGCGTCGAGGCGCTGGTCGGCACCGACGCGTACAACTTCCTGGCCCGTGAGCACACCGTGGTCGCCCAGCTCACCGAGCTGGTCAAGGGCCGCCCGGAGGAGCTGCCGGAGAAGATCTCCGGCATGCTCGCCAAGCTCAAGGACGCCGAGAAGGAGATCGAGCGCTTCCGCGCCGAGAAGGTGCTGGCCGCCGCGGCGGGCCTGGCCGACTCGGCCGAGGATGTGCACGGCATCGCCGTGGTCGCCGCGCAGGTCGCCGACGGCGTGGGCGCGGACGAGCTGCGCAAGCTGGTCCTGGACGTGCGCGGCCGCCTCGGCGCGCGCCCGGCCGTGGTCGCCGCCTTCACCGTGGCGAACGACCGTCCGCTGACCGTGATCGCCACCAACGAGGACGCCCGCGGCCGCGGCATCAAGGCCGGCGAGCTGGTCAGGGTCGCCGCCAAGACCCTCGGCGGCGGCGGTGGCGGCAAGGACGACGTCGCCCAGGGCGGCGGCTCCGACGCGGCCGCGGTCGGCGAGGCCATCGCCGCGGTGCGCGGCCTGGTCGCGGAGCGCGCCAGCTGATGGAGCAGGAGGAGAGGCCCTTCCGGCGGGGGCGGCGGATCGCCGTCGACGTCGGGGACGCCCGGATCGGGGTCGCGTCCTGCGACCCCGACGGGGTGCTCGCCACACCCGTGGAGACCGTCCCGGCCGGAGTGAAGTCGCAGGCCAGGATCGCCGCCATCGTCGACGAGTACGGCGCGATGGAGGTGATCGTCGGGCTGCCGCGCTCGCTCAGCGGCAAGGAGGGCCCGGCGGCGGAGAAGGTCAGGGCGTACACGGCGCGGCTGGCCAACCGGCTCTACCCGGTGCCGGTGCGGCTGGTGGACGAGCGGATGTCGACCGTCACCGCGACCCACGGGCTGCGCGCGTCGGGGGTCAAGGCGAAGAAGGGCCGCTCGGTGGTCGACCAGGCTGCCGCGGTGGTGATCCTCCAGTCCGCCCTTGAGTCCGAACGGGTGAGCGGACGCCCGCCCGGTGAGAGCGTCGAGGCGGCCGGCTGACCGGTCTGATCTAACGTCCCGAAGAGGGGTCCGTGCGGACGCGTCCGCACGGACCCCTTTTTCGTTCGTTTCCATGTCCGTTTTGGATTGATTCGCGTCGATCCTGAACGCTCTGGGACCGCCGAGGGGACGCGAGCCATGACCGACCAGGACTTCCATCCGGGGCTCACGCCCGGGCACCTGGGTGCGCCGGTGCTGGAACCGGAGGGCCGCCCGCCGGGCGCGCCCCGTCCGCGCTTCGATGCGCCCGATCCGCACCGACGGCGTAACGGACTGGCCTGCGGGCTCACCGCGCTGGCGCTGATCGTGGTCTTCGGCGGGATCGGGCTGACCGGGTACACCTGGGTCCAGTCGCAGCGCAAGCCCCCGGTCGCCGCCGACTTCGCCGGGCAGGGCACCGGCAGCGTCCAGGTCTCGGTGCCGGAGGGCGCCGGCCTCGCCCAGATCGCGTCCGCGCTGGTGCGCAACGGGGTGGTGGCCAGCTCGCTCGCCTTCACCCGGGCCGCGAAGGGCAGCGCGGCGGCCGCCGGGCGGATCCAGCCGGGGACGTACACGCTCAGGCAGAAGATGTCGGCCGCGGCGGCGCTGGCGATCCTGATCGACCCGGCCAACGCCAACGGCCTGACCATCCCCGAGGGCTGGCGCGGCTACCAGATCTACGCGGCCATCGACAAGAAGCTGGACCTGCCCGAGGGCACCGCCCAGAAGACCGCCCAGGAGCAGGGCGCGGACCTCGGCCTGCCGGACTTCACCAACGGCAGCCCCGAGGGCTACCTGTTCCCGGCGACGTACAGCGTCACCGAGGGCACCACCGCCTTCGACCTGCTGAAGCAGATGGTGGACCGGGCCGGGAAGGAGTTCAGCCGGGACGACGCCACCGTGGTCGCGCAGAACCTCGGGCAGAGCGAGTACGGGCTGGTCACCGTGGCCAGCATGGTCCAGGGCGAGGCCGACAACACCGAGGACATGGGCAAGGTGGCCAGGGTGATCTACAACCGGCTGGCCAAGGGCATGCCCCTGCAACTGGACTCGACCATCAACTACGCGCTCGGCCGTTCGACCCTGAACACCTCGGTGACCGACACCAGGCTGGACTCCCCGTACAACACCTACCTGCACGCCGGGCTGCCGCCGAGCCCGATCTCCAACCCGGGGCGGCAGGCGATCATGGCGGCGCTGGACCCGACGCCGGGGGACTGGCTGTACTTCGTCACCGTGAAGCCGGGGGACACCCGTTTCACCGACAGCTTCGACGTGCAGCAACGCAACGTGGCGGAGTTCAACGCCAACCGGGCGGCGGCCAAGCCGAGCGCCCCGGGCTCCGGGGCCCCGTCGGCGCCGGGCGGGTCCGGCGCACCGTCCGGCGCCGGTGCGGCGACCCCGTGACGGTGCTGTGTGCCGTCGGTGAGGTCGCTCACTGACGGTGCGTCCGCCCGGCCGGGGGTGAGGCTGCGGTACGGTAACGTCTCCCTCCAGGCGCTGCGCTAGCACGCCGGTTCGAGAATCAGCCGGGACGGCGTCGTCCCGGACGGCCGGTTCGATCCTCCGGCCGTCACCGTCGGTTAAGGGGATCGATGACCGATCTGGGTGGGGGCTACGGCCCCCAGGGCGAGCCGTGGCACCCCGGTGATCCCGGGTACGACGGCCGGCAGCCGGTCCCCGGCCAGCAGGACGGCCAGTGGCAGCAGCAGTACCCGCAGCAGGTCCAGCAGCAGGGCCAGCAGGTCCAGCAGCCGTACGGGGACGTGCAGCAGGGGTACGCGCAGCAGCAGCCCCAGCAGTCCCAGCAGCAGCCCCAGCATCAGATGGCGCCGCAGATGCAGCAGCAGATGATGCAGCAGCAGGGCTACCCCCAGCAGCAGCCCCAGCAGCAGATGGCGCCGCAGCAGGGCTACCCCGATGGGCAGCAGGGCTACCCGCAGCAGATGCAGCAGCAGGGCTACGCCCAGCAGGGGTTCATGCAGGGCAGGCAGCCCCAGCACCCGATGCAGCAGGGCTACCCGCAGCAGGTGCCCCAGCAGCAGGCGCCGGCGCAGCAGCAGGGGATGCCCCAGCTCGGAATGCCCCAGCAGGGGATGCCGCAGCAGGCCGCGCAGTCCCAGCAGCAGGTGGCCCAACAGCAGCAGGCCCGGCAACAGCAGCAGGCCCGGCCGCAGCCGGCTCCGGCTCCCGCCCCGGCCGCGGGTCCCGGCCCGGACGGGATCGACTGGGAGGCCGAGGCCGCCGCGCTGGAGGCCGGCACCGACCCGGTCGGCGGAGCGCGCGAGGACGCCGCGGACGAGTGGGACGGCCACGAGGACGGCCGCCACGAGGACGGCGGGTACCTGGAGGAGCAGCCCGAGGCGGGCTTCCTCGGGGACCGGGACGACTCCCGCGAGGCCCAGAAGAAGCGCAAGGAGAAGGGCAAGAAGTCGGGCCGCCGCAACGGCGGCGCCTGCCTGCTGGTCGCGATGGTGCTGCTCGGCGCCATGGGCGGGGCCGGCTGGTGGGGCTACGGCTTCTACCAGGACCACTTCGGCCCGGCCCCGGACTTCACCGGCGAGGGCACCGGCTCCGTCCAGGTCGAGGTCAAGAAGGGCGCGGTCGGCGGGCAGATCGGCCTGGTGCTGAAGAACGCGGGCGTGGTCAAGAGCGTCGACGCCTTCACCGGCGCCTGCAACGCCGAGCCCAAGTGCGGCACCATCCAGTACGGCTACTACGGGCTGAAGAAGGAGATGCCGGCCGCGGCCGCGCTCAAGGAGCTGCTCGCCCAGGCGGGCGGTGCGGCGATCGTGGTCCCGGAGGGCAAGAACTCCACCGAGATCTACACCCTGATCGACACCAAGCTGAAGCTCCAGCAGGGCACCACGGCGGGCGTCGCCAAGGCCCAGGTCAACGACCTCGGCCTGCCGCCGTACGCGAATGGCAACCTGGAGGGCTTCCTCTGGCCGACCCGCTACAACATCGCCGAGGGCATGAAGCCCGAGGACCTGCTCAAGCAGATGGTGAAGAACGCCACCGAGAAGTACGCCAACCTGGACTCCCAGGCCGCCTCGGTGGGCCTGAAGACGGGCTACGAGGTACTCATCGAGGCGAGCATCCTCCAGCGCGAGGGCAACAACGCGGCGGACTTCGCCAAGATGGCCAAGACCATCCAGAACCGGCTGGCGGCCGGTGGCGAGATCAACCACCGGCTCGGCATGGACACCACGCTCCAGTACTCGTTGAACCGCAAGGAACTCAACAAGAAGGACATGGACGACGCGTCCAACAAGTACAACACCTACATCAACCAGGGCCTGCCGCCGACGCCGATCGCCAACCCCGGCGACGACGCGCTCAACGCGGTGCTGCACCCGGCGGACGGCAAGTGGCTCTACTTCATCGCGATGTCCCCGACCGAGACCAGGTTCGCGGAGACGAGCAAGGAGCACTACGCCAACGTCAAGGAGTACTGCACGGCGGCCGGGCAGAACTTCGACGAGGCCCGTGGCCACTGCACCACCAAGTAGCAACGGCCGGAAGACAGTTCGCGGAGAGACAGCCTTGACCAGCAAGCACCGGGCAGCCGTACTCGGCTCGCCGATCGCCCACTCGCTCTCGCCGGACCTGCACCGGGCCGCCTTCGCGGCGCTCGGGCTGGACGGCTGGCGCTACGACCGCTTCGAGGTCGACGAGGCCGGGCTGCCGGGGTTCGTCGCCGCCCTGGACGAGGCCGAGTGGGCGGGGCTGTCGCTCACGATGCCGCTGAAGCGGGCGATCGTCCCGCTGCTCGACGAGGTCAGCGCGACGGCCCGCTCGGTGGACGCGGTGAACACGGTGGTCTTCACCGCCGACGGCCGGCGCACCGGGGACAACACCGACGTCCCCGGGCTGGTCAACGCGCTGCGCGAGCGCGGGATCACCGAGGTGCCAGAGGCGGCCGTGCTGGGTGCCGGGGCGACCGCCTCCTCGGCGCTGGCCGCGCTGGCCCAGGTGTGCACCGGCGAGGTGACGGTCTACGTGCGCAGCGCCGAGCGGGCCAGGGAGATGGCCGAGCTGGGCGAGCGGCTGGGCGTGGCCGTCCGGACCGCGGACTGGGAGCGCGGGGCCGGGGCGCTGGCCGGGCCGCTGACCGTCTCCACCACGCCGGCCGGCGCCACCGACGTCTTCGCCGACGGGCTGCCCGCAGGGCCGGGCGCGCTGTTCGACGTGCTGTACCACCCCTGGCCGACGGCGCTGGCCGCCGCCGTGGCCGGGCGCGGGGCGACCGTCCTGGGCGGGCTGGACCTGCTGGTGCACCAGGCGGTGTTGCAGAGCGAGGCCTTCACCGGGCGGGCCCCCGGGCCGCTGGCGGCGATGCGCGAGGCGGGGGAGAAGGCGCTCGCCGGCCGCTGAGCCGGGCGGCCCGGCCGTAGGGCGGGGGGCAGGGCCCGTCCTGCGACCGGTTTCCCGGCCGGATGGTGGCCGGTCGCCGTCCGTCACGCGGACTGTGCCGCCGGGTGCTCCTGGGGCATGAAAGGATTCAGCCACAAGGCACGCCCGGGCGGCCCCGGCGGTGCCGAGGCCGGTCCGCTGATGAAGGAGCTCCGTTGGGTACGTTGCGCTGGCTCACCGCGGGGGAGTCGCACGGCCCCGCACTCGTCGCGACGCTGGAAGGCCTGCCCGCCGGTGTACCGGTCACCACCGACCTGGTGGCCGACGCGCTGGCGCGCCGCCGGCTCGGTTACGGTCGCGGGGCGCGGATGAAGTTCGAGCAGGACCAGGTGACCTTCCTCGGCGGCGTCCGGCACGGCCTGACCATGGGCAGCCCGGTCGCGGTCATGGTCGGCAACACCGAGTGGCCGAAGTGGGAGCAGGTCATGTCGGCCGACCCGGTCGACCCCGAGGTGCTGGCGGGCCTGGCCCGCAACGAGGCGCTCACCCGCCCCCGGCCCGGTCACGCCGACCTGGCCGGCATGCAGAAGTACTCGATCGACGAGGCCAGGCCGATCCTGGAGCGCGCCAGCGCCCGGGAGACGGCCGCCCGGGTCGCGCTGGGCGCCGTCGCCCGCTCGTACCTGCGCGAGGTGGCCGGGATCGAGATCGTCAGCCACGTGGTCGAGCTGGCCGCCGCCAAGGCGCCGGCCGGCGTGGTCCCGCTGCCCTCGGACGAGGCCGCGCTGGACGCCGACCCGGTGCGCTGCCTGGACGCCGACGCCTCGAAGGCGATGGTCGCCGAGATCGACCAGGCCCACAAGGACGGCGACACCCTGGGCGGCGTGGTCGAGGTGCTCGCGTACGGCGTGCCGGTGGGCCTCGGCTCGCACGTGCACTGGGACCGCCGACTGGACGCGCGGCTGGCCGCCGCGCTGATGGGCATCCAGGCGATCAAGGGCGTCGAGGTCGGCGACGGCTTCGAGCTGGCCCGGGTGCCGGGCTCCCAGGCGCACGACGAGATCGTCCCGACCGCCGAGGGCGTCAAGCGCACCTCCGGCCGCTCCGGCGGCACCGAGGGCGGCCTGTCCACCGGCGAGGTGCTGCGGGTGCGCGCCGCGATGAAGCCGATCGCCACCGTGCCGCGGGCGCTCCAGACCCTGGACGTGCGCACCGGCGAGCCGGCCAAGGCGCACCACCAGCGCTCGGACGTCTGCGCGGTGCCGGCCGCCGGCATCGTCGCGGAGGCGATGGTCGCGCTGGTGCTGGCGGACGCGGTCAGCGAGAAGTTCGGCGGCGACAACGTCGCCGAGACCCGTCGCAACGTGCAGGGCTACCTCGACAACCTGATCATCCGATGACCTATCCAGTTGTCGTGCTGGTCGGCCCGCCCGGCAGTGGCAAGTCCACCGTCGGGCGGGTCCTGGCCGAGCGCCTGGGCGTCGGCTTCCGGGACACCGACGCCGACATCGAGGCGACGGCCGGCAAGCCGATCCCGGACATCTTCGTCGACGAGGGCGAGCCGCACTTCCGTGAGCTGGAGGCGGCGGCCGTGCGCGCCGCCACCGAGGGGCACGACGGGATCCTGGCGCTCGGCGGCGGCGCGGTGCTGGCCGAGGCCACCCGCGCGCTGCTGCACGAACTGCCGGTGGTCCTGCTGGAGGTCCCGCTCGCCGACGCGGTCAAGCGGGTCGGCCTGGACGCCCCGCGCCCGCTGCTGGCCGTCAACCCGCGGGCCCGCTGGCGCGAGCTGATGGAGGCCCGCCGCCCCCTCTACCTGGAGGTGGCCACCGCCGTGGTCGACACCGCCGGGCGCACCCCGGAGCAGGTCGCGGACGCCGTACTGGAAGCACTGGAGCTGAAGACCCCCCATGACTGACACCACCGTCAGGATCCACGTCGGCGGCAGCGCCGGCCACGACCCGTACGACGTGCTGATCGGGCACCAGCTGCTCGGTGAGCTGGCGCCGCTGATCGGTCCCCGGGCCAAGCGGGTCGCGATCATCCACCCGGAGGCGCTGGCCGCCACTGCCGACGCCGTCCGCGAGGACCTGGCCGGCGAGGGCTACGAGGCCATCGCGCTCCAGGTGCCCAACGCCGAGGACGCCAAGAGCGCCGAGGTCGCCGCGTACTGCTGGTCGGTGCTCGGACAGACCGGCTTCACCCGCAGCGACGTCGTCGTCGGCCTCGGCGGCGGCGCCACCACCGACCTGGCCGGCTTCGTGGCCGCCACCTGGCTGCGCGGGGTGCGCTGGATCTCCATGCCCACCACGCTGCTCGGCATGGTCGACGCGGCGGTCGGCGGCAAGACCGGCATCAACATCGCCGAGGGCAAGAACATGGTCGGCGCCTTCCACCCGCCGGTGGGCGTGCTGGCCGACCTCGGCACCCTGGAGACCGTGCCGAAGCACGACTACGTCTCCGGCCTCGCCGAGGTCATCAAGTGCGGCTTCATCGCCGACCCGGCCATCCTCGACCTGATCGAGGCCGACCCCGAGGGCGCCAAGACCCCGGCGGGCCCGCACACCGTCGAGCTGATCCGCCGCGCCATCCAGGTCAAGGCCGACGTGGTCTCCGGGGACCTCAAGGAATCTGGGCGCCGCGAGATCCTCAACTACGGCCACACCCTCGGCCACGCCATCGAGCGCAACGAGCGGTACAAGTGGCGGCACGGCGCCGCGATCTCCATCGGCATGGTCTTCGCCGCCGAACTCGGCCGGCTGGCCGGGCGGCTGGACGACGAGACGGCCGACAGGCACCGCACCGTGCTGGCCTCGGTCGGCCTGCCGCTGAGCTACCGGGCGGACGCCTGGCCGAAGCTGCTGGACGCGATGAAGATCGACAAGAAGTCCCGCGGCGACCTGATCCGCTTCATCGTGCTGGACGGCCTGGGCAAGACCTCCGTGCTGGAGGGCCCCGACCCGTCCCTGCTGGTCGCCGCCTACGCGGAGGTCTCGGCGTGACCAGGGTGCTGGTGCTCAACGGCCCCAACCTGGGCCGGCTGGGCAGCCGCGAGCCGGACGTCTACGGCGCCACCTCGTACGCCGGACTGGTCGAGCGCTGCACCGCGCTCGGCCGGGAGTTCGGCTTCGAGGTCGAGGTGCACGAGACCAACTCCGAGCAGCAGATGGTGGAGTGGCTGCACGAGGCGGCCGACGGGCAGCTGCCGGTGGTGATCAACCCCGGCGCGTTCACCCACTACTCGTACGCGATGCGGGACGCCGCCGCCCAGCGCACCGCGCCGCTGATCGAGGTGCACATCTCCAACCCGTACGCCCGGGAGACCTTCCGGCACACCTCGGTGATCGCCGCGGTGGCCTCCGGCACCATCGCCGGATTCGGGCTCGGCTCCTACGAGCTGGCGCTGCGTGCGCTGGCCGAGCAGCTCACCACGCGCTGAGGGTACGGGCGGTGGCCCGGCGGCGGACTGTGCCCGCTGCCGGGCCTCCGTGTAGTGTCCCCGCTGAGAGGTGTCGGGAGGTGTCGTGACGCAGTACGCCGGAGGCGGGCAGGTCCCGCCGCGTCCCGTCGCTCCGCCGGTGCCGCCGGGGGGCGGTCCGCGGGGGACGTCGCCGGGGACGCCGATCTCCGCTCCGCCGCCGGTCCGTCCGGCGCCCGCCCCCGCACCGGCTCCTGCGCCTCCCCCCGCCCCGGCGCCGAGCGCGCCGGTGCCCGCGGGAGGCACCGGGCACTTCGTGCTGCCGGCCGGGATGCCGGTCCAGCTGCCCGCCCACCCGCCGCGGCAGCACGCGCCCACCGGGCCGATCGCCGTCCTGCTGATCGGACCGGCCGGGGCCGGCAAGACCACCGTCGCCCGGTACTGGGCCGAGCGCAGGCCCACCCCGACCGCGCACATCAGCCTGGACGACGTCCGCGAGTGGGTGCAGTCCGGCTTCGCCAACCCGCAGTCCGGCTGGAACAACGCCTCCGAGGCGCAGTACCGGCTGGCCCGCCGCACCTGCGGCTTCGCCTGCCGCAACTACCTGGCCAACGGCATCTCCTGCATCGTCGACGACGCCGTCTTCCCGGACCGCCCGGCGATCGGCCTCGGCGGCTGGAAGCGGCACATCGGCCCCGGCATGATCCCGGTCGTGCTGCTGCCCAGCCTGGACTCGGTGCTGCACCGCAACGCCCGGCGCAGCGGCAACCGCCGCCTCGGGGACGAGGAGGTGGCCCGGATCCACGGGCGGATGGCCGGCTGGTACAACTCCGGGCTGCCGATCATCGACAACTCCGCCCTGGACGTCGCCGGGACGGCCGCCGAGCTGGACCGCGTCATCCTGGCCAGGCTGATGGGCGTCCCGGTCCGCTGACCTGCACGGTCGTGGAACTGTCGGGGCCGGCTGCGATGATGGGCGGGTCCTGTCGCAGCGCCCGGAGGAGCTGACGCCCGTGCCGGAAGGCCACATCATCCACCGCCTCGCCACCGAGAACCGGAAGGCCTTCGGCGGCCGCCCGGTCCGGGTCTCCAGTCCGCAGGGCCGGTTCGCCGACGAGGCGAAGGTGATCGACGGGCAGCTGCTCACCGGCGCGGAGGCCACCGGCAAGCACCTCTTCCTCGGCTTCGAGGAGGGCGGCTGGGTGCACGTCCACCTCGGCCTCTACGGCGGCTTCACCTTCGGCACGGGCCCGGCGCCGGAGCCGGTCGGGCTGGTCCGGCTGCGGCTGGAGAACGAGGACGGCTACGCGGACCTGCGCGGCCCCAACACCTGCGCGCTCGTCACGGAGGAGCAGAAGGCGGCCGTCGCCGCCCGGCTGGGGCCGGACCCGCTGCGCGCCGACGCCGACGCGGAGGCCGCCTGGCGCCGGATATCGGGCAGCCGGACGACGGTCGCGGCGCTGCTGATGGACCAGAAGGTGCTGGCCGGGGTGGGCAACGTCTACCGGGCCGAGGTGCTGTTCCGCCACGGCATCGACCCGCACCGGGCCGGCCGTGACCTCACCCGCCGGGAGTGGGACGCGATCTGGGCGGACCTGGTCGCGCTGATGCGCGAGGGCGTCACCGCGGGCCGGATCGACACCGTCCGCCCCGAGCACACCCCCGAGGCGATGGGCCGTCCGCCCCGGGTGGACGACCACGGCGGCGAGGTCTACGTCTACCGGCGGGCCGCCATGCCGTGCCTGGTCTGCGGCACCGACGTGCGGACGGAGGAGCACGCCGCCCGCAACCTCTTCTGGTGCCCGAGCTGCCAGGCGGCCTGAGCGGAACCGGTCCTGTGTCGTAGGCGGCCCTGCTGACCTGCGACGATGGACACTGTGCTCGTCGAGCCGCCCGCCCCCGAACCCGTACGGCCACGTGTGAGCGTGGCGTGGAAGGAAGCCCCATGATCTTCATCACCGTCAAGTTCCCGGTCCGCCCCGAGCGCGTCGACGGCTGGCTCGACCTGGTCGACGAGTTCACCCGGGCCACCCGGAACGAGCCCGGCAACATCTTCTTCGAGTGGTCCCGCAGCGTCGACGACCCCAACGAGTTCGTCCTGGTCGAGGCGTTCCGCGACGGCGAGGCCGGCAAGGAGCACGTGGAGTCCGCGCACTTCGCCAAGGCCATGGAGGACCTGTCGTACGCGGTGGCCGCCAAGCCGCGGATCGTCTCCACCGAGATCCCCGGCATGGACGGCTGGGCGGAGATGGGCGAGATCACCCCCCGCTGACATCCGAGTGCCCCTCCGGCCCGGTGCCCAGCCCGTAGGCTGGGGCCCGGGCCGGTCGGAGGGAGCGGGCAGATGGAGCGGCACGAGGTGGCCAACACCCTGTCGGGGGCCACGGTGGGCGGCCATGTGGTGCAGGCCGGGACCATCGGATCGCTGCACATTCACCAGCCCGAGCAGAAGGCGAGACCTCGTCAGGTCCGGGCGCCGCACGGCCCGTTCGTCAACCGCGAGCCGGAACTCGCCGCCCTCGCCGAGGCCCTGGCCCTGGTCGAGGCGGGCGGACTCGGGATCGTGGTGTTCACCGGTCTGGGCGGGGTCGGCAAGACCGAGCTGATCGCCAAGTTCACCGAGGAGCACCGGGCGGACTTCCCGGACGGCGACCTCTACGCGGACCTCCTCGCCTACCGGCACCAGGGCGGGGTGGACCTCCCCGAGCTGCTGGCCGGCTTCCTGCGCGCCCTCGGCACCGAGCCGCCGGCCGTGGAGGCCGAGCGGTTCACGGCCTTCCGTACCGCCACCGCCGAGCGCCGCTGCCTGTTCTTCCTGGACAACGTCGAACACGCCGCGGAGGTCCGGGCGCTGCTCCCGGCCCGCGGGCTGGTGGTGGTCGCGAGCCGGCGCCGGCTGCCCGCGCTGCGGACGGACGGCGCGCGGGTGCGCCAGCTCGGGCCGCTGAGCGCGACGGCGGGCGCCGAGCTGGTGCGCGGCTGGGTGGGCTCGGGGCGGGGCACCGACGGGGAGCTGGCGGAGCTGGTCGAGCTGTGCGGCGGACTGCCGCTCGCGCTGAACGCGGTCGGCAGCCAGCTGCTGGACCGCGACAGCCTGCCGGTCGGCCGGGTGCTGGCCGAACTGCACGACCGCGAGGGCAGGTTGGCGATGCTGGAGGACGAGGAGAACGATCTCGGCGCGACGTACGACCTGGTCTACGAGCGGCTGTCGCCGGAGGGCCGGGCGCTCTACCACCTGATCGGCGTGCACCCGGGCCCCTTCGTGTCCGCCGGACTGGCGCGTGCGGTCGGCGTCCGGCGGGCCGAGCGGGCGATCGGGGAGCTGCGCGGCGTCCACCTGCTGGACGAGGTGCTGGACGACGACGGCGAGGACCGCTTCCGGGCCCATGACGTGGTGCGGACGCACGCCTACGGCCGGGCGCGGGAACTGCCCGACCGCGAGGGGCTGCTCGCCGGAGTCGTCGCGTACTACCGCGGCCGGGCGTCGGCGGCCGACCGGGCGATGACCGGGAAGCGGCTGCGCCTCCAGGAGCCGAGCGGTGACGACCTGCCCCGCTTCCCCTCCGGGGCCGCGGCCCTGGAGTGGCTGTACGCCGAACGCGCCAACTTCCGCGCCGTGGTGGAGACGGCGGCCGAGCGGGGCCGGCACGGCGAGGTGTGGCGGCTCTGCGAGTCGCTCTGGCCGCTCTACCACGACCGGAAGCTCTACCAGGACTGGATCGCCGCCCACCGGCTCGGCATCGAGTCGGCCCAGTGGGACAACCGGCCGGCCGCCGTGGTCCGGATGCGCAACCAGCTCGCCAGGGCCCACTTCGAGCGCGGGGAGTACCGGCTCGCCGCCGAGCAGTTGGCGCTCGCCACCGAGGTGGTCCCGCTGGTGACCGACCGTCAGGTGGTGGGGGTGCTCTACGAGACGGACGGTCTGCTCTGCCTGGCCGACGGGCGCCCGGCCGACGCGGTGGAGCGGTTCACCCTGGCCCTGGCGGAGAACCGGGGCGACGACCACGGCGAGATCGTCCAGAGCTACAACGTGGCGCAGGCGCTGATCGCCGACGGCCGTCCCGAGGAGGCGCTGGCCCTGCTGGCCGGGGCCACCGCCCAGGCGGGGCGGACGCGGGACGACGACATGCTGATGAAGCTGCCGCTGGTCCGCGCCCGGGCCCACCGGGCGCTCGGGCAGCTGGACCTCGCCGTCGCCCAGGCGGACGACTGCGCCCGGCAGGCCAGGGAGCGGAGCCAGTACGCCAAGGAGGCGCAGGCGCACACCCTGCTGCTCGGCCTCGCCGAGGAGCGGGGCGACGGGGAACTGGCGGAGCGCAGCCGTGAACGGCTGCGGGAACTGGCCGGTCAGGGCCTGTCCCAGGAGCCTAGGGGCCGGTACTGAAGGACACCCGGGTGCGGTGGCCGCCGGTGCGGACGGTGAGTCCGTGGTCGGGGAGGCCGGCCGGGTCGCCGCCGTCGGCGAGCCAGGAGGCGACGGCGGAGCCGAGCAGCAGCGGGTCGATGCCGGGGTCGGGGCGGCCCCAGTCCGGTTCGGCGCGGGCCTCCAGCAGCAGGCCGCCGCGCAGCCGCAGCAGGTGGCGGGCCGGGCCGAGGGCGGCCACCGCGACGGCGAGGCCGGGCAGTTCGGCGGTGGTGTCGGCGAGCCAGCGGGTGGCGGGGCGTTCGGCGTGTGCCTCGGTGCGGGCGAGCACCTCGGCGGTGTGGCGCAGGGCGTCGCCGGGGTGGTCGTCGGTGAGGGCGTGGAAGCCGCGCGGGGTGTGGTCGCGCGGGTCGAAGGGGTAGCGCCGGAGGCTGACCTCGGTGCCCTCGCTCACGCCCTCGACGTCGTACGCGGTGGGCCCCTCGGCGGTCGCGGGGCGCGGAACGGGTCTGGGGTAGGGCGGTACGGCCGGTTCGTCCGCGGGTTCGTCGAGTCCGTCCAGGAAGGAGTAGAGCAGCGGGCGCAGCAGGTAGGCGGATTCGCCCTGGTGGGCGAGCGAGCGGCCGGTGACGCCGCTGAGGTCGGCCGGGCCCCGGGCCAGGGCGAGTTCGAGCTGGGCGGCGAGGTCCCCGTCCGGGTCGAGGACGGGCGCGGCCTGGCCGAAGGCGTAGCCGGGGGAGTGCGGGTCGAGTTCGGCGGCGCCGGTGGCGACGAGCACGGTGTGGTGTTCCAGGGCGGCGCCGTAGACGGTGACCGAGCCGTGGTCGCCGATCACGCAGTCGGCGGCGACGAGTGCGGCCTGCCAGCCCTGGTGGGGCGGGATCAGGCGCAGGCCCATCCGGCGGGCGTCGTCGAGCAGCGCCTCGGGGTCGTGGCGGCTCCAGACGTTGGGGTGCAGGACGACGGCCACGGTGTACTCGTCGGCGGGCAGCCGGCGGACCAGCCGCTGGGGGAGGTCGGGGTGGCGGCCGAACAGCGAGTGCCCGCTCCAGGTGGAGCTGACGACGACGAGCCGTCGGCCGCCGGTGGCGCCGAGCGCGGCGCGGTAGCCGTCGCGGGAGCGCCGGCTGGCGAGCATCCGGTCGAAGCACGGGTCGCCGACGACCCGGGCGACGTCCAGCGCCTCGGGGCAGGAGACCCGCAGCCGGTCCAGCTGTTCGGGGTGGGAGAGGCCGAGGACGTCCACGAACACCCGTCCGCGGTGGGTGAGTTCGTTGCGGGACAGGCCGGCGGCGGTGACCGTGTCGCCGGTGGACTCGGTGACCAGGCGGTTGTAGCCGACGCCGTGCGGGAGGACGACGAGGCGGGCGTCCAGCCGGTGCATGGAGGAGTGGACGGCGCAGGCGACGGCCAGGTCGAAGCGGTGCCGGACGGCGTCCTCCCAGTCCAGCACGGTGAAGCCGGGAAGGGCGCGCAGGTACTCGTCCAGGGCGCGGTCGGCGAAGGCGGAGCCGGGGTTGACGGTGAAGTACCGCTCGATGCCGTCCGGGCTCAGCAGGGTGAGGACGTCCAGGACCCGGGTGGCCGAGGTGAGGGTGCGGGCGACCGCCAGCACGCGGGCCCTGACCGGTCGGGTGCTCCAGCGATCGGCGGGCCAGGCGTGGGGGTGGGACGGCACACCATGATCGTACTCATCCGGCTCCGCCGCGGCACGGTTTCCGAGTGGGGGTCAGCCCGCCGCCGCGCTGGGCTCGTGGTGCTCGGCGGCGGCGCACTCGTCGAGGAGGGGGCGCATGGCCTCGTCCACGAGCCGGTAGCGCACCACTCGTCCGTCCCGGTCGCCGGTGACCACCCCGGCGGTGCGGAGCAGGCGCAGGGCCTGGGAGACGGCGGGGTCGCGCATGCCGGTGGCGACCGCCAGGTCCGTCACGGCGAGCGGCCCGGCCCGGTGGAGGGCGAGCAGCAGGGCGAGGCGTCCGGGGTCGGCGAGCAGCGAGAAGCGCTCGGCCCAGGTCCGGACGTGCGCGGGATCGCCGATCGCGGCGATGGCCTCGCAGACCCGGTGCCCGTCGATGGTGCGGTGGCCCACGCGGTCGGCAGGTACGAGATGCATGCCGGCATTCTCGCAGGCAAGGGTCTGTGATCCTGGACACCTGCGCAAGTGCGCAGCCTTGCACGGGTCGGGCGGGGCCCCTACGGTGTAGCCCGCCGTGGTGCTCGGGAAGACCGGTGACGGACCCTCAGGGGTCCCCAGTCCGGAGCGGCCCTCGCCACTGTGATCGGGTCGTTCCTCCGTCCGCGGAGGAGCGTCGTCCGTACCCATGGAGCCACTGGGTGCCCCGCGCACCTGGGAAGGCGGGTACGGGCGTCCCGTAAGCCAGGAGACCGGCCACGGCATCTCACGAGGTTTTCCACGAGGTGCTGGAGCGTGATCCGCAGATGACCCTGCCCGAAACCGTTGCCGCCGGGGCGAATCCGGCGCCCTCGGTGCTGCCCAGCTTCCAGTGGCGGCGCGAGGACACCATCCGTACGGCTGGGCTGATGGGGGTGATCCTGGCCATGCACGTGGTGGCCTTCGGGACGCTCCTCTTCCTGGTCGCGCCCGAGAAGTACGAGGTCGGCACCCAGGTCTTCGGGGTGGGCCTGGGCATCACCGCCTACACCCTCGGGATGCGGCACGCCTTCGACGCCGACCACATCGCGGTGATCGACAACACCACCCGCAAGCTGATGGCGGACGGCAAGCGGCCCGTCTCGGTGGGCTTCTGGTTCGCCCTCGGGCACTCCTCGATGGTGGTGCTGATGGCCGCCCTGGTGGCGGGCGGCGCGCAGCTGGCGAACACCCTGATGGACGACGAGTCGGCCACCCACAAGTGGCTCGGCGTGGTCGGCACCACCACCTCCGGCGTGTTCCTCTACCTGATCGGCGCGCTCAACCTGGCGGCGCTGCTCGGCATCCTCAAGGTGTTCCGTTCGATGCGGGCCGGGCAGTACGACGAGAAGGAGCTGGAGGCCCACCTCGACTCGCGCGGCTTCATGGCCCGGGTGCTGAACCGGGCGACCCGCTCGATCACCAGGCCGGGCCAGATGTTCCCGGTCGGCATGGTGCTGGGCCTGGGCTTCGACACCGCGACCGAGGTCACCCTGATGGTGATGGCCGGCTCGGGCGCGGCCTCCGGGCTGCCCTGGTACGCGATCGTCTGCCTGCCGCTGCTGTTCGCGGCCGGGATGAGCCTGTTCGACACCCTGGACGGGACGTTCATGAACTTCGCGTACCAGTGGGCCTTCGCCAACCCGGTGCGGAAGGTGTACTACAACCTGACCATCACGGGTCTGTCGATCGCGGTGGCCTTCATCATCGGCACCATCGAGCTGGTCGGGGTGCTGCACGAGAAGCTGGACCTGACCGACCCGGTCACCGGGTTCATCGCCGAGATCTCGCTGGACAACGTCGGGTACGCCATCGCCGGGCTGTTCGTGGTGGTCTGGGCGATCGCGATCGGGTACTGGAAGCTCGCCCACGTCGAGAAGCGCTGGACGCCCGGCCAGGGGGCACAGAAGCACTGACCGGCGCGCGGAACGGCGCCTCCCCCGGGCCGGGGGAGGCGCCGTCCGGGTGGGCGGGGTCAGCGCTCCTCGCGGAAGTCGACGTGCCGGCCGGCGGCCGGGTCGAACTTGCGCAGGACCATCCGGTCCGGGTCGTTGCGGCGGTTCTTGCGGGTCACGTACGTGAAGCCGGTGCCGGCGGTGGAGCGGAGCTTGATCACCGGGCGCAGTTCGCTGCGGGCCATCGGGCGTCCTCCTGGGGCCAGGGGCGGCGGGTCTCGGACGGTGGACCGAACCCGTTCACCGAAATGGAATTCATTTCCACCCCGTCCAACGCGGGCCCGGCCCCGCCCATTCCCGGCGTCCGACGCCCGGGGGAGCGGGGAACCCGGCGCGTGCCCGAGGGGGAGGGCACGGAAGCACGGGGGGCGCGCAAGGGGTACTGGGGGTTCTGTCGGGGGTGCTCGGCGGGCGCTTCGGGCCGGGGGTTCGTAGGCTCGACGCATGGCGGATGCGTACGCGGGGCGGCGGGAACGGGTGAGGGAGCACTGCAGTGCGACGGGGGCCGATGCGGCCCTGGTCACCCGTGCGGCGAACGTGCGGTACCTCACGGGCTGCGCGCCCTGTGGGGCGACCCTGCTGCTCACCAGGGAAAGAGCGCTGCTCGCGCTGCCGGACGACCTGCCCCCGGACGACTCCGGGGAGCACCTGATCGCCCCGGACGTCGCCCGGATGCCGGTGGCGGCCGGGGCGGACACCGCGCTGGCCGCCGCGGCCGCCGCCGCCAGGTCCGGTGTGTCGGGCCTGGCCGTGGAGGAGCACGACCTGACCGTCAGCAGGCACCGGGCGGTGGGGGGCCTGACCGAGGGGGCCCGGCTGGTGGACCTCGGCCGGGTGGTCGAGGGGCTGCGGGTGGTCAAGGACGAGCACGAGATCGCCGACCTGCGGATCGCCGCCGAGATCGCCGACCAGGCGCTCGGCGAGCTGCTGGAGTCGATCCTGGTCGGCCGCACCGAGCGGCACCTGGCGATGGAGCTGGAGCGCCGGATGATCGACCACGGCGCCGACCGGGCCGCCTTCCCGGTCTCGGTCGGCACCGGCAGCCACTCCGGCCAGGCCGCCCACCAGCCGACCGACCGCCGGGTGGAGGAGGGTGACTTCCTGACCGTGGTGATGGGCGCCCAGTACCGCGGCTACGGCGTCTCCACCGCCCGCACCTTCGTGATCGGCGCCGCCCCCGCGCCCTGGCAGGTGGAGCTGCACCGGCTGGTCTTCCGGGCCCAGCGGGCCGGGCGGGAGGCGCTCGGACCAGGGGTGGAGCAGTGCGTGCCCGACCGTGCCGCCCGGCAGGTGCTGGAGGCGGCCGGCCACGCCGAGGCCTCCCCGCACCCGGTGGGCCACGGCATCGGGCTGGAGATCCGGGAGGCGCCGCGCCTCGGTCCGTCGGACATGGGTAAACTGGACAGCCGCGTGCCGGTCACCGTCGGCCCAGGGGTCCACCTCCCGGGCAAGGGCGGCGTCCGGATCGAGGACACGCTCGTCGTGCGCCCCTTCGAAGAGGGCGGGCCCGAGCTGCTCACCATCACCACCAAGGAGCTCCTCGCCCTGTGACCGCGGCCCTCCGGCCGTCGGCGGCAGGACGCGAACCTTGGTTCCTTGACAGCTATATCCAGGAGTAAGTGCGCCCGTGGCTTCCACGAACGATCTCAAGAACGGCATGGTCCTCAAGCTGGACGGCGGCAAGCTCTGGTCCGTCGTGGAGTTCCAGCACGTCAAGCCCGGCAAGGGCCCGGCCTTCGTGCGTACCAAGCTGAAGGAGGTCCTGACCGGCAAGGTCGTCGACAAGACCTTCAACGCGGGCACCAAGGTCGAGACCGCCAACGTCGACAAGCGCACCATGCAGTTCTCGTACAAGGACGGCGAGAACTTCGTGTTCATGGACATGAGCACCTACGACCAGCTGACCATCGAGCCGGCCGTCGTCGGCGGCGCCGCCGACTACCTGCTCGAGGGCTTCGAGGCCACGGTCGCGCAGAACGAGGGCTCGGTCCTGTACATCGAGCTGCCGGCCGCCGTCGAGCTGGTCATCGCCGAGACCGAGCCGGGCGTCCAGGGCGACCGCTCCACCGGTGGCACCAAGCCGGCCAAGCTGGAGACCGGCGCCGAGATCGCCGTCCCGCTCTTCGTCACCACCGGCGAGAAGGTCAAGGTCGACACCCGCGACGGCAGCTACCTCGGCCGGGTGAAGTAAGTCCGTGTCGGCCGCACGCAGCAAGGCCCGTACCCGGGCCTTCCAGATCCTCTTCGAGGCCGACCACCGCGGGGTAGACCCGCAGCGGGTCCTCGCCGACTGGGTGGCCCGCGCTCGCGAGCCCAAGCCCGACGAGGGCACCCCGCAGGTCGGTGAGTACACCATGGAGCTCATCGAGGGGTACGTCCAGCACGCCCGTCGCATCGACGACCTGATCGAGCAGTACGCGGTGGGCTGGACGCTCGACCGGATGCCGATCGTGGACCGCAACGTCCTGCGGCTCGGTGCGTACGAGCTGATCTGGGAGGACGGCGTCCCGGACGCCGTCGTCCTGGACGAGTCCGTCGAGATCGCCAAGGAGTTCTCCACGGACGACTCCCCGGCCTTCGTCAACGGCCTGCTCGCCCGCTTCCTGGAGCTGAAGCCGAGCATCCGCCGCTGACGGATCGACCTCGCGGGTCGACCGCACGGATCGACCTCGGAACGGCCGCCGGACCCGAACACGGGTCCGGCGGCCGTTCCGCGTTTCACCCGGGCGGCGTAGGGTGATGGCTTACCCATCAGTAACTTGATGTCCGTAAGCACGCCTGAAGGGCAGGTCTCTCCCCATGACCACGGCGATCCGCAGCGAGTTCGACCAGGGCATCGCCCTGACCAGGCACCCCGAGGAGGCCGGCCGCTACGAGGCCGAGCTCGGCGCCGGCTGGCAGATCGGCGGCGGGGTGAACGGTGGACTGCTGCTCGCGGTGGCCGGACACGCGCTGTCGCTGGAGCACGGCACCCACCCGGACCCGGTGTCGATCAGCGGTTACTACCTGTCCGCCTCCACCCCGGGGCCCGCCACCGTCCGCACCGAGGTGCTGCGCTCCGGCCGCGGCCTGTCCACCGGTACCGCCTCGCTCAGCCAGGACGGCGTCGAGCGGCTGCGGGTGGTGGCCAGCCACGGCGACCTCGCCACCGCCGACGGCGAGGTGCGCACCAGCGCGCGGCCGCCGCAGCTGCCGCCGCCCGACCAGTGCGTCGGCGTCGAGCACGCGCCCAGGGAGCTGATCGCCCAGGCCGCCCTGCTGGAGCGGTTCGACCTGCGGCTGGACCCGGCCACCGTCGGCTGGGCGCTCGGGCAGCCCTCCGGCCAGGGGCGGATCCAGGGCTGGTTCCGGCTCGCCGACGGTCGCGACCCCGACCCGCTGCTGCTCCTGCTGGTCGCCGACGCGCTGCCGCCTGTCACCTTCGACCTGGGCATGCCGGGCTGGGCCCCGACCGTCGAGCTGACCGTCCACCTGCGCGCCAGGCCCGTACCCGGCTGGCTGCGGGTCGCCCACGCCACCCGCAACCTGGCCGGCGGCTACTTCGAGGAGGACGCCGAGGTCTGGGACGAGTCCGGCCGCCTGGTCGCGCAGTCCCGCCAGCTGGCCCGGGTGCCCCGGACGGCCTGACCCGCGGCCCCGCATTACCGGTGGTTACATTCCTGTGACACGCCGTACGTGTGCGGCGCGCGCGGATGGGGAGGAAGACGGTCAGCGGCATGACTGCCGCGGACCGTCCACCCCTGAAGCCAGGAGCCACTCGTGAGCGAGCGCAGCGAGCGAACAGTCGATAGGTGCGTCTGGGCGAATGCCTCTGCCGAGCGCAGCGAGGTGGGCGCATGAGCCAGAAGGGTCGCGCCCGCCGCAACTCCGACTGCACCGCCGGCGGTTCGCGGCCCGCGGTGCGCGCGCCGCACGGGCCGCAGCGGGCCGCGGGCGCCGAGCAGGCGTTCGTCATCGGGGTGCTCGCCAATGCCGCGGACTTCGCCCGGGCACGCGCCTGGGGGGTCTCCGACGCCCCCGACCACGAGCGCTACCTGGCCGACACCGCCGACCTGCTGGCCGAGGCGCTGGAGCGGTTCGACACCGTCCGGGCCCGGATGTTCCACCCGCAGGACTTCGAGGAGTTCTGCGTGCTGCACGGGCTGGACCCGGCCGAGCCCGCCGCGCGGGACCGCTACCTGGTCAACCCGGCCCTGCAGACCCAGCTGCTCGCCTATCAGGGCGAGGAGCTGGCCGGGGACTTCGTGCCGCGCCTGGTGCGCGCCCGGGAGAACGGGCTGACGCTCTGCCACACCGACCTGCTGCTCGACGGGGGCCTGTACGGGGGCGCTGCCGCGCCCGACGAGGAGCACGCCGCCTGGGTGCGCGCCGCCTACCGGCGCGGGGGCGAGGTGTTCCGGCGGATGCTGGTCGGCGCGGGCGCCGGCGTGTACGAGCTGCGCCTGCGGGTGGACGCACCCGGCGGGCAGCTGAACGCGGCGGCGCGGGTGCTCCAGTGGGAGGACGGCGTGGTCCGGATCAACGACGAGGACCTGGAGCTGGTCTGCGCGGTGCTCTGCGCCGGGCTGGCCCTGGAGCTGCCGGGCGTCGCGGTGCTGCACGGCTCGCAGGGCTCGGCCGCCTCCTGCGGGGAGTACCTGCCGGCCTCCTGGGCCTGGTCGAGCGGCGGGCAGGACTGGGCGCCCGCGGACCGGCAGGTCCGGCTGGACGGGGTGTCGGCGCAGCCCGGCTACAGCCTGGACACGGTCTGCTGACGCCTCCGGCCGTGCCACGCACCGCGGCGCGGCCCCCGCTCTGGGGAGCCGCGCCGTGACGTTTCTGCTTGCCAGCACAGGTGAAAAACGTGCTGGGCCGTGCCTGGATCCGCTGGCGGGAGCCGGTGCGGCGAGGCTCAGCTCACGTCTTCCTCGCGCACCGCGCGGCGCGCGTCGGGGTTGAGTACGCCCCACGAGATGAGCTGCTCGGTGAGGATCGACGGCGACTGGTCGTAGATGACCGCCAGGGTGCGCAGGTCGTCCTGACGGATCGACAGCACCTTGCCGTTGTAGTCACCGCGCTGGCTCTGGATGGTCGCTGCGTAGCGCTGGAGCGGGCCGGCCTTCTCGGAAGGGACCTGGGTCAGTCTCTCCAGGTCGAGCACCAGGCGCGGCGGCGGCTCTGCCGCGCCGCCGGGGGTGCCGCCGGGCAGCAGCTCCTGGACCGGGACGCCGTAGAACTCGGCCAGCTCGGCCAGTCGCTGCACGGTGACCGCACGGTCGCCGCGCTCGTACGAGCCGACGACGACTGCCTTCCAGCGCCCCTGGGACTTCTCCTCGACACCGTGCAGGGAGAGACCCTGCTGGGTGCGGATCGCTCGGAGCTTGCCTCCGAGTTGCTTCGCGTAGTCGCTGGACATTGATCTCCCCGGACGAGATTGTTTCGCGTTCAGTGGTGGGTCACGGGCGATTGTCGACGCCGTTACCGGTGGGTCCGACGTCCGTCTCGTAACTCACTGTGAGGTTACGTAGAGTAAGGTAGTTGCGTCAAGCCGAATGGGGCAGTCGTGCGAATGGCCCGCATCGTCGGCGCGTCCGGGGTGTTAACCCGGGGAAGCGGAATGGTGGCCGTCCGTTTGCGATCCAGTGCGCTGCTAGGATGACCGAAGCCCGCGCCCGGTCGGCGGGGGCCATCCCCAGACATCCTTTAAGACCCGTCCAGTGAGGCGGGGAAGGAGGTCCGCTTCGGCATGACCACCAACCACGAACCGACGCCCCGGCCGCCCCACCAGGTGCTGGACGGCACGGACATCGCCCGGGTCATCACCCGGATAGCGCACGAGATCGTCGAGCGCGCCAAGGGCGCGGAGGACGTCGTGCTGCTCGGCATCCACACCAGGGGCGTCCACCTCGCCCGCCGGCTGCACGCCCGGCTGGCCCAGATCACCGGGCGCGAGATCCCGCTGGGCACCCTGGACATCACCATGTACCGGGACGACCTGCGGCTGAAGCCCGCCCGCGCCCTGGAGCACACCGAGATCCCGCCCGGCGGCATCGACGGCAAGCTCGTCGTCCTGGTCGACGACGTGCTCTTCTCCGGCCGCACCATCCGGGCCGCGCTCGACGCGCTGAACGACATCGGGCGCCCGCGCGCCGTCCAGCTCGCCGTCCTGGTCGACCGAGGCCACCGCGAGCTGCCGATCCGCGCCGACTACGTGGGCAAGAACCTCCCCACCTCGCTGCGCGAGGCCGTGCAGGTGCGCCTGTCCGACAGCGACGGCGTGGACGCCGTCCTGGTCGGCGACCGCGACCACGCCGCCCGCAGCTCCCAGGCCCTGGCCTCCAGGCCCACCGAACCGCACCTCCCGGAGTAACCCGCGTGAAGCGCCACCTCGTCTCCGCCGCCGATCTCAGCCGCGACGACGCGCTGCTGATCCTGGACACCGCCGAGGAGCTGGCCCAGCTCTCCGGCCGGGCCGTCAAGAAGCTGCCCACGCTGCGCGGCCGCACCGTCGTCAACCTCTTCTTCGAGGACTCCACCCGGACGAAGACCTCCTTCGAGGTCGCCGAGAAGCGACTCTCGGCCGACGTCATCAACTTCTCCGCCAAGGGCTCCTCGGTCTCCAAGGGCGAGAGCCTCAAGGACACCGCGCTGACCCTCCAGGCGATGGGCGCCGACGCGGTGGTCATCCGCCACCACGCCTCCGGCGCGCCGGCCCGGCTGGCCCAGTCCGACTGGCTGCACGGCAGCGTGATCAACGCCGGTGACGGCACCCACGAGCACCCCACCCAGGCGCTGCTCGACGCCTTCACCATGCGCCGCCACCTCAACCCGGGCGGCGGCAACGACCTGGCGGGCCGCCGGGTGACCCTCGTCGGCGACGTGCTGCACAGCCGGGTCGCCCGCTCCAACGTCCACCTGCTGAACACCCTCGGCGCCCAGGTCACCTTCGTCGCCCCGCCGACGCTGCTGCCGATCGGCATCGAGAACTGGCCCTGCGAGATCAGCTACGACCTGGACAGCGTGCTGCCCAAGACGGACGCGCTGATGATGCTGCGGGTGCAGCGCGAGCGGATGAACGCCGCGTTCTTCCCGACCGAGCGCGAGTACAGCCGCCGCTACGGCATGAACGGCCGCCGGATGGCCCAGCTGCCGGACCGGGCGATCGTGATGCACCCCGGCCCGATGGTCCGCGGCATGGAGATCACCGCCGAGGTCGCCGACTCGCCGCGCTGCACCGCGATCGAGCAGGTCGCCAACGGCGTGTCCGTCCGGATGGCCGTCCTCTACCTGCTGCTCGGCGGCGCCGTCTTCGCCGACGCGCCCACCGACGCCCCCCGTACCGACTCCGTGGAGACCGCCAAGTGACCAGCTACCTGATCCGCAACGCCAAGATCCTGGGCGGAGCCCCGCAGGACCTCCACCTCGCCGACGGCGTGATCAAGGAGATCGGCACCGGCCTGGCGGTCGAGGCGGACATCGACATCGACGCCACCGGGCTGGTCGTCCTGCCCGGCCTGGTCGACCTCCACACCCACCTGCGCGAGCCCGGCCGCGAGGACGCCGAGACGGTGTTCACCGGTACCCGGGCCGCCGCGATGGGCGGCTTCACCGCCGTGCACGCGATGGCCAACACCACCCCGGTGGCCGACACGGCCGGCGTGGTCGAGCAGGTCTGGCGGCTCGGCCAGGAGGCCGGCTACTGCGACGTGCAGCCGGTCGGCGCCGTCACCGTCGGCCTGGGCGGCAAGAAGCTCGCCGAGCTCGGCGCGATGCACGAGTCCGCCGCGGGCGTCCGGGTCTTCTCCGACGACGGCAGGTGCGTGGACGACGCGGTGCTGATGCGCCGCGCCCTGGAGTACGTCAAGGCCTTCGACGGCGTCGTCGCCCAGCACGCCCAGGAGCCGCGGCTGACCGAGGGCGCCCAGATGAACGAGGGCCAGGTCTCCGGCGAGCTCGGGCTCGGCGGCTGGCCGGCCGTCGCCGAGGAGTCGATCATCGCCCGCGACGTGCTGCTCGCCGCGCACGTCGGCTCCCGGCTGCACGTCTGCCACGTTTCCACGGCCGGCTCGGTCGAGATCATCCGCTGGGCCAAGTCCAAGGGCTGGGACGTCACCGCCGAGGTGACCCCGCACCACCTGCTGCTCACCGACGAGCTGGTCCGCAGCTACGACCCGGTGTACAAGGTGAACCCGCCGCTGCGTACCGCCGAGGACGTCCAGGCGCTGCGCGAGGCGCTGGCCGACGGCACCATCGACGCCGTCGCCACCGACCACGCGCCGCACCCGGCCGAGGACAAGGACTGCGAGTGGGCCGTGGCCGCGATGGGCATGGTCGGCCTGGAGACCGCGCTGTCGGTCGTGCAGCAGACCATGGTCGACACCGGCCTGCTGAACTGGGAGGGCGTCGCGGACCGGATGTCGCACCGCCCGGCCCGGATCGGCCGTCTCGCCGGGCACGGCCGGCCGGTCTCGGTGGGTGAGCCCGCCAACCTCGTGCTGTTCGACCCCGCGTACCGTGGTGCCGTGAACCCGGACAGCTTCGCCACCCGCAGCCGCAACACCCCCTACAAGGGCCTGGACCTGCCCGGACGGGTGCACGCCACCTTCCTGCGCGGCCGGGCCACCGTGCTGGCCGGCGAGCCGGTCGAGCAGGACGGCACGCGGTGATGGACCACGCCGCACTCGCCCAGGAGCAGGCGAAGGTCACCAACTGGCCCGGCTACATCGGCTGGTCCGTCGGCCTGCTGATCCTGATCGGCCTCGTCTACTGGCTGATGCGCCAGGGCTGGAACTGGCGGCGCACCCTGCAGTCCGGCATCCCGCCGCTGCCCGCCGTGCCGGCCAGGGCCGGGCGCACGATCCTGGAGACCAGCGGGCGGTACCACGGCACGACCACCGCGGGGAACTGGCTCGACCGGATCGTCGCGCACGGACTCGGCACCCGCAGCCGCGCCGACCTCACCCTCGGCGAGGACGGCCTGCTGGTGCAGCGCCCCGGTGCCGTCGACTTCTGGATCCCGGCCGACCGGCTGACCGGCGCCCGCACGGACTCCGGGATCGCCGGCAAGGTCGTCCCCTCCGGGCTGCTCGTCGTCACCTGGACCCTTTCCCAGGCCCCGGCCGGGGAGACCTCCACGGACACCGAGCCGGACACCGAGCTGGACTCCGGCTTCCGGGCCGACCACCCCGACGAGCACGCCGCCTGGGTCGAGGCGATCACGCAGCTCGCCACACGTACGAAGACGAAGAAGACGGAAGAGGCCGCCAAATGACCGCACCTGCCCCCACCACGCAGCGCCAAAGGCGGGAGCGTACGCCTGCCGTGCTCGTCCTGGAGGACGGCCGGACGTTCCGCGGCGAGGCTTACGGCGCCACCGGCGAGACCTTCGGCGAGGCGGTCTTCAACACCGGCATGTCCGGCTACCAGGAGACCCTCACCGACCCGTCGTACCACCGCCAGGTGGTCGTGATGACCGCCCCGCAGATCGGCAACACCGGCTGGAACGACGAGGACGACGAGTCCAAGCGGATCTGGGTCGCCGGCTACGTGGTGCGCGACCCCGCCCGGGTCGCCTCCAACTGGCGCTCCCGCCGCTCGCTCGACGAGGAACTGGTCGCCCAGGGCGTCGTCGGCATCAGCGGCATCGACACCCGCGCGCTGACCCGCCACCTGCGCGAGCGCGGCGCGATGCGCTGCGGCATCTTCTCCGGCGAGGCCCTGGCCGACCAGGCCGCCCTGCTCGCCCGGGTGCAGCAGTCGCCCGAGATGAAGGGCGCCGACCTGTGCGCCGAGGTCGCCACCACCGAGCCGTACGTGGTGCCCGCGATCGGTGAGAAGCGCTTCACCGTCGCCGCGCTGGACCTCGGCATCAAGGCGATGACCCCGCAGCGGATGGCCGAGCGCGGCATCGAGGTGCACGTGCTGCCGGCCGACTCGACGCTGGAGGACGTCTACGCGGTGAACCCGGACGGCGTCTTCTTCTCCAACGGCCCGGGCGACCCGGCCACCGCCGACCACCAGGTCGCCGTCGCGCAGGGCGTGCTGGAGCGCGGGACCCCGTTCTTCGGGATCTGCTTCGGCAACCAGATCCTCGGCCGCGCCCTGGGCTTCGGCACCTACAAGCTCAAGTACGGCCACCGCGGCATCAACCAGCCGGTGCAGGACCGCACCACCGGCAAGGTCGAGGTGACCGCCCACAACCACGGCTTCGCCGTGAACGCCCCGCTGGACAAGGTGAGCGACACCCCCTTCGGGCGGGTCGAGGTCTCCCACGTCTGCCTCAACGACGACGTGGTCGAGGGCCTCCAGGCGCTCGACGTCCCCGCGTTCAGCGTGCAGTACCACCCCGAAGCGGCCGCCGGTCCGCACGACGCCGCCTACCTGTTCGACCGCTTCGTGAAGCTCCTGGAGGGCCAGCGTGCCTAAGCGCACTGACATCAAGTCCGTCCTGGTGATCGGCTCCGGCCCGATCGTGATCGGCCAGGCCGCCGAGTTCGACTACTCGGGTACGCAGGCCTGCCGGGTCCTCAGGGCCGAGGGCCTGCGGGTCATCCTGGTCAACTCCAACCCGGCCACGATCATGACCGACCCGGAGATCGCCGACGCCACCTACGTCGAGCCGATCACCCCGGAGTTCGTCGAGAAGATCATCGCCAAGGAGCGCCCCGACGCGCTGCTGCCGACGCTGGGCGGCCAGACCGCGCTCAACACCGCGATCTCGCTGCACGCGGCGGGCACGCTGGAGAAGTACGGCGTCGAGCTGATCGGCGCCGACGTCGAGGCGATCAACAAGGGCGAGGACCGCGAGCTCTTCAAGGGCGTCGTCGAGGCCGTCAACGCCAAGATCGGCCACGGCGAGTCCGCCCGCTCGGTCATCTGCCACACCATGGACGAGGTGCTGGCCGGCGTCGGCACGCTCGGCGGCTACCCGGTCGTCGTCCGCCCCTCCTTCACCATGGGCGGCGCCGGCTCCGGCTTCGCCCACAACGAGGAGGACCTGCGCCGCATCGCCGGCCAGGGCCTGACCCTCTCGCCGACCACCGAGGTGCTCCTGGAGGAGTCCATCCTCGGCTGGAAGGAGTACGAGCTGGAGCTGATGCGCGACAAGAACGACAACGTCGTGGTCGTCTGCTCCATCGAGAACTTCGACCCGATGGGCGTGCACACCGGTGACTCGATCACCGTCGCCCCGGCGATGACCCTCACCGACCGCGAGTACCAGATCCTGCGCGACGTCGGCATCGCCGTCATCCGCGAGGTCGGCGTCGACACCGGCGGCTGCAACATCCAGTTCGCCGTCAACCCCGACGACGGCCGGATCATCGTCATCGAGATGAACCCGCGCGTCTCCCGCTCCTCGGCGCTCGCCTCCAAGGCCACCGGCTTCCCGATCGCCAAGATCGCCGCCAAGCTGGCCGTCGGCTACACCCTGGACGAGATCCCCAACGACATCACCGAGGAGACCCCGGCCTCCTTCGAGCCGGCCCTCGACTACGTCGTGGTCAAGGTGCCGCGGTTCGCGTTCGAGAAGTTCCCGAGCGCCGACGCGACGCTGACCACCACCATGAAGTCGGTCGGCGAGGCGATGGCCCTCGGCCGCAACTTCCCCGAGGCGCTCCAGAAGGCGCTGCGCTCGCTGGAGAAGAAGGGCTCCCAGTTCTCCTGGACCGGCCCGGTGGGCGGCAAGGCGGAGCTGCTGGAGAAGGCGGCCGTCCCGACCGACGGCCGGATCAACACCGTGATGGAGGCCGTCCGGGCCGGCGCCACCCCGGAGGAGGTGTTCGAGGCCACCAGGATCGACCCGTGGTTCGTCGACCAGCTCTTCCTGCTCGACGAGATCGCGGGCGAGCTGGCCGAGGCCGCCGAGCTCACCCCCGAGCTGCTGCGCCACGCCAAGCGGCACGGCTTCTCCGACCAGCAGATCGGCGAGATCCGCGGCCTGAAGCCGGACGTCGTCCGCGAGGTGCGCCACGCCCTCGGCATCCGCCCGGTGTTCAAGACCGTCGACACCTGCGCCGCCGAGTTCGCCGCCAAGACCCCGTACTTCTACTCGTCCTACGACGAGGAGAACGAGGTCGCCCCGCGCACCAAGCCCGCGGTGATCATCCTGGGCTCGGGTCCGAACCGCATCGGCCAGGGCATCGAGTTCGACTACTCCTGCGTGCACGCCTCCTTCGCGCTCGCCGACGCCGGGTACGAGACCGTCATGGTCAACTGCAACCCGGAGACCGTCTCCACCGACTACGACACCTCCGACCGGCTCTACTTCGAGCCGCTCACCCTGGAGGACGTGCTGGAGATCGTCCACGCCGAGCAGCAGGCCGGCCCGCTCGCCGGTGTGATCGTCCAGCTCGGCGGCCAGACCCCGCTGGGCCTGGCCCAGGCGCTCAAGGACAACGGCGTGCCGATCGTCGGCACCCAGCCCGAGGCGATCGACCTCGCCGAGGAGCGCGGCGCCTTCGGCCGCGTCCTGCGCGACGCCGGCCTGCCCGCGCCCAAGCACGGCACCGCCTTCTCCTTCGAGGAGGCCAAGGCGATCGCCGACGAGATCGGCTACCCGGTGCTCGCCCGCCCGTCCTACGTGCTCGGCGGCCGCGGCATGGAGATCGTCTACGACGAGGCCTCGCTCGCCTCGTACCTGGAGCGCCACGCCGGTCTGATCTCCGAGCACCCGGTGCTCATCGACCGCTTCCTGGACGACGCGGTGGAGATCGACGTCGACGCGCTCTACGACGGCACCGAGCTGTACCTCGGCGGCGTCATGGAGCACATCGAGGAGGCCGGCATCCACTCCGGCGACTCCGCCTGCGCGCTGCCCCCGATCACCCTCGGCGGCCACGACATCAAGCGCCTGCGCACCTCCACCGAGGCCATCGCGCGCGGCGTCGGCGTCCGTGGTCTGATCAACATCCAGTTCGCCCTCTCCGGCGACATCCTGTACGTCCTGGAGGCCAACCCGCGCGCCTCCCGGACCGTCCCGTTCACCTCCAAGGCGACCGCCGTGCCGCTGGCCAAGGCCGCCGCCCGGGTCTCGCTCGGCGCCACCATCGCCGAGCTGCGCGCCGAGGGCCTGCTCCCGGCCGAGGGCGACGGCGGCACGCTGCCCGCCGACGCGCCGATCGCGGTCAAGGAGGCCGTGATGCCGTGGAGCCGCTTCCGCGACATCCACGGCCGCGGGGTGGACACCGTGCTCGGCCCGGAGATGCGCTCGACCGGTGAGGTCATGGGCATCGACAAGGTCTTCGGCACGGCCTACGCCAAGGCCCAGACCGGTGCCTACGGCGCGCTGCCGACCAAGGGCAAGGTCTTCGTCTCGGTGGCCAACCGGGACAAGCGCAACCTGGTCTTCCCGGCCCGCGCGCTGGCCGGCCTCGGCTTCGAGCTGCTCGCCACCGCCGGCACCGCCGAGGTGCTCCAGCGCGGCGGCATCCCGTCCACGCTGGTGCGCAAGCACAGCGAGGGCGAGGGCCCGAACGGCGAGCGGACCATCGTCCAGCTGATCCACGACGGTGAGGTCGACCTCATCATCAACACGCCGTACGGCACCGGCGGCCGCCTCGACGGCTACGAGATCCGCACTGCGGCCGTGGCCCGCGCGGTGCCCTGCCTGACCACCGTCCAGGCGATGGGCGCGGCCGTGCAGGGCATCGACCGGCTGCTGCGCGAAGAGGTCGGGGTGATGTCGCTCCAGGAGCACGCCGAGCTGATCAACGCCGGCCGCAAGTAGCACCACCGCAGTGGGGGGCACCGGAGCCTTTGGGTGCCCCCCACTCCCATGCCCACTTCCATGCCACGTACGGTCCGCGCCGCGGGAGTTGAACCACCCTTGTACAAGTTCCTCTTCGATCTCGTCTTCAAGAAGATGGACCCGGAGAAGGCCCACCACCTGGCCTTCTTCTGGATCCGCCTGGCCTCCTCGGTGCCCGGCCTGCGCACCCTGGTGCGGCTGGTGCTCGCCCCGCGCGACCGGGCCCTGCGCACCGGGGCCCTCGGCCTCGACCTGCCGGGCCCGTTCGGCCTGGCGGCCGGCTTCGACAAGAACGGCGTCGGCATCGACGGCCTGTCGATGCTCGGCTTCGACTACGTCGAGATCGGCACCGTCACCGGCGAGCCCCAGCCCGGCAACCCGGAGCCCCGGCTGTTCCGCCTGGTCGAGGACCGCGCGCTGATCAACCGGATGGGCTTCAACAACCAGGGCTCGGCCCGGGTCGCCGCCCGGCTGGCCGCCCGCCCGCACACCAGCTCCACCCCGGTGCTCGGCGTCAACATCGGCAAGACCAAGGTGGTCGAGGAGGCCGACGCCGTCGCCGACTACGTGAAGTCCACCGAGCGGCTGGCCCAGTACGCCGACTACCTGGTGGTCAACGTCAGCTCGCCGAACACCCCCGGGCTGCGCAACCTCCAGGCCGTGGACCACCTGCGGCCGCTGCTCTCCGCCGTCCGCGAGGCCGCCGACCGGACCACCGCGCACCACGTGCCGCTGCTGGTCAAGATCGCCCCCGACCTGGCCGACGAGGACGTCGACGCGGTCGCCGACCTCGCCCTGGAGCTGGGCCTGGACGGCATCATCGCCACCAACACCACGATCGGCCGCGAGGGCCTGCGCACCGACGCCGGGCGGGTCGAGGAGATCGGCATGGGCGGCCTGTCCGGCGCCCCGCTCAAGGCCCGCGCCCTGGAGGTGCTCCAGCGGCTGCGCGCCCGCACCGAGGGCCGGCTGACCCTGGTCTCGGTCGGCGGCATCGAGACCGCCGAGGACGCCTGGCAGCGGATCGTCCACGGCGCCGACCTGGTCCAGGGCTACAGCGCCTTCATCTACGAGGGCCCGTTCTGGTGCCGGCGGATCCACAAGGGCCTGTCCGCCAAGGTCCGCGAGGGCGGCTTCCGCAGCTTGGCCGAGGCCGTCGGCAGCGCCGTGCGCAGCTCCTGAACCCCTCCCACCACCCCAGGCCACCCCAGGAAAGAGACGACATGACCCTCGCCCCGTTCGGCGCCCGGCTGCGCAAGGCCCTCGACACCCGCGGCCAGCTCTGCGTCGGCATCGACCCGCACGCCTCCCTGCTCGCCTCCTGGGGCCTCGGCGACGACCTCGCCGGGCTGGAGGCCTTCAGCCGCACCGTGGTCGAGGCACTGGCCGACCGGGTGGCCGTGCTCAAGCCGCAGGCCGCCTTCTTCGAGCGCTTCGGCAGCAAGGGCGTCGCCGTGCTGGAGAAGACCGTCGAGGAGGCCAGGGCGGCCGGCGCGCTGGTCCTGATGGACGCCAAGCGCGGCGACATCGGCTCCACCATGGCCGCCTACGCCGAGGCCTTCCTGTCGCCGGGCAGCCCGCTGTTCTCGGACGCCGTGACGGTCAGCCCGTACCTGGGCTTCGGCTCGCTGCGCCCGGCCCTGGACCTGGCCAGGGAGCAGGGCTGCGGCGTCTTCGCGCTGGCGCTCACCTCCAACCCGGAGGGCGCCGAGGTGCAGCGCGCGGTGGGCGCGGACGGCGAGCCGGTCGCGGCCTCGGTGCTGCGGCAGCTGGCGGCGGAGAACGAGGGCGCCGCGCCGCTCGGCTCCTTCGGCGCGGTGGTCGGCGCGACGCTGGCCGACGCGGGCGTGGAGCTGGCCATCAACGGCCCGCTGCTGGCCCCCGGGATCGGCGCCCAGGGCGCGACCATGGCGGACCTGCCGCGGGTGTTCGGCGGCGCGGTGATCAACGTGGTGCCGAGCGTGAGCCGCGACGTGCTCAGGCACGGCCCCTCGGTGGCGGCCCTGCGGGAGGCGGCGGAGCGCTTCGCCGGGGAGTTCGCGGACGCCGTCAAGTAGCCGTCGGGCCGGCCGGCGAGGTAGCCGCACCGTGACCGTGCGCAGTGTCCGCAGGACGGCGGCTGCGCCCGGGAGTTGACGTGAGCGCCGTCACATCGGACCCGTCAAAGTTTCGCAATCGCGGTCATTTTGCCCTGGAAAGTCCTGGTCGGCCTTGGCTGACCAGGACTTTTCGTGTTCTTTTCCTGACGCGGAGCCGCAATCCGGGTAGTGTCCGGCGATAGGTCATCGGCGAGGCGCGATTTTCGTGGCTCCCGCAGGTCAGGGCCTTGTGGTTCCCCTTGCGGACGGTGTCCTCGGTACCGAACCAGTCATAGCTCAATCCCATCCATCCACACCCTGAGGTGAACGGCGTGGCTCTTCCGCCCCTTACCCCTGAACAGCGCACCGCCGCGCTCGCCAAGGCCGCCGAGGCTCGCCGGGAGCGCGCCGAGGTGAAGAACCGGCTCAAGCACTCCGGCGCCTCCCTGCACGAGGTGATCAAGGCCGGCAAGGCCGACAACGACGTCATCGGCAAGATGAAGGTCTCGGCTCTGCTGGAGTCCCTTCCGGGCGTCGGCAAGGTCCGGGCCAAGCAGATCATGGAGCGCCTCGGCATCAGCGAGAGCCGGCGTGTCCGCGGCCTCGGAACGAACCAGATCGCTTCCCTGGAGCGGGAGTTCGGCGGTGGCGCCGCCTGACCGTGCCCCCGTGGTCCCAGGATCCCCCGCGATCCGGGATAATCGGTGCATGAGTGAGCGTCCGCGGCTGACCGTGCTCTCCGGCCCTTCGGGGGTCGGCAAGAGCACGGTCGTCGCTCATATGAGGAAGATGTACCCCGAGGTCTGGCTCTCGGTGTCGGCGACGACCCGCCGCCCGAGGCCCGGCGAGAAGCACGGGGTCCAGTACCACTTCGTCGACAACGACGAGTTCGACAAGCTGGTCGCCAACGGCGAACTGCTGGAGTGGGCCGAGTTCGCCGGGAACCGCTACGGGACCCCGCGTGCGGCCGTGCTGGAGAAGCTGGAGCGCGGCGAGCCGGTGCTGCTGGAGATCGACCTCCAGGGCGCCCGGCAGGTGCGCGAGTCGATGCCCGAGGCGCAGCTGGTCTTCCTGGCTCCGCCGAGCTGGGACGAGCTGGTCCGCCGGCTGACCGGCCGGGGCACCGAGTCGCAGGACGTGATCGAGAAGCGGCTGGAGGCGGCGAAGATCGAACTCGCCGCCGAGCCGGAGTTCGACACGACCCTTGTCAACACCTCCGTCGAGCAGGTAGCGGCCGAACTGCTAGCCTTGCTCGGTGTAGCCTGACCTGTCTGTCTTTTCCACCCTTTCGGAAGGTTTTAGCGTGTCCTCTTCCATGACCGCGCCCGAGGGCATCATCAACCCGCCGATCGACGAGCTGCTCGAGGCCACCGACTCCAAGTACAGCCTCGTGATCTACGCCGCCAAGCGCGCGCGCCAGATCAACGCGTACTACTCCCAGCTGGGCGAGGGCCTGCTGGAGTACGTCGGCCCGCTGGTCGACACCCATGTGCACGAGAAGCCGCTGTCGATCGCGCTGCGCGAGATCAACGCCGGCATGCTGACCGCCGAGGCGGTCGAGGGCGCCGCCTGAGGCAGCCCCGCACCTTTCCCGGAGGGCCCGGCGGAATCGTTTCCGCCGGGCCCTCCGGCGTTCCCGCTCGCGGGTGGGGCGCCGTGCGGGTGCCGTCCCGGGGGTCGTAGGGTGAGCGGGTTCCGGATCGGGAGAAAGGTCGGTACGTGACTGTGGACGCCCCCCGCGTGGTCCTCGGCGTGAGCGGCGGGATCGCCGCGTACAAGGCGTGCGAGCTGCTGCGCCGCTTCACCGAGTCCGGCCACCAGGTGACCGTGGTGCCGACCGCGGCCGCGCTGCACTTCGTCGGCGAGGCGACCTGGGCGGCGCTGTCCGGCCGCCCGGCCGCCACCGAGACCTGGGAGCGCGTGCACGAGGTGCCGCACGTGCGGATCGGGCAGCAGGCCGACCTGGTGGTGGTCGCCCCGGCCACCGCCGACCTGATCGCCAAGGCCGCCCACGGCCTCGCCGACGACCTGCTGACCAACACCCTGCTCACCGCCCGCTGCCCGGTCGTGGTGGCGCCCGCCATGCACACCGAGATGTGGGAGCACCCGGCCACCAGGGACAACGTCGCCACGCTGCGCCGCCGGGGCGTGATCGTGCTGGAGCCGGCCGTCGGGCGGCTCACCGGCAAGGACACCGGCAAGGGCCGGCTGCCCGAGCCGTCCGCGGTCTTCGACGCCTGCCGGGCCGTGCTGCGCCGCGGCGGGGCGGTGCCGACCGACCTCGCGGGCCGGCACGTGGTGGTCTCGGCCGGCGGCACCCGGGAGCCGCTGGACCCGGTGCGCTACCTGGGCAACCGGTCCTCCGGCAAGCAGGGCTACGCGCTCGCCGTGACGGCCGCGGCGCGGGGGGCCAGGGTGACGCTGCTCTCGGCCAATGCCGAGCTGCCGGACCCGGCCGGGGTGGACGTGGTGCACGTCTCGACCGCGCTGGAGCTGCGCGGGGCCGCGCTGGAGGCCGTCCGGGACGCGGATGCCGTGGTGATGGCCGCGGCGGTGGCGGACTTCCGGCCCGCCGAGTACGCGACCGGCAAGATCAAGAAGGTCGAGGGGACCGAGCCGGCGCCCGTCGCCCTGGTCCGCAACCCCGACATCCTGGCCGAGCTGTCGTCCCACCGGGCCCGTTCGGGTCAACTCGTGGTGGGCTTCGCGGCGGAGACCGACGACGTGCTCGCCAACGGCCGGGCCAAGCTCGTCCGCAAGGGTTGTGACCTGCTCGTCGTGAACGAGGTGGGGAACGGCAAGGCCTTCGGCCAGGACGTCAACGAGGCCGTGGTACTGGGCTCGGACGGCAGTGAGACGGCCGTTCCGGTGGGCCCGAAGGAGGCGCTCGCGGACGTGGTCTGGGACCTGGTCGCGAAGCGACTGGAATCGGTCGCGATGTGATCGGAACCGGTCGCGCGGCGGTCGAGAATTCCTGAAGCGGGTGACGTTCGGCGGAACCAGACCGTTAGACTCCAGGAATCAAGTCTTTCCGGAGATCCCCGGCCCGCCCGGGGAACTTCAGTCAGCAGCCGCTGCAACCCCAGGGAGCGCTGTGTCTCGCCGCCTGTTCACCTCGGAGTCCGTGACCGAGGGACACCCCGACAAGATCGCTGACCAGATCAGCGACACCATCCTTGACGCTCTCCTGCGAGAGGACCCGACCTCCCGGGTCGCCGTGGAGACGCTCATCACCACCGGCCAGGTGCACGTGGCCGGCGAGGTGACCACCAAGGCGTACGCGCCGATCGCCCAGCTCGTCCGGGACAAGATCCTGGAGATCGGCTACGACAGCTCCAAGAAGGGCTTCGACGGCGCCTCCTGTGGCGTCTCGGTGTCCATCGGTGCCCAGTCGCCCGACATCGCGCAGGGCGTCGACACCGCGTACGAGGCACGGGTCGAAGGCGCCACCCAGGGGGACGACGGCGACGACCTGGACAAGCAGGGCGCCGGTGACCAGGGCCTGATGTTCGGCTACGCGTCCGACGAGACGCCCGAGCTCATGCCGCTGCCGATCACCCTGGCGCACCGCCTCTCCCGGCGGCTGACCGAGGTGCGCAAGAACGGGACCATCCCCTACCTGCGCCCCGACGGCAAGACCCAGGTCACCATCGAGTACGACGGCGACAAGGCCGTCCGCCTCGACACCGTGGTCGTCTCCACCCAGCACGCCAGCGACATCGACCTGGAGTCGCTGCTCACCCCGGACATCCGCGAGTTCGTGGTCGAGCCGGAGCTGAAGGCGCTGGCCGAGCAGGGCATCAAGCTCACCACCGAGGGCTACCGCCTGCTGGTCAACCCGACCGGCCGCTTCGAGATCGGCGGCCCGATGGGCGACGCCGGCCTCACCGGCCGCAAGATCATCATCGACACCTACGGCGGCATGGCCCGCCACGGCGGCGGCGCCTTCTCGGGCAAGGACCCGTCCAAGGTGGACCGCTCGGCCGCGTACGCGATGCGCTGGGTGGCGAAGAACATCGTCGCCGCCGGCCTCGCCCGCCGCGCCGAGGTGCAGGTCGCGTACGCGATCGGCAAGGCCGAGCCGGTCGGCCTGTTCGTGGAGACCTTCGGCACCGAGACGGTGCCGGTCCTCTCCATCCAGAACGCCGTCTCCGAGGTCTTCGACCTGCGTCCGGCCGCGATCATCCGCGACCTGGACCTGCTGCGCCCGATCTACTCCCAGACCGCCGCGTACGGCCACTTCGGCCGTGAGCTGCCGGACTTCACCTGGGAGCGCACCGACCGGGTGGAGCAGCTGAAGGCCGCCGTCAAGGACTGACGTCCGAAGCGCGAGTTGCGGCGCCCGTCCCCGTCCGGGGGCGGGCGCCGCTTCGTGCATTGTCGGTGTGACCTGGTAGTAGTTGGTGACGATGAGCAGCACAGGGGAGAACGGGGCCGGCGAGCCGGAGCAGCTGGCGTTCATCCGGGAGACGGTCAAGCGGGCCAAACCGCGCACCTGGCACGGGGCCAAGCCGGCCGAGCACCTGCCGGTGGCCCGGGTCGTGGTGGACAAGGGCGTGCTCACCATCGACAAGTTCTTCGACTACGCGGTGCCGGCCGGCATGGCCGAGGAGGCCCAGCCGGGGGTCCGGGTGCGGGTGCGGTTCGGGGCGCGGGTGGTGAAGGGCCAGCGCGAGGGCGGGGAACTGCACGACGGGTTCATCGTCGCCCGGCTGGAGAAGAGCGACTTCGCCGGCCCGCTCGCCCCGCTGGCCCAGGTGCTCTCGCCCGAGCCGGTGCTCACCCCGCAGCTGCTGCGGCTGTGCCGCACCGTCGCCGACCGGTACGCCGGGACGCTGGCCGACGTGCTCCAGCTGGCCGTCCCGCCCCGGCACGCCAAGGCCGAGGCCGAGCCCTCGCCGCCGCCGCTGCCGGCCCC
>NZ_MSJQ01000171.1 GCF_014596515.1 Streptomyces sp. CBMA156
CGGGGCGCGCCGCCGCGCGCCGCCGCCGGGGGTGGCCGGCGATCCCGGGGCGTGCCGCCGCACGCCCGTCGGGCGGTTCCGGGCCCGCGCCGGTCAGACCGCGTGGTACCGGCCGGTGCGGGCCTCCCAGCTGAGGTAGCCGGCCAGCCAGGTGAGCAGCCCGTCGGCGTACCGTCGGGCGATCGTGCGTTCGATCCGGGAGAGGCCCAACTCGCGGTAGACGTCCGGCAGCCGGTCGCTCAGCTCGGCGCAGCGGTCGACCATCAGCTGGGCCTCGGCGATGACCGCCGCGCAGGCCTCCTCGGCCGAGCAGCGCCGCTCCCGCTGGACGATCATGACCAGGTTGTTCACGTCCCCGCGCGGCGCTTCCAGCGGGTAGGACCGCACGTCGTTGCTGAGTGACGGTATGTCGGCTGCCAGCTGACGGAGTTGGCGTAGCACCGGGTGGTGCAGGACGGCGGCGGGCACCTCGAACTGGCCGAGGCGTTCGACCATGTCGAAGATGGTCTCCATCGCCGCGGTGCCCCGTCGCAGTTCCAGGTAGCCGTCCCGGTCCGGCGGCCGGCTGGAGATCCGGCCGGCCGCCTCGGCCGGGTGACTGGCCAGGTAGTACTCCCAGTTGTAGGCCGCGCGGGCCTGCCAGCGGGCCGGCATGCCCTGCACGCTGCGGTTCCACAGGTCCGCGAAGGCGGTCTCGACCGCGGAGCCCTGGTCGGGGCGGGCGCCGTGCAGGACGGCGATCAGCCGTTCGCAGATCGGGGCCACCTCGGCCGGGCGGCGGCCGAGCGGGCCGTCGAACTGGTCGTCGAAGAGGAAGTAGAACCCCATCAGGTCGGCGGCCAGGGCGAGTTCGTCCGGGCCCGCGTCCGGATAGCCGAGCGCGGCGAGGTCCACCACCTCCCAGTGCGCGTAGCCGGGATGGTCGGCGTCGGGCAGCAGCGGGTGGCGGATCAGCCAGTCCCTGTGCAGCGCGCTGGCGCGCAGGCCGTGCGGACTGCGGCGGTGCGGGAACGGGATCTGAAGTGATGTGTCGTCAGACATCGGACTCCCGGTGCAGCGGAGGGTGGGGGCGCTTTTTGTTCGAGCACTGAGCGTGGGGGGAGTTGACGCGGCGGGGAGCGGATGGCGGGGGCGGGTCGGACAAGATCATCTGCGCCTCGAAGGCCGTAGGGTATCTGATGTAATGATCGGACGTTAGGGATATAGGGCAATTGCCCTTGGTAAGCCGTCCGAACCCTCACCGTCAGCCCCAGCCTGCACGAACGCCCCACGAGGCGGCCCGTACGGCGCTAACCTCGGCTCCACGCAGTGATGGAGCTGTGACGCAAGCGGGCGAGGCGGAGGCACGACGGTGACCGAGCAGGAGAACGCAATTCGGGCGGGTGCTGGTTCCGCCCGGGACGGTGAAGGCGCCGCGCCCCGGGTCCGGCTGCGCGACCGCGACGCCGAACTGCGTTCGGTGGAGGCCGCCGTCGACCGGCTCTGCCGCGATTTCGCCGCCGGCGGCACCGAGATCGGTGACCTGCTCACCTTCTCCGGCCGCCCCGGCATCGGGAAGACCAGCCTGCTGCACGAGGTCCGGCGCCTCGCCAAGCTCCGTGACGGCGCCACCGTGCTGTTCGCCCGGGGCGGCGAACGGCAGTTCAAGGAGCCCTACCACGTGCTGCGCCAGCTGCTCCAGCCCGTGCTCTCGGACCTGAAGCCGGACGTGTTCCGCCAGGTCATGGGCACCTGGGAGGAGGTCGTCGGACCGGCCATGGGCCTCAAGCAGCCCAAGGCCGGTGCCCGCCGCCTCGACCCGCAGGGCGTGCGCGACGGTCTCGACTACGTCCTCACCCAACTCGCGCCGCGCCGCGCGCCGATGGTGATGATCGTCGACGACCTGCACTGGGCGGACGGGGAGTCGCTCTCCTGGCTGACCAAGTTCGCCATCCGATCGAGTGAACTTCCCGTCCTGCTCGTCTTCGCCTTCCGGGAGGACGACAACGACTGGCCCGCCGAGACCCAGGAATTCCGCCGGAACGTCCTCCTGCTCAAGGGCCGCAAGCACGAACTCAACCGGCTCACCCTCAGCTCCGTCACCGACATGATCCGGGCCGAACTCGGCGACAGGGCCGAGGACGCCTTCTGCTACGAGTTCTGGAACGTCGTCAACGGCAACCCGTTCGAGGCCAACGCCCTGCTCGACCAGGTCCGCGACCAGGAGCTCGAACCGGTCGAGGAGAACTCCCGGCAGCTGCGCGAACTCGCCGTCGACGCCACCGGGATGACGCTCAAGAGCTGGCTGGACCGGCTCGGCGCCAGCACCCTCCGCTTCGCCTGGGCCTGCGCGATGCTCGGCACCGACATCCGGGTCGACCTCGCCACCCGGATCTCCACCCAGAGCACCGAGGGCGCCCGCGAGTCCATCAAGCAGCTGCGCAAGCAACGCGTGCTGACCCAGACCCCCAACGGGAACCTGGAGTTCGTCCACCCGCTGATCGCCAGCTCCATCTACAACACCATGCCGGACGCCACCCGCCTCGGCATGCACGGCATCGCCGCCGCCGAGATCGAGAACGCCGGACTCGGCCTGCTCGCCGCCTCCCGTCACCTCGTCGAGACCCACTCCGGCGAGGGCGACGACCGGATCGTCAGGAAGCTGCGCCGCGCCGCCGTCGAGCACCAGCTGATCGGTGCCCCGGAGGCCGCCCAGCGCTGTCTGAACCGCGCGCTCAACGAGCCGCCCGCCGACGAGATCAAGGCCGAGGTGCTGTACGAACTCGGCTGCTCCGCACTGCTCACCGACCCCGTCGCCACCGTCAACCAGCTCAAGCTGGCCCTCGACCCCGACGAGGTGCCGCTGCGTCCCGAACTGCGCGTGGACGCCAACTTCCGGCTGTCCGAGGTGCTCGCCCACAGCGGCGAGCTGGGCCAGGCGGCCCTGGTCTGCCAGAACGCGGCCCGGCTGACCATCGATCCGGCCGGGCGCCAGCGGCTCCAGGCCGCCTCGTTCATGTGGCACGCCTTCCGCAGGTCGGAGGAGGACGGCCCGGGCCGCTCCGCCCGCCTCGCAGAGATGTGCCTGAGTCTGAGCGGCCGGGAGGCGGCCGACCGGGCCGTGCTCGCCATGCGCGCCTGGGACCTCACCCTGCGCGGCGCCCCGTCCGCGGACGCCCTCGCGCTCGCCGACGAGGTCCTCGACGGCGGTCGGCTGCCCAAGGGCCTCGGCTGGACCGACACCACATGGGGCTTCGAGCTGCCCTCGATGCTCGGCCTGACGTACATCTACAACGACCGCATCGCCCAGGCCGAACGGCTGGCCGCGGACGCCATCATCCAGTTCGAGATCGCCGGTTGGAGCGGCGCCCACCGGGGCTTCGCGTACTTCCTGATGGGCCTGGCCCGGTTCCGCCGCGGCCTGCTCGCCGAGGCCGAGGACTTCCTGCGCCGGGCGTACCGGATCTCCGAGCGGATCGGGGAGAGGCTGCCGCTGGCCTGGGACGCGATCGGCGTGCTGGTCGACACCCTGATCGCCCGCGGCCGGGTCGACGAAGCCTGGACCACGGCCAACGACTTCGGCTTCCACCCGCCCTACCACCCGACGGCCATGGTGCTGCCGGACGCCGCCTCGCTGTACGGCAAGCTGCTGGTCGCCAAGGACCGGTACGCGGGCGCGGCCGCCGCGCTCACCGAGGCCGGCGCCCAGCTGGAGGTCCGCGGCTGGCACAACACCGTCTGGGCGCCCTGGGCCGGCCACCTCGCCATCGCGATCGCGGACGACGAACCCGAGCGCGCCCGCGACTACGCCCAGAAGGCGGTCAGGGACGCGCGCGCCTTCGGCACCGCCTCGGCGATCGGCACCGCGCTGCGCCTCCACGCCAGGATCGAGGACGGCCAGGCGGCGGTCGAGCTGCTGGAGGACGCGGTGGCGTACCTCGGGCAGTCGCCGGCCGGTTACGAGCACGCCGTCGCGCTGGTCGACCTCGGCGCCGCGCTGCGCCGGGTCGGACGGCTGGACGATGCCCAGGAGTACCTGTACCAGGGCATCGAGCTGGCCCAGCACTGCTCCGCGGAGGGGCTGGTCGACCGGGCCAGGCGGGAGCTCGCCAACTACGGTCTGCGGCCCAACCGGCTGGGGCTGCGCGACTTCAGGGAAACCATCGAGACGCTCAGCAACGCGGAGTGGGAGGTCGCCAAGCGGGCCGTGCAGGGCGTGCCGCCGCAGCGGATCGCCGACGAGCTGGGGGTGCCGATCGGCCTGGTCAACCGACGGCTGGCGGCTGTCTACCGCAAGGCGGGCAGCGGGCCGGACGGCCTGGCCTCGGCGCTCGGGCTGCCGCAGCAGCAGCGGGACGCGGGGCGGCTGGAGAACCTGGACGACTAAGCGGGGCCTGGACACGGCCCGCGTCCGGCGCGCGGGCACCGCCCCCGGCGGGGCTCCGGTACGGCGCCCGGCGGTCGTAAAGGCGCCCGGTGGTGGTGACGGGCGCCCGGCGCGACAGGCGGCGTGTGGGCGCGTGGAAGCGCCCCCGCTGCCGCCGCCGTCGCTAGGCTGACGGGCACGGGGCTGCCGCGGCGACCCCTCGACGGACCCGGAACCGGGGCGGCCGCGGTGCGACGTGGCCGCCAGTGAGGAGCAGGCCATGGCGATCGAGGCCACCAGCGTGCGGCACGAACCCCTCGACCCCTCGGGCGCGGGCGCCGCGATCGAGCGCTGGACGCTCACGGCCGGCCCGTACGAGGCGAGCGTGCTCACCCTCGGCGCCACCCTGCACACCCTGAGCGCGCCGGACCGCTCCGGCCGCTCCGCCCAACTGCTGCTGTCCACCGACCGGTTGTCCGAGATCCTCGGCCCGGCCAGGCACTACGGCACGGTGGTGGGCCGGTACGCCAACCGGATCGACCGCTCGTCGGTCACCATCGACGGCGAGGAGCACCGGCTCGCCCCGACCGGTGGGGGGATGACCCTTCACGGCGGCCCGGACGGCTTCGCGCACCGGATGTGGGCGGCCGAGCCGGTCGAGGGCGGGGTTCGGCTGACGCTGCACAGCCCGGACGGGGACCAGGGCTTCCCCGGCGCCCTGGACGTCACCGTCGCGTACACCCTGGACGCCTCCGGCGAGCTGGTGATCGACTACCGCGCCGTCACCGGCAAACCGACCGTCGTCAACCTGACCAACCACGCGTACTTCAACCTCGCGGGTGAAGGCACCGGCGACATCCTGGGGCACCTGCTCACCCTGGACGCCGACGCGTACACCCCGACCGACGAGCGGCAGATCCCGTACGGCAGGACCGAGCCGGTGGCCGGCACGCCGTTCGACTTCACGGTGGCCACGCCGGTCGGCAAGTCGGTGCACGACGAGCACCCGCAGCTGACCGGGCCCGGCGGCTACGACCACAACTGGGCGCTGCGGGCCCGCCCGGCGGACGGCGGCCCGGCGCGGGCGGCGCTGCTGGAGGACCCGGTCAGCGGCCGCACGCTGGAGGTGCTGACCACCGAACCGGGCATCCAGGTCTACACGGCGAACAAGTTCGGGGGCGCGGTCACCGGCGCGAGCGGCGTCCCGTACGGGCCGTTCGCCGGGATCGCGCTGGAGACCCAGCACTTCCCCGACTCCCCGCACCACCCGGCGTTCCCCAGCACGGAGCTGCGGCCGGGGGAGGAGTTCCGTTCGACGACGGTGCTCCGGCTGGGGACCAACTAGGGCTTCTCCGGTCAGGGCGCCGCCGGCCGTGCCTGCGCCAGGTCGCGGCGCATGCAGAGCCGGGGCCAGCGGTCGAGGCCGTGCTCGGCCTCCTTGCGCCGGATCTCGCGCAGGCCCGGGGTGAGTTCCTCCGCGGCCAGCGGGCGGAAGCCGCAGCGGGCGTAGTAGGGGGCGTTCCAGGGGACGTCCGCGAAGGTGGTGAGGGTGAGCGCGGGGGCGCCGGCGGTCGCCGCGAGGTGTTCGATCAGCGCCCGGCCGATGCCGCGGCGGGCGTGGTCGGGGTGCACGGAGACCTGTTCGATGTGCAGCGCGCCGTCCACCGGCTCGGCCAGCAGGTAGGCGGCGACGCTTCCGTCGGGGGCCTCGGCGACCAGGGCGACGCCCTGCTCCAGGTAGTGGGCCAGCTCCTCCGGGGCGGGGGGTTCGTCCTCGGCGATCTCGGGCATGCCGATCGCGGCGAAGGGGGCTCCGGCGGCCCGCTCCAGCTCGGCGAGCAGCGGAAGTTCGTCCCTGATGACGGTTCTGATGCGCATGCGTCCAGTCTGCTGGAGAGCGCTTTCGGCCACGCACGGTGGTCTCGTCGGCCAATCCGGAGAGGGTGAATCGGGCGAAGCTGATCAATTCGGGTCACTGTCAACTACCGTGCGGCAACGTCCAGGACACGTGGGTGTAACGATCGGCTTTTCTTGCAGAAATTTGCTGCAAGAACTTTCCGTCACTCTTACGCCGCTGTTAACTTCCTTCCGAGCCCGACGGCAGCAACGGTGCGGTCGGCAGGAGGCAGCCATTATGCGCCTGCCTCCGAACATCTCGGGCACCCCCACCCTCCCAAGGAGTTCTCATGCGGCGTGGCATCGCGGCCTCTGCCCTCGTTGTGGCCCTCGCGGTCTCGATGGCTGCCTGTGGCAGCAGCGGCTCCAGCTCCGACGGCAAGGCCGACGGGCCGGTCACCCTCACGTACTGGGACACGTCGAACGCCACCAACGAGGCGCCGGGTTACCAGGAGCTCGTCAAGAAGTTCGAGGCTGCGAACCCGAACGTCAAGGTCGACTTCGTCAACGTGCCGTTCGACCAGGCGCAGAACAAGCTCCAGACCGCGATGGGGGCCAAGGGCGCTCCGGATGTCTTCCGCTCCGAGGTCGGGTGGACCGCCGCCTTCGCCAAGGCCGGCTACCTGGAGCCGCTGGACGGCACCCCGGCCGCCGCCGACACCTCCGCCTTCCAGCCGAGCCTGATCCAGCAGGCCACGTACCAGGGCAAGCTGTACGGCGTGCCGCTGGTGACCGACACGCTCGGCCTGCTCTACAACAAGGAGCTCTTCACCAAGGCCGGCATCACCGAGGCGCCGAAGACCTGGGACGAGCTGAAGGCCGACGCCGCCGCCGTCAAGGAGAAGGCCGGCGTGGACGGCTTCTGGCTGAAGGCCGCGGACGGCTACTACGCGCTGCCGTTCCTGTTCGGTGAGGGCACCGACACCGTCGACGCCGCCGGCAAGAAGATCACCATCACCTCGCCGGAGGCCGTCAAGGCCGTCGAGACCTACAAGACGATGTTCACCTCGCCCGGCACCGCCAAGGCCGACGTCACCACCGACGCATACGCGCACATGATGGACGCCTTCACCAGTGGCAAGGTCGCGGCGATCATCCAGGGTCCCTGGGAGATCACCAACATCTACAAGGGCTCCGCCTTCGCCGACAAGACGAACCTCGGCATCGCGGCCGTCCCCGGCGGCTCCGCGGGCAAGGCCGGCGCCCCCACGGGCGGCCACAACATCTCCGTCTACGCCGGTGCCGACAAGGGCCACAAGGCCGCTGCCGAGAAGTTCGCCGCCTTCATGACCTCGGCCGAGAGCCAGGCGTTCATCGCGCAGAAGAACGCCACCCTGCCGACCCGCTCCGACGCCTTCACCGCCGACGTCAAGGCCGACCCGGGCATCGCCGGCTTCCAGGCCGTGCTGAGCAGCGCCAAGCCGCGCCCCGAGCTGCCCGAGTACAGCTCGCTGCTCGCCTCGCTGAACACCAACCTGGGCAAGGCCGTCCAGGGCACGAGCACCCAGGACGCGCTGAACACCGTCGCCACCGACTACGCCAAGCTCCTCCCGGGCTTCGCCAAGTAGTCCCCGTGCCAGGCCCGCCGACCGGCGGGTGACAGCGAACGAATGACAGCAGACGGATAACAGATGACAGGTGACAGATTTCATCATCTGTCAGTTGTCCGCCGTCGGCCTGCCACCCGCCACCTGCCACCCGCCGCCCCGGCGGGCCGCGGCCGTCGGCTCCCTCCGAGAATTCCCCCCGAGAAGGTGCAAACGATGTCAGTCGCCGTGCAGGGCGCCACCGGCAAGGGCAGCCGGGAGCGCGAGCAGCGTCCGGGCCTGCTGGAACGCGTCAAGCGCTCCTACACCAAGCACTGGTACGCCTACGCGATGATCGCCCCGGTCGTGCTGGTGCTGGGCGTGCTGGTGCTCTACCCGCTCGTCGAGGGCGTCTGGCTCACCCTCACCGATGCCAACAGCCTCAACGCCGCCCGCAAGATCGGCGTCAACGAGATCCCGGCGAGCTACCGGTTCGTCGGCTTCGACAACTACGCCGACATCCTGTGGGGCCCCGGCTCGTACGACCGCTTCTGGTCGCACTTCGTCTGGACCATCGCCTGGACGGCCATCTGCGTTTCCCTGCACTACACCCTCGGCCTCGGCCTCGCCCTGCTGCTCAACCAGAAGCTGCGCGGCCGCGCCGCCTACCGGATGCTGCTCATCCTGCCGTGGGCCGTGCCGGCCTTCGTCACCGTCTTCTCCTGGCGCCTGATGCTCGCCGACGGCGGCGTCGTCAACAGCGCCCTGGCCCTCCTGCACCTGCCCGAGCCCGGCTGGCTCACCGACCCGTGGGCGCAGAAGGCGGCCGCGATCATGGTGAACACCTGGGCCGGCGTGCCGTTCATGATGATCTCGCTGCTCGGTGGCCTCCAGGCGATCCCGGCCGAGCTGTACGAGGCCGCCGAGATGGACGGCGCCACCGCCTGGCAGCGCTTCCGGTACGTCACCCTGCCCGGGCTGCGCGCCGTCTCCTCCACGGTCGTGCTGCTCGGCGTGATCTGGACGTTCAACCAGTTCAACGTGATCTTCCTGCTGTTCGGCAGCGGCGCCCCCGACGCCCAGCTGCTGGTCACCTGGGCGTACCGGCTCGGTTTCGGCCAGATCCCCCGGGACTACGCGCAGTCCGCCGCCTACGGCGTGATCCTGCTGTCCATCCTGATCGTCTTCACCGCCTTCTACCGGCGCTGGCTCGCCCGCAACGAGCAGGCCAACGGCTGAGGCCCCGGACCCAGTTGACCCACGAAGGCAGGTAACCCCGATGAGCACCACCACCGAACTCCCGGCCCGCCCGGAGACCGCGGCGCCGGCCGCCCGGCCCGCCAAGGTCCGCCTCCGCGGCGAGCGGAGCCCGCTGGCCAGGGCGCTGTCCCACGGCGCTCTGGCCGTGGCCGGACTGATCGCGCTGTTCCCGGTCGCCTGGATCCTGTTCGTCTCGCTCGGCCCGGACAAGACCGACTACCTCCACCCCGGTGAGATCCTCGGCAAGCTCACGTTCGCGAACTACCGGCACGTGCTGTCCGACACCGACTTCTTCACCTGGTTCGGCAACGCCGTGCTGGTCTCCGGCGTCACCACCGTGTTCGGCGTGCTGGTGGCCGCCACCACGGGGTACGCCGTCTCCCGGATGAAGTTCCCCGGTCACAGGCCGCTGATGTGGTCGCTGCTGGTGACCCAGATGTTCCCGATCGCGGTGCTGATCGTGCCGATGTACACGATGCTCTCCGAACTCGACCTGCTGGACAGCTACCTCGGCCTGATCCTGGTCTACTCGACCACCACCGTGCCGTACTGCGCCTGGCTGCTGAAGGGCTACTTCGACACCATCCCGGTGGAGATCGACGAGGCCGGCCGGGTCGACGGGCTCTCCCCGTTCGGCACCTTCTGGCGGCTGGTGCTGCCGCTCGCCCGCCCGGGCCTGGCGGTGGCGGCCTTCTACTCCTTCCTCACCTACTGGGCCGAGGTGCCGTTCGCCTCCACCTTCATGCTCAGCTCCGACAAGTACACGCTGGCCGTCGGCCTCCAGACCTTCGTCAGCGAGCACGACGCCCAGTGGAACCTGATGGCCGCGACCGCCGTGCTGATCGCGATCCCGTCCGCGGGCTTCTTCTACCTGGTGCAGCGCCACCTGGTCACCGGCCTGACCGCCGGTGCCTCCAAGTCGTGACGCCCGGCGCCGCACACCCGGCGCCCACGGCCCCCCGCTCCTCCGATCCCCGAGGGATACCGTCCATGACCCAGAACCTGGCCGACACCTCCCGGCCTGCCGCCGACACCGCTCACGAGGCGAACGTCAGCGCGTCCAGAGGCTGGTGGCGGGACGCGGTCATCTACCAGGTGTACCCGCGCAGCTTCGCCGACTCCAACGGCGACGGCATGGGGGACCTGCCCGGCATCCGCAGCCGTCTGCCCTACCTGCGCGACCTCGGCGTGGACGCGGTCTGGCTCTCGCCGTTCTACGCCTCGCCGCAGGCGGACGCCGGCTACGACGTCGCCGACTACCGCGCGGTGGACCCGATGTTCGGCACCCTGCTGGACGCCGACGCCCTCATCAGGGACGCCCACGAACTGGGCCTGCGGATCATCGTCGACCTCGTGCCCAACCACTCCTCGGACCAGCACGAGTGGTTCCAGCGCGCCCTGCGCGAGGGCCCCGGCTCGGCGCTGCGCGACCGCTACCACTTCCGCCCCGGCAAGGGCGAGCAGGGCGAACTGCCGCCCAACGACTGGGAGTCCATCTTCGGCGGCCCGGCCTGGACGCGCACCGCGAACCCGGACGGCACCCCCGGTGACTGGTACCTGCACCTGTTCGCCCCGGAGCAGCCCGACTTCAACTGGGAGAACGCGGCCGTCGCCGACGAGTTCCGCTCGATCCTGCGGTTCTGGCTCGACATGGGCGTGGACGGCTTCCGCATCGACGTCGCCCACGGCCTGGTCAAGGCCCCCGGCCTGCCCGACCTCGGCGGCGCCGACCAGCTGAGGCTGCTCGGCAACGAGGTCATGCCGTTCTTCGACCAGGACGGCGTGCACGAGATCTACCGCAGCTGGCGGAAGATCCTCGACGAGTATCCGGGCCGGCGGATCGGCGTGGCCGAGGCCTGGACCCCGACCGTCCAGCGCACCGCCAACTACGTCCGCCCCGACGAGCTGCACCAGGCCTTCAACTTCCAGTACCTGGGCACCGGTTGGGAGGCCGACGCGCTGCGTGAGGTGATCGACCTCTCGCTCGACTCGATGCGCCCGGTCGACGCCCCCACCACCTGGGTGCTGTCCAACCACGACGTCACCCGGCACGCCACCCGGTTCGCCAACGAGTCCGGCCTCGGCACCCAGATCCGCACCCCCGGTGACCGCGAACTCGGTCTGCGCCGCGCCCGCGCCGCCACCCTGCTGATGCTCGCGCTGCCCGGTTCGGCGTACGTCTACCAGGGCGAGGAGCTCGGCCTGCCGGACGTCACCGACCTGCCCGACGAGGTCCGCCAGGACCCGTCCTTCTTCCGTCAGGCGGGCCAGGACGGCTACCGCGACGGCTGCCGCGTCCCGATCCCGTGGTCCGGCACCGAGGCCCCGTACGGGTTCGGACCGGTGGCCGGCGGGCCGTCCTGGCTGCCGCAGCCGGCCGAGTGGGCCGCTCTGAGCGTCGAGGCGCAGACCGGCGACCCGACCTCCACCCTGGAGCTCTACCGCAGTGCGCTGGCCGTCCGCCGGGCGCAGCCGGACCTCGGCGCCGGCACCGGTGTCGAGTGGCTGGAGAGCCCCGAGGGCACCCTGATGTTCCGCCGCGGCTCCTTCGTCTGCACCACGAACACCACCGGCCGACCGGTACGGATCGCGGCTCCGGGCGCCCTGCTGCTGGCCTCGGCCGACCTCGTGGTGGACGGCGGCGAGACCGTGCTCGCTCCGGACAGCACCGGCTGGTGGGCGGTCTGACGTGGTTGGAATAGGCTTCGGGACCGTGACTACGGCGCGACTCTCAGACATCGCGGCACAGGCGGGGGTCAGCGAAGCCACCGTCTCCCGCGTGCTCAACGGCAAGGCGAACGTTTCCGCCACCACCAGGCAGAACGTGCTGGCCGCACTCGACGTGCTCGGGTACGAGCGGCCGACCCGGCTGCGGCAGCGCAGCGCCGGACTGATCGGTCTGATCACCCCGGAGCTGAGCAACCCGATCTTCCCCGCGCTGGCCCAGGTGATCGAGCAAGTGCTCAGCCGGCACGGCTTCACCCCGGTGCTCTGCACCCAGACTCCGGGCGGCTCCACCGAGGACGAACTGGTGGAGATGCTGGTGGACCGGGGAGTGGCGGGCATCGTCTTCGTCTCCGGGCTGCACGCCGACACCACCGCCGCCCACGACCGCTACTCCAGGCTGGCCGGGCGCGGGGTGCCGTTCGTGCTGATCAACGGCTTCAGCGAGAAGATCGACGCGCCGTTCATCTCGCCGGACGACCGGGCTGCGATGTGGATGGCCGTCCAGTACCTGGCCGAACTCGGGCACGAGCGGATCGGGTTGGCCGTCGGGCAGCGCCGGTACGTGCCGGTGCTGCGCAAGATCGAGGGCTTCACGGCGGCGATGCGCGAGGTGCTCGGGCGCAGCCAGGCGGAGGCGGAGGATCTCGTCCACCACACGCTGTTCAGCGTGGAGGGCGGGCACGCGGCGGCCGGCGCGCTGCTCGACAAGGGCTGCACGGCGATCGTCTGCGGGAGCGACATGATGGCGCTCGGGGCGATCCGGGCGGTGCGGCAGCGCGGACTGTCGGTGCCGCAGGACGTGTCGGTGGTCGGCTTCGACGACTCGCCGCTGATCGCCTTCACCGAGCCGCCCTTGACCACGATCCGGCAGCCGGTCGAGGCGATGGCCACGGCTGCGGTGGACGCGTTGCTGGAGGAGGTCGGCGGGAACGCGGCCCAGCGCGGCGAGTTCATGTTCCAGCCGGAGCTGGTGATGCGCGGGTCCACCGGGGCCTGCGCGCGCTGAGCTGCGGCCGTCACGGCCGACGAAGGGGTCCCGGAGGGCGGGTTGCTCTCCGGGACCCCTTCGGTGTGCGCGGGACCGGCCGGTGCGGGCCGCTGACGGTCAGCCCTCCTGGGCGGCCGGGCGGTCGACGGTGAGGCGGTTTCCGTCGGCCGCTTCGCCGGTGCGGGTCTCGGTGCGGCGGCCGCGGGCCAGGTAGTCGCGCAGGACCAGTTCGACGGCGTCCTGCGGGTTCTTGGTGCCGGAGAGCATCATCGCGTCGATCGCGAGGTTCGCGTCGAGGGTGACGGTGACCTGGGCCATGTGGCTCCTCCTCGGGTGCAGAGCAGCAGCATGCCCGTTGGGGCGGCGATCCACCATGGGAATCGGCGGAACCGGGGGAGGGGACGCCGGAGCCCCCGGGGAGGAGCGACCAGACTCTCCCCGGGGGCGGTGGGTGGTCAGCGTTCGGACGACGGCCGACAGCTGACGGAGGACAGATGACAGATGTTGAAATCTGTCATCTGACATCTGTTACCTGTTACCTGTCGTCCGTCAGCGGTTCCCTGTCGGCTGTCACCGTCGTCCGTCGGCCGTGTGCCGTCCGTCCTCAGACCCGGCCGGCGAAGTCCGGGGCCCAGTTGGCGATGTTCTGCTCGCGGACGCCCGAGCTCGGGTTGGCGGCCTCGACGTACTTGCCGTTGCCGACGTAGATCGCGACGTGGTAGACGCCGGAGTCCTTGCCGTTGTTGGACCAGAACAGCAGGTCGCCCGGCTGGAGGCTGTCCAGCGAGACGTGGGTGCTGGCGGCGGCCTGGTCGGCGGCGACGCGCGGGACGGAGACGCCCGCGGCCCGCAGCGCGGCCTGGGTCAGGCCGGAGCAGTCCCAGCCGCCGTTGCCGGTGCCGCCGTAGACGTACGCCTGACCGACCTTCGACTCGGCGAAGGAGACCGCGGCGGCCATGCTGCCGGTGGCGGCCGGAGCCTGGGTCTGGCTCTGCGTCTGGGTCTGGGTCTGCGGGGCGGGCTTGGCGGCGGGCTTGGTGGCCGGGGCCTGGGGCTGCGCGGTCGGCTGGGCGTTCACGGCACCGCCGTTCGCGGACTGGCCGGACTTCTGCGAGCGGTCGAACCAGGTGAAGTCCGAGCCGGACTTGGTGGCGGAGGACTGGCCGGCCTGGGCCTGCCCGTTGCCGCCGAAGGACAGCTGCTGGCCCGGGTAGATGGAGTCCGGACCCTCGGTCAGGGTGCCGCGGTTGAGCTCGTACAGCCGCTGCCAGCCGCCCTGCACGCTGTGCTCGTCGGCGATCGAGGACAGCCAGTCGCCCGCGACCACGGTGTAGTCGCCGCTCTGGGCCTGCTGCTGGCGCTTCTGGGCCCACGCGCTCCGGTTGCCGGAGTCGGCGGAGCCGGTGGCGGCCTGCGCGCCGTCCTGGGCGGGTGCGGCGGGCTTCGCGGCGGGGGCCTGGGGCTGCGCGGGCTTGGCGGCCGGCTTGGCGGCCGGCTTCGCGGCCGGAGCCGCGGGCTTCGGGGTCTGTGCCGGCTTGGCGGCGGTCGAACCGGTGCCGGCACCGGTGGTGGAGCCCGCCGAGGTGTCGACGGCGGCCGGGGTGCCGCCCTTGGTCAGGCCGGCCTTGACGGAGCAGACGGGCCAGGCGCCCGGGCCCTGCGAGGCGAGGACCTTCTCGGCGACGGCGATCTGCTGCGCCTTGGTGGCCTGGTTGGCCTGCTGGGCGTAGGCGGTGCCACCGAAGGCGGCCCAGGTGCTGGAGGTGAACTGGAGACCGCCGTAGAAACCGTTGCCGGTGTTGATGGCCCAGTTGCCGCCGCTCTCGCACTGGGCGACGGCGTCCCAGGTGGAGACCGAGGCGGCGGAGGCGGTGCCGGTGGTGAGGCAGGGAACGGTGAGGCCGACACCCGCGACGCCGAGGGCGGCGATCACGCGACGGGTGCGGCTGGACAGACGGTTGCCGTTGGTGGGCAGCATGAAGACGCGTTCCTCTCCCACGCCTGCGAGGTGAGCTGTCGGATTCGGGCTGGAGTTGCCCGGCCGCGCCATGGGCGCGGCTTCACCCCTAGCCCTGGACCGTTCCTGGGATCGGTCCGGGGCGACTTACCTGTGGGTCCCCCGCTCCTGCCGTGGTGCGTTTTCGCGCTGCCAGGACATCCGACGGCAGGACTCGGCGTCGCGGATGAACCGGGTTCGTGTGGTCACGAACGGGAGCACGTTAATCAGACTGAAGTTCAAACTGCAAACTCCTGTGATGCGCATCACGGTTTAGTGGGAACCGCCAAAATTGCCGTCCGCCATGATCGTAAATGATCGTTTTCGGGCAATGCTGTTGCGGAAAGCGACAACTGGCTCCGCTTCAGAAGGGGCGTGACGGGGCGTCGAGGCGAGGAATCATGCGCCCTGGGAAGCAGTGGAGCGGCCGCGATTCGAGCGCCCCCGCGCACGCGGCCTATTTCCCTTCAAATAGCGCCAGATCGGACATTCCACTTCATTTGACACCCCGTTGCCGCCTTCCTCCCGCCTTCCTCCTGAACAGGATGGGAGAAACAGGACGAGGGGCCCGGAACGCTCGTGCGTTCCGGGCCCCTCGGTGCGCGCGGAGCGGCGCGCGGCGTCGACTACCGTCCGGCGCGTCCCTCGGCGGCCGCGTGGGCGCCACGGGCGCCCTCCACGACCCCCTCGGCCTCGGCGGCGGCCGCCGCCTCCGCCTCGGCCCGCGCCAGGTCCTCCGGGGACGGTGTGGGCAGCGCGGCCAGATAGGTGGAGGCGATCAGCTGGCCCACCGACGGGTACGCGCCCAGCGGCGCGGCCGACGGGCAGCCGGACTCCTCGGCGGCCGTTGCGAGCAGCTCGGAGTCCGCCTCGGGGCCGATCACCAGCGGGGCCAGCGCGGGGCGCTGCGAGCCGGTGGCACGGAGGTGGTTGACGGCCGCGGCCACCGAACCGGGAACGTCGAGCGCGGCGGCGACGACCGGAACGGCCAGTCGGGCGGCCAGCAGCACACCGGTGATGCCGGCCGCGGCGGCCGCGTCCTCGCCGCCGACGGTGGTCAGGACCACGCCGTCCGCGGCGGTCGCGATGGCGAACAGCCGGGCGCGGTCGGCCCGGGCCAGTCCGGCCTCGGACAGCCGGACGTGCACGCCCTCGGCCAGCAGCGGGTGCGGGCCCAGCGGGTCGGTGACGGGTGCGCCGTACTCGGCGGCGAGCGCGTGAAGCCCGGTCAGGAAGGTGTGCGGGCCGGGTACCAGCGGCACCAGGACGGGCATCGGCTGCCCGGCCTCGGCGGCCAGGCTCAGCAGCTCCGCCACGGTGCGGTCCTCGCCGCCCACGCCCTCGGTGCCGTTGCCGGGCAGGTAGCCGACCGCGGTCCGGACGCCGTTCTGCTCGGTGCGGACGATCGAGAGGAGCTCCTCGACGACCGAGCGGGACTCGGGCCCGGCGGTCGCGGGTACGGCGAGCACCAGGGCCGGGGCGCCGGCCGGAATCTCGGGGCGCTCAGGACGACGATGGCGCCCCCGCGCACGGGAGCCTGGAGTACGGACGGGCAGTGGCGCGCCCGGGATGGCTGCGGTGCTCATGCCGGAGATCGTAGGACATCGGCCCGTCCGGCTTGCAGTCGGCTGCCGTACGGGTTTCGCGCGGCCGTGGTGCGGAGCCGGTGAGTCTCCGGCGCCGGTCCCGGCGCTTTGCCTACAATCCGGACATTCCTCACCCGATCTCCGAGTGGGCGTCAGTATTGCTCGACATTGCTCGACGCGATCCGAGGGGGCGGGCGTTGCGCCCGTGGCGCGTGAGATGTCTCACAGTGCGCGGGTGGCTTGACAGAGGGTCACGGAGATGCGACTCCCGGCATTCGAAGATCAACATTCAGCGGGGAGGCGCTCACGGCCGGTTATCGCGCGCCCGGTGATTCCATCGGCTATGTCCGTTTACGTACCGTCAGGAGAAGGGCCCGTGAAGAGTTCGGGGCCGCGAATGAAAGGCCTCGTGCACCTGCACCGTCCCGTGCTGATGCACGTGCACTGCGGCTATCATCACGTCAAGTGAGGCGTTGTGCCGGACCGGTACGGGGCCGGTCCGTTCGTTCGGCGGTGCCGGGGCGCCGCGCTGGACGACAACTCCGGAGCTCTTCGGGAGACTTCTATGCACGACTCGCAGGACATGCACGGCTCGTACGACACCTACAACGGGATGGCCGCCGCCGATCTCCGGGGGGTGGTCTGGCAGAAGAGCCTGCACAGCAACTCCCAGGGCAACTGCGTCGAGTTCGCGGCCCTGCCGGGCGGCGATGTGGCGATGCGCAACTCGCGGTTCCCTGACGGTCCGGCGCTCATCTACACCCGGGCCGAGATCGCCGCCCTGCTGCTGGGGGCGAAGGACGGGGAGTTCGACCACCTGGCGGTCTGACCGACCGTCGTGCTCCGTCATCGGAGGGCCGTCGTGGGTGCCGACACCACGACGGCCTTTGTCTTTTCCGGGGTCCTTCCCGGCGTCCTTCCCGGTTTCGTCCCACGGGCGTGACCGCTCGCGGACCGGGGGAGCCGGAACGCCTCGGCGGGACCTGGTGGAAGGGCCCGGAGCGTGGTCCTCCCGGGGCTTCCCCCGGCCGGCCACGCGCAGGTCCGGCGCGAGTCCGTGCCTGGCGCAGGGTCCGTTTCGGGCGTGGCACCCGTCCCGGGTGCGGGGCCCGTTCGGGGTGCGGTGTCGGCCCCGGTCGCGATCCCCGGTTCCAGCCGCGGTGCCAGTCCCGGGTGCAGTGCCGGTCCCAGTCGCGGTGCCGGTTCCGGGCGCGACACCCGGGCTAGGCCGAGCGCCGATGCCGGCCGCCGACCTCGACGGGACCGTCGAGCGGTGAGCGGCCGCCGAGTTCCGGATGTCCGTCCAGCGGGGAACCGCCGGTCGCCTCCGCCTCGAACAGCGCCCAGACCACCTTGCCGCTCCCCAGCGGGTGCCAGCCCCACGAGCGGCTGAACGACTCCACCAGGTGCAGTCCGCGGCCCGATTCGGCGACGAAGTCCGCCTCCCGGGCGACCGGGCCGATGCTGCTCGGATCGCTCACCGCGCAGACCACCTGGGGTGCGCGGTGCACCAGGCTTATTCGGATCGGCAGCCGGCCGTCCGCGGTCGGCTGTATGGGAAAGTCGTACTCGCCCTGGACGCCGCCCGCATGGTCGGGCCGTGCGCCGACCGCGTGCCGGAGCGCGTTGGTCACCAGTTCCGAGGCCACCAGCGCGACATCGTCGAACAGTTCCGTCAGGCCCCAGCGCTTGAGCGTGATCCGGGCGAAGTCGCGCGCGGTTCTGACGGCTTCAAAGCGAGGAGCGAGCGTACAGGTGACCACATGGGGGTCAACCGCCAAAGCCGTACCGGTGCTCATGAAGAGCTCCTCCCATAAGGGGGCGGACACGGCTGGACCCGCCGGGGTCATGCCGGTCACCTCCGACTCGCTCGGCCGCTCGGCCGCCCCTTCGACCAGGCGCGCGCGCACTCGAACGCCCGATGGCGCGGGGGACGCCGTCGGGTCGGTGCGCGGAGTCGCGCGTGGGGTCGACGCGGAGCCCGCGGGATTGCCAGGGATGTGCAGGTGCACGTGCACCATGGTGGTGTGCGCTCACTGCAGATGCAAGAGTCGATTCACGTGCAGTCGCACTATTGGCATATGCAAGCGCCGAATGCACGTGCATCCTGGTGCGTGGGGTGTGGAACTGATAGGAACATCCGTCAGTATCGGCACCGTGAGCGCTCAACTGATGGCAGACTGTGCGCTGTTTGCCCTAGGTGGAGGTTTCGACCGCATGACCACAGTTCAGCCGGGCGGCGGCTCGATGGTCCGCCGGATCCTCCTCGGTTCGCAGCTGCGCCGCCTCCGTGAGGCGCGCGGCATCACCCGAGAGGACGCGGGCTACGCGATCCGGGCCTCCGAGTCCAAGATCAGCCGCATGGAACTCGGCCGCGTCAGCTTCAAGGAGCGCGACGTCGCCGACCTGCTCAGCCTGTACGGCGTCGACGACGGCATCGAGCGGGAAGCCCTGCTCGGCCTGGTGCGCGAGGCCAACAAGTCCGGCTGGTGGCACAGCTTCAACGACGTGCTGCCGGGCTGGTTCCAGACCTACGTCGGGCTGGAGGAGGCGGCCCAGCTGATCCGCACCTACGAGGTGCAGTTCATCCCCGGGCTGCTCCAGTCCGAGGAGTACGCACGGGCGGTTTTCGGCCAGAGTCGGCCGGTCATCAGCGAGGAGGAGGTGGAGCGACGGGTCAGCCTCCGTCTGCGTCGGCAGAAGCTGCTGGCCGAGGGCGCGAGTCCGCGCCTGTGGGCGGTCATCGACGAGGCCGCGCTGCGCCGGCCGGTCGGCGGGCCCAAGGTGATGCGCGGTCAGGTGCAGTACCTGATCGACGTCGCCGAGCAGGCCAACGTGGTGATCCAGGTGATGCCGTTCCGGTTCGGAGCTCACGCGGGCGAGTCCGGGGCGTTCACGATCCTCCGGTTCCCCGAGCAGGACCTCGCCGACGTGGTCTACCTGGAGCAGCTCACCAGCGCGCTCTACCTGGACAAGCGGGACGACGTCGACGCCTACATCCAGGTCATGGAGCGGCTCTGCGTGGACAGTCTCACGCCGGAGCGCACCATCGACCTGCTCGCCTCGATCCTGAAGGAACGCTGAGCCGCTGCCGCCCGGGGCCTGTGAGCTCCCTCGCTCGCGAGGCCCCCCGGCAGCCGGTCACCAGGCCGCCCACCCGCCGTCAGTCGCGGGCCGGCGGCCGTTCGCGTTCCGGCGGGGACGGCTGCGGCGGGCGGCCCAGTTCCCAGGCCAGGTCGTAGCGGCGGAAGAGGTCGGCCCGGATCGGCGCCAGCGAGATCTCGGCGCCCGGCAGCAGCACCCCGATGCAGCCGCCCATCAGCGCGCTGCGCAGCACCGCGTGCTCGGCGATCGGATCGGGTGCGCCCCAGTCGTGCAGGAGTCTCTGGAGGATGGCGCCGAGCTGCTGCTGCTCCGGGTCCTGGACGAAGGCGCCGGTGTCCGGGTCGAGGATCAGTGCCAGGTGCGAGCGCATCACCCGGGGGTGGTCCAGTGCCAGTCCGAGGACGGTGTCGATCGCCCGGGCCAGCCGGGTGTCGGGGGAGGAGCCGGAGGGCAGTTCCGCCAGCGCGTCGGCCAGGGACTGGTGCATCATCCGGTGGGTCGCGGACTGCATCAGCAGCCGTTTGCCGTCGAAGTAGTACGAGAGCAGTCCGCGGGCGAGTCCGGCCCGTTCGGCGATGTCCGTCAGCGTGGTGCCCGCGTAACCGCGCTGGTCAACCAGCTCGACGGTGGCCCGCATGATGCGTCGGCGGGAGCGCTGCCGCATCTCCTCATTGACCGAATCCCCGCGAGGTGCCATCGTGTCTGCTCCGAACGTTCGTTGGCTTCGAGCCAATATACTTGCGGAGCCGACAGCCGCACCGTGGAACCGCGCCCTCGAGGGGCGCTGCCCGGGCGGCGGCCACGAAGACGGCCGGCTCCACCAACACGGGGGTTTGGTGGAGCCGGCGCCATTGCCCGACGGTCCGGAGGCCGGCCATGGGCCGGCCCGCTGGTCAGCGCCGGGCCAGGACTTCGGTCCGGGCCGCGGGCGATCCGGCCGGCGGGGCGTCATGATCCGCTACTGGTACGGGAGTTGACTTCCCGCGCCGGTCCACCAGGGCGCCCGTCGCGGCGACCGCCAGGCCGACCAGCGCGATCGCCGTGACGAACATCAGGGCCGGCCGGTAGCCGTCCAGTTGGGCCTGCGGGCTGTCGCCGCCCGCGCTGCCGGCCGTGATCATCGCGGTCGACCCGGCCAGCACCACCGCGGTGCCGACCTGGATCGCGGTGTTCACCAGGCCCGAGGCCAGGCCCTGCTCCTCGTCGGCCACGCCGTCGGTGGCGGCGATGTTCACCGAGGGGAAGGCGAACGCGAAGCCCACGCCGAGCAGCAGCATCGAGGGCAGCACCAGGCCCGGGTAGGAGCTGTGCTCGTCCAGCCGCAGGAACAGGGCGAAGGCGGCGACCAGCGACAGCAGGCCGATCGGCAGCAGCCGCCCGGTGCCGAAGCGGTCCACGATCGGGCCCATGAAGGGTGCCGAGAGCGCGATGAGGGCCGCGGCGGGGAGCAGTCCGAGGGCCATCTCCAGGGCCGACCAGCCGAGCAGGTGCTGGAGGTAGAGGGTGACCACGAACTGGAACCCGCCGTACGCGCCGGTCATCGCGAAGGCGACGACGTTGGCCCGGGCGACCGAGCCGTTGCGGAAGATGCCGAGCCGGACCAGTGGGTGCGCGGTGCGGCTCTCCACCAGCAGGAAGGCGGCGGCCAGGACGGCGACGACGAGCAGCGAGCCGAGGGTGCGCAGGCTCAGCCAGCCGGCGCCCTGGGCCTCGGTGACGGTGAAGACCAGCAGCAGGACGGTCGCGGTGCCGGTGATCGCGCCCAGTACGTCGTAGCCGCCCTTGGCGGGCTCCTCGGTCGGGCGGGGGAGCAGTCGGATGGCGAAGACCAGGGCGATCAGCGCGACCGGGACGGGCATCAGGAAGGTCCAGCGCCAGCCGACCGAGGTCAGCAGGCCGCTGAGGACCAGGCCGAGCGAGAAGCCGCTGGCGCCGCAGGTGGTGTAGATCGACAGCGCGCGGTTGCGGGCCGGGCCCTCCGCGAAGGTCGTGGTGATGATCGACAGGCCGGCCGGCGCGGTGAAGGCGGCGCTGACGCCCTTGAGGAAGCGGGCGGCGATCAGCAGTGCGCCGTCGTCGACCAGGCCGCCGAGCAGCGAGGCGGCGGCGAAGACGCCCAGGGCGACCAGGAACACCCGGCGGCGGCCGAGCAGGTCGGCGGCGCGCCCGCCGAGCAGCAGCAGGCCGCCGTACCCGAGCACGTAGCCGGAGACCACCCACTGGAGGGTGGAGGTGGAGAGATGCAGGTCGGAGCCGATGGACGGGAGGGCGACGCCCACCATGGAGACGTCCAGGGCGTCCAGGAACATGGCGGCGCAGAGCACGATCAGGGTGCCCCAGAGGCGGGGAGTCCAGTGCGGCCCGCTGGTTGACGGGGCGTCGGGTGACGTGACGGTCGCGGTGGTCATGGAGAGGACGGTACATGCACATGCATTCAATGCAAATGAATTAGATGTGAACGCAATAATTGACGATGCACGTGCTAGGGTGGCGGCGTGGCTGAACTCGACTCCCCGGCGGAGGCCGGTCTCGTCGCGCAGTGGCGCGAGCTGCTGGCCCGGCACGCCGCCGCGGCCTGCATGCTCGACCGCGAGCTGGGCGACCGGTACGGGCTGGGCATGAGCGAGTTCGAGGTGCTGGAGCGCCTCGTCGAGGAGTGCGGGGGCGGTGGCGGGCGCGCGGTGCGGGTGAGCGAGCTGGCCCACACCGTCCACCTGAGCCAGAGTGCGTTGTCCCGGCTGATCGCCCGACTGGAGAAGGCCGGGCTGGTCGCTCGCGCGATGTGCGAGAGCGACCGCAGGGGCGTCCTGCTCACCCTGACCGACGCCGGTCGGGAGCGCTACGAGCAGGCCAGGCCGCTCCATCGCGAGGTGCTGGGGCGGACCCTCGGCGACGAGCCCGGCCAGGCCTGCGGAACGCCCACGGACTGACGGGCCGGCCGGCCGCCCGGCGGATCGTCAGGGGTCACGCGTCGGCGCGGGAGCGGTCTCAGAGCAGTGAGTGCAGCCCGGGCGCGGCGGCCAGCAGGACGACCACGACGGGCGCCGCGAGGGCCGCGACGGTGAGCCGCAGCCGGTTCGGCACGGTGAGCCGCGGGCGGCCCGCGAGCAGCCGGTCCACCCGCTTCGGGGACTGCGCCAGGCCGGGCGGGCAGGAGCCGAACACGCCGCGGTCCAGGTTGAGTTCGGCCAGCGCCAGGGCGGTGGTGTGCCGGCCGTGCCGGCGTGCGGCCCGGTCGTCGGCAGCCAGCTCGACCAGCTCCGCCACCTGGCCCCGGAAGGCGCTGAACACCCGGACCCCGGGGAAGCCGGAGGCGAGTGCCTGGGCGAACTGCTGGAGCCAGTGGTGCCGGGCCCTGACGTGGCCGCGCTCATGGCTCAGCACGGCCGCCAGCTCCCGGTCGGTCAGCTGCTGGAGGGCGCCGGTGGTGACCACCAGGCGGGAGTCGGGGCCGGGCAGCGACCAGGCCTCGGGGCGGACGTTCTCCAGTACCACCAGCCGCTCCCCGCGGTTCCGGGCGGTCTCGATGGTGTCGGGCAACTCGGGTGCGCGGGTCGCCAGTTGGGCGTGCCGACGGGTGCGCAGCGCCTTGGCCGTGCGGACCTCCCTGGTGAGCGCCAGCACCGTCTGCACCCCGCCCGCCGCCAGTACCGCGGCACACAGCCGGCCCCACCCCTCGGCGTCCTGGAGGCCGTACGCGGCCTCCACGCCGCGCGGCGCGCCCGCGAACACCAGTGAGCGCAGCTCCGGCAGGGCGGCGGAGGCGGCCAGCACCAGGCCCAGTGCGCAGCAGAGCAATACGGCCACCACCAGGCACTGCCACACCAGCAGGGCCAGCACCGGTTCGCGCTCCGCCCAGCGGGCCCGGGCCAGCAGCCTGGGCGCGAGGGTCGAGAGCAGCAGTCCGAGCAGCAACAGGCCGATCAGGGCGGGCATCGATGGGCTCCCCGGGTACGCACGGAACGCGACAACGCGCTCCCCGTCAACCTATGCGCTGGCGACGCCCGGTGGAACGGCTTTCGACGGGCCAGTGACCAACGCCACGCCCGAGCCGGGCTTTTGGGGTCCGGCGGGGGCGGGCCGGGGTGCCGGGTGGGGCGATGGGGCAGGTGGGGCCGGTGGGGTCGTCACATGGTCAGGAGCATGGCGAACATGCCGATGCCCATGGTGAGTCGGCAGGCCTGGGGCAGCCCGGCGGTGCCGATCGCGAGGGTGCCCGCCGGGGTGCGCAGCAGTCGGCTGCCGGCCCAGAGGGTGTAGCCGCCGAAGTAGAGGAGAAGGGTGCCGGTCAGTGCCGGGAGGCCCAGGGTGGCGTCGTGGTGGTGATCGTGGCCGGAGGTGGCCGCCATCGCGAGGGCCATGTACGTCATGGCGAGCGCGCCGACGGCGTGGTGCAGCCGGTGGGCCCGGCCGGCGGGGGCGTGTGCGGCGGCGAACAGGAAGGCGGCGGCGGGGAGGCCGAACAGTGCGGCCCAGACGGGGGCGGGGACGATGGCGCCGGTGACGGCCATCACGGCCATGCCGAGCCCCATCAGGGCCTCGGCGGCGTCGGACTCGCGGGCGAGCGGCCGGTGCGCGCCGCCCGGGGCGCAGGGGGAGTGGCCGAGCCTGACCAGACAGGAGGCGCCGGCGCCTGCGGTGAGGAGGGCGAGGAGCCAGTTGACCAGGGTGGGTCCGTGCAACGGCGGCCTCCCGGGGCGATGGGCGACGGAGGGCGGCGAACAGCGGACGGCAGACAGCTGACAGATAACAGATGATGAAATCTGTTCGCTGTCATCTGTCAGCTGCCATCCGTCCGCCGACCCCCCGCGCGCGGCGACGGTCGTCCGGTCCACGATCACCGCACCCGGCCGGGCGCTGCCAGGGCGCGCACAGGGGCGCACAGTGGTGCCACCGTCGCGAAAGCCCCGACCGCACACCAGTCCGCACCCCAGTCCGCCCCGGCCCACCTCGCTCGGGCCCACCCGTGGCCGGCCCCGCCCGCGCCCGCCCGACCGTCGCGGAGGCCTCAGCCCTGGAGCCGCCCCGAGGCGACCACCCGGCTGAGGAACTGCCGGGTCCGCTCCTCCTGCGGATCGCCGAACACCTGCTCCGGCGCCCCCTGTTCGAGCACCACTCCGTCGTCCAGGAAGCAGACCCGGTCGGCCACCTCACGGGCGAAGCCCATCTCATGGGTGGAGATGACCATCGTCATCCCCTGCTCCTTGAGGTCCCGCACCACCGACAGCACCTCGCCGACCAGCACCGGGTCGAGCGCCGCGGTGATCTCGTCCAGGAGCAGCAGCCGGGGCCCGGTGGCCAGCGCGCGCACGATGGCGACCCGCTGCTGCTGCCCGCCGGAGAGCCGGTCCGGGTACTCCTTCGCCTTGGCCGCCAGCCCGAGCCGGTCGAGCAGTTCCAGCGCCCGCGCCTCCGCCTCGGCCCGGGCGACCCGGTGCACCCGGCGCGGCGCGAGCGTGATGTTCTCCAGCACCGTCAAGTGCGGGAACAGGTTGTACGACTGGAACACCACACCGATCCGCCGCCGCACGGCGTCCTCGTCGGCACGCGGATCGGTGATCTCCTCGCCGTCCAGGAAGATCGCCCCGTCGTCGATCCCCTCCAGCAGGTTGACGCACCGCATCAGCGTGGACTTGCCGGAGCCGGACGCCCCGATCAGCGCCGTCACCGAGTGCTCGGCCACGGCGAGGTCCACGTCGCGCAGCACCACCTGGCCGCCGAAGGTCTTGCGCACCGACTCCAGCCGGAGCACCTCGCTCGCCGTCACACCGCACCGCCCTGGAGCCGGCGGCGGTTCGTCCGGGTGGTCAGCCAGTCGGCGAACCGGGTGAGCGGAATGGTCAGCACGATGAACACCAGCCCCGCGATCAGGTACGGCGTGAAGTTGAAGGACCGGGCCGCGATGATCTTCGCCGCGTACACCGCGTCGATCGCGCCGCCGATCGAGACCAGCCCGGTGTCCTTCTGGAGGCTCACCAGGTTGTTGAGCAGCGGCGGCACGACCCGTCGGACGGCCTGCGGCAGCACCACGTACCGCATCGCCTGCGCGTTGGTCAGCCCCAGCGAGCGGGCAGCGGCGCGCTGGCTCGGGTGCACCGACTCGATGCCGGAGCGGAACACCTCCGACACGTACGCCGAGTACGTCAGCACCAGCGCGGCCCCGCCCAGCAGCAGCGGATCGGTGGTGACCCCGGTCAGCCGCAGCGCCGGCACCCCGGTGATCATCACCAGCAGGCAGATGATCATCGGCAGCCCGAGGAAGAAGTCCACGTACGCGGTGGCCAGCAGCCGCACCGGCAGGAAGACCGGCCCGCGCAGCGTCCGCAACACCGCCAGCAGCAGCCCGAACACCAGGATCAGCGCCCCGCAGCCGAGCATCAGCTCCAGGTTGAGCCGCAGCCCCTTCAGCACCTCGGGCAGCGCCTGACGGGCGTAGTCGAGGTTGAAGAAGGTGCGCCGAGTCACCTCCCAGCCGGGGGAGTTGACGACCAGCAGGTAGAGCACGACGGCCGTTGCCAGGGTCGACGCGGTGGCGATCAGCGCCGAACGGCGGGCCCGGGACCGCCGGTACGCCTCGTGCGCCAGCCGCCGCTCGGAGGGGCGGTAGCCACCCTCCGCCGCCGGCTCCCCGGTCCGGGCCGCCTGCTTCCCGGTCCGTGCAACGGACGCCCCGGCCCGCGCCGCCGAGGCTTTGGTGAGTTCCGCCGGCGCGGTGTCCGGTGTCTCCCCGCTCAGCTCGGGGCCCAGGTCAGCGCTCACTTCAGCACCGGCGCCGAGACGGCGTCGGAGAGCCACTGCTTCTCCAGCTTCGCCAGCGTGCCGTCGGCGCGCAGCGCGTCCACCGCCTGGGAGACGCAGCCGGTCAGCTTGGAGCCCTTGTCCAGCACCAGGCCGAACTGCTCGGCCCGCGCGCCCGCCTCGAACTGGCCGACCACCTGGGCCTCGGGGACCTCGGCGCCGGTGATGTAGAAGGCGGTCGGCAGGTCGACGACCAGGGCCTCGATCTGGCCGTTCTTCAGCGCGGCCTTGGCCAGGTCGTTGGAGTCGAAGACGGCGGGCTGGGTGCTCGGCTTGATGGTGTCGGTGATGGTGTCCAGGCTGGTGGTGCCGACCTGCGCGCCGAGCTTGGTGGTCTTGAGGTCGGCGATGCTCTTGGCGCCCGCCGCCTTGGAGTTCTTCAGCGCGATGACGGTCTGGCGCACGTCGTAGTAGCCGGAGGAGAAGTCGACCGCCTGCTTGCGCTCGTCGCTGACGGACACCTGGTTGATGTCGAAGTCGAAGTCCTTGGCGCCCGGCGCGGTCGCCTTGTTGAACGGTGCCACCACCCAGCTGACCTTCTCCTTGGGGTAGCCCAGCTTCTCGGCGACCGCGTAGGCCACGGCGGACTCGAAGCCCTTGCCGCTCTCCGGCTTGTCCTCGGAGAACCACGGGTCGTACGCGGGCTTGTCGGTGCCGACGGTCAGCGTCCCGCCCGTGCGCGTCGCCAGCGCCCCCAGCGCGCAGCCCGCCGCCGTCCCGGCCGCACCTGAGGCACCGGAGGCGGTGTCGGACTTGGAGTCCTGCGGAGCGCAGGCGGTCAGCACGGCAGCGGCGGCGACCAGCGCGGCGACGGGCAGTACGGCGGACGGCTTGCGGAGGGTCATGGTGGGCTCCAGGGGAAGGACCGGGCGGGACGGGGAAGGGCGGCGGCACGGGAGGGCGCGGCGAGGCGGGCCGGATCCCGGCGGGTCACTTCCCCCGGTGGCGGCGCCGGAACACACACGGCATGGTCGGCGTACGGGCCCGCGTCCGCGGCGCCCCCCCGAGCCGGACCGGAGGCAGCCTGGTCGGCGGCAACCGGTCAACAACAGCGGCGACAGCGGCAACAGAGGCCGCGCGCGCGACGGCGGACGTGCCGACGGGAGGGCGCCCGGAACGGGCTGTCGTGGCGTTCGGCCACCGTGATCACCGCCGGGAGCATGCGGGGAGGTTCGCATCAGAGCGGCGCATCTGTCCAGATCATCCAGATCAGTGTCCACATGTCGGACGACCCGCCTCCCGCCGGAGGTTTCGTCCCCGGAACGGCGGCGCGCCGGAACTTTGCCGGTCCTGGCCCCCTTGAACAGGAGAACCTTTCGTACTTATGGTGGCCTCGTTGAAATAACTCCTGTCGAAGTGAGTCCACGATGCAGAATCTTTCGCCAAGGCTCGCTGCGGCGGCCGACGCCCCGGTCTCGACCCTCGCCGGCCACCCGGCCTGGCTGCGCCTGAAGGAGGCCGTCGAGACGCTGCGCCCGCTGCAGTCCAAGGACGGCTCGATCGACCTGGCCGCCGTCCAGCGGCACACCGTCGACCCGCTGGTCGCCAGCGTCCGCACCGCGGTCAAGGAACTCGCCCCGCACTTCCCGCACGACGCCGCCTACCTGGCCGCCGTCGACGCGGACCTCGCCAAGTGGGCCGACACCGGCTACCGCGAGCCCGACTTCCTGGACTCACTGCTCGCCTTCCAGCCCGCCGACCAGCGCGAGGACGGCCTGGAGCACCTCGTCGTCTTCCCGATGTACACCCAGAACGGCAACCCGGACCGCAACCTGGAAGCCGTCCTGCTGAGCGTCGTGTGGCCCGACTGGCTGGCCGAGCTGGAGCGCACCCGCTTCGACAACCCGATGTTCGTGCCGATCACCTTCACGGACTTCACCGCCGGCTACGACACCAACTCCGCCGTGCTCTTCCCCGAGACGGTCGCCGTGCGCAAGGCACCGGAACGTTTCACCTGGGGTGGCATCTTCTGTGACCGCGAGGCCGCCCGCTTCCGCGCCGTCTCCACCAGCGCCGTCCGGCAGCTGGGCCTGGAGATCCCGGCCGACGCCGAGGGCCTGCTCCAGGACCAGCAGCGCGCGCAGGAGACCTTCGTCCTGTGGGACCTGATCCACGACCGCACCCACAGCCACGGCGACCTGCCGTTCGACCCCTTCATGATCAAGCAGCGCAGCCCGTTCTGGATGTACGGCCTAGAGGAGCTCCGCTGCGACCTCACCACCTTCAAGGAGGCGGTGCAGCTGGAGTCCGAGGGCAACCCGCACGCCCGCGACGTCCAGTACGCGGTCCTCTTCGACCGCCTGTTCCGCTTCCCGGTCTCCGGTGACCGGGTGCGCAACTACGACGGCCTCGGCGGCCAGCTGCTCTTCGCCTACCTGCACAAGCACGAGGCCCTGAGCTGGCGCGACAACCGCCTCAGCATCGACTGGGAGCGCGCCCAGCAGGTCACCAACGCGCTCTGCGGCGACATCGAGAAGCTGTACCGCGACGGCATCGACCGGCCCAAGCCGGCCCACTGGATCGCCGCCTACGAGCTGGTCTCCCGGTACCTCACCCCGCACCCCGCCTCCACCTGGGCGAAGGGTTCCGAGGCCCTCCCGCTCGACATCACCGACGGCAAGGCCCTCAACAAGGCCCTGTGCGACGCCGTGCTCCCGGACGAGTTCCCGCTGAGCATGTTCTACGAGGCCCTCAACAAGAAGCTGAGCGGCGTCATCGCCTCCACCGCCGGTATCACCGGCACCAGCACCCAGGGAGCCGCCGCGTGACCACCTCCACCAATTCCCCGCTGGCCGGCAAGGTCATCGCCGTCGCCGGAGCCAGCGGCCCGGCCGGCCGCGCCGTGCTGCGCCGCCTCACCGCCGGCGGCGCCACCGTGATCGGCGCCGACATCGACGCCCAGCGCCTGGAGTCCGCCCTGGACGCCACGCGGGTGGCCGTCCGCGGAGCGAAGGTCAGTGGCCAGGTGATCGACCTGCTCGACCCGCAGGAGGTCCACGACTGGGCCGACCACCTGGAGTCCGAGCACGGCCACGTGGACGGCCTGTTCCACCTGGTCGGCGGCTGGCGCGGCGGCAAGACCTTCTTCGACACCCGGCTGGACGACTGGGACTTCCTGCACGACACCGTCGTGCGCACCCTCCAGCACACCTCGCTGGCCTTCCAGCCGGCGCTGCTGCGCAGCACCGCCGGCCGCTACGCGATGATCTCCGCCGCGGCCGCGCACAAGCCCACCGCCGGCGGCGCCGCCTACGCGGCCGCCAAGGCCGCCACCGAGGCGTGGACCCTCGCCATGGCCGACTCCTTCAAGAAGGAGACCACGGCCCCCGACGGCGAGCCCACCGCGGCGGCTGCGATCCTGGTCATCAAGGCGCTGGTCAGCCCCGAGATGCGGGCCGAGAAGCCGGAGGCGAAGTTCGCCGGCTTCACCGACACCGCTGACCTCGCCGACCACCTGGCGGGCCTCTGGGACCGCCCCGCAGCAGAACTGAACGGACAGCACCTGTGGCTGACAGCCCGATGACCGACCTCACCCGTACGGACGCGGTACGGCGGCACGACCCCGCCGTCCGCGGCTTCGCCAGCGACAACTACGCCGGCGTGCACCCGGAGGTCCTCGCCGCGATAGCCCTGGCCAACGGCGGTCACCAGATCGCCTACGGCGAGGACGACTACACGGCCCACCTCCAGGACGTCTTCCGCCGCCACTTCGGCGAGACGGCCGAGGCCTACCCCGTCTTCAACGGCACCGGCGCCAACGTGGTCGCCCTCCAGTCGCTGCTCCCGCGCTGGGGCGCGGTGGTCTGCGCCGAGTCGGCCCACATCCACGTGGACGAGGGCGGTGCCCCGGAGAAGATGGGCGGCATCAAGCTGCTCACCGTCCCCACCCCGGACGGCAAGCTCACCCCCGAGCTGCTCGACCAGCAGGCCTGGGGCTTCGGTGACGAGCACCGCGCGCAGCCGCTCGCGGTCTCCATCACCCAGAGCACCGAGCTCGGCACCCTCTACACCGCCGACGAGATCCGCGCGATCACCGAGCACGCCCACCAGCTGGGCATGCTCGTCCACGTGGACGGCTCCCGTCTGGCCAACGCCGCGGCCTCGCTCGGCCAGCCGCTGCGCGCCTTCACCGCCGACGTGGGCGTCGACGTGCTGTCCTTCGGCGGCACGAAGAACGGCCTGCTGTTCGGCGAGGTCGTGGTGGTGCTCAACCCGGAGGGGGTGCGCAACATCAAGTACCTGCGCAAGACCTCGATGCAGCTCGCCTCGAAGATGCGCTTCGTCTCGGTCCAGTTCGAGGCGCTGCTCTCCGGTGACCTCTACCTGCGCAACGCCGGCCACGCCAACGCGATGGCCGGCCGCCTGGAGGCCGCGGTCCGGAAGATCGACGGTGTCGAGGTGGTTCGCCCGGCCCAGGCGAACGCGGTGTTCGCGATCCTCCCGCGCGAGGTGAGCGAGCGGCTCCAGAAGCGCTACCGCTTCTACTTCTGGAACGAGCACACCGGTGAGGTCCGCTGGATGTGCGCCTTCGACACCACGGAGGCCGACATCGACGCCTTCGCGGAGGCCATCGCCGAGGAGATGGGCCGCGCCTGACGGTGCCCCGACGACGGATCGTCCCGTCCTGCGACAGCAGGGCGGGACGATTTGCATGTGGCGGGCCGGTCCCCGTACAGTTCCGGAGTCGCCGCGGGAGACCGGGGCGGCAAAGCGGAAAGCAAATCCGATGAATGAAACTCCGGAAAACGGAGCGGAAAACGTCTGATAAGCTTGAAACACGAAAGAACGAAGCCCGGAGGGTCTGCTGGAAGGCAGTCCGAAGGAAGCGTCCGTTCCTTGAGAACTCAACAGCGTGCCAAAAGTCAACGCCAGATATGTTGACATCCCCGGCCTCAGGTTTCCTGGGGTTGGAGATTCCTTTTGAAACAAACACTAGCGAGGACGCAGTGCGCGGGACCGCCCTATTCCGGTGGTTGCCGTGCCGCTCAACGCGAGTGTGGACCCGGCGCTTTTAATTAAGCACTGCCGGGAAGACATTCACGGAGAGTTTGATCCTGGCTCAGGACGAACGCTGGCGGCGTGCTTAACACATGCAAGTCGAACGGTGAAGCCCTTCGGGGTGGATCAGTGGCGAACGGGTGAGTAACACGTGGGCAATCTGCCCTGCACTCTGGGACAAGCCCTGGAAACGGGGTCCAATCT
>NZ_MSJQ01000172.1 GCF_014596515.1 Streptomyces sp. CBMA156
CCAGCCGCCGGCCGGCCCCGTGCACAGCCTGCCGCCCCTGCACCCGCACCCGGGTCCCGGCCCGGGCCCGGAGGCCGAGATCGCGACCGCGAAGATCGCCTCCCCGAACCGGCACCGGGCGCCCGGCGGCGGCGCCGTCGAGGTGCAGCTGTCCGGCGCCTCGGTGCGGATAGGCCCGGGGCCGCGGGCCGAGCACGAGCAGCCGGGGCCGGACACCGCCCCGGCCACCACCGACTGGGTCCGCCGGGCTCCGACCCCGCCGCCCGCCCCGGTCGCCCGCTGGCGCCCCTGGCGGTTCCGGATGTCCAACGACGTCTGGGGCACCCCGGTGGTCTCCGACGGCACGCTCTTCGTCTCCAGCTTCGAGGTGCACGCGCTGGACATCGCCTCCGGCGAGCGCCGCTACAAGACCAGGGACGTCGCCTGGGCGCTCGCGGTGGACGCCGGCCGGGCGCACGCCGCGGACGGCCCGCACCTGTACACGGTGGACGCCGCGGACGGCACCGAGCGCTGGCGCACCTCGCTGGACGGCTGGGTCTACTCGCTCTCCGCCGCCGACGGCGTGCTCTGCTGCGGCATCAGGGGCGGCGGCGTCCAGCTCCGCTCGGCCGCCAACGGCGCCGAGCTGTGGCGCGCCGACGACGCCCAGCAGGACTACGAGAACCCGCAGTCGGGCCCGGTCCTGGTGGGCGGCGCCGCCTACTACTACGGCGCCGGGAGGCTGCGCTGCATCGACCCGCGCGGCGCCGGCCTGCGCTGGTCGTTCCCGGTCGGCGAGGACGTGCCCTCGCACCCGGTCGAGCGCGGCGGCGTGCTGTACGTGTCGGCCGGCACCCGGGTGTACGCGCTGGACGCGGTCAGCGGGGCCGAGCGCTGGCGCTTCGACGCCCCGGTGGTGCTGTTCACCCCGCCCGCCCTGGACGCCGACGCGGTCTACGTGGCCGACTACCTCGGCACCGTCTACGCGCTGGACGCGGCCACCGGCCTGGACCGCTGGCGCGGGGTCACCGGACGCCGCCAGGGCGGTGACCCGGTGGTGGTCTCGGACGGCATGGTGCTGGTCGGCAACGGCGAGGTGCTGTACGCCTTCGAGGCGGCCACCGGCCGGGAGCGCTGGCGCTACACCGCGCGCGGCGAGATCGTCGGCTCCCCGGCGGTGGCCGACGGCCTGGTGCACCTGGGCAGCCGGGACCACTCGCTGCACACCCTGGACCTGGCGAGCGGTCAGCTGCGCTGGGAGCTCGGCACCAAGGGCGAGCTCACCGGTTCGCCGGTGGCGGTCGGCGGGCGGGTCTTCGTCGGCTCCAAGGACCGCTGCGTGTACGCGCTGGACGCCTTCTACGGCACGGCGGTGCCCGCCCGCTGAACCGCGGGGCGGACACCGCCGGGCCGGTGCCGTCGGATCAGGCCTTGCGGGCTCCGGGGTGGCGGCTGCACCAGCCGTCCCACGCGGAGGAGACCATCTCCGCCACGTCGTGGCGCGCGGTCCAGTCCAGCTCGCGGTGGATCAGGTCGGCGGAGGCCACCACCCGGGCCGGGTCGCCGGCCCGGCGCGGGGTCACCTCGGCGGCGGTGTCGTAGCCGGTGACCTTGCCGATCACCTCCAGCATCTCCTTGACGCTGACGCCCTCGCCGCGGCCGATGTTCAGCACCAGGGAGGTCGCGCCGGCCGGGTCGGCGGCCAGCCGCCTGGCGGCCGCCACGTGCGCCGAGGCGATGTCGGAGACGTGGATGAAGTCGCGGACGCAGGTGCCGTCCGGGGTGGGGTAGTCGTCGCCGAAGACCCGCGGGGCCTGGCCGGCGGTCAGCCGCTCGAAGACCATCGGGATCAGGTTGAACACCCCGGCGTCGGAGAGCTCGGGGGAGGCGGCGCCGGCCACGTTGAAGTAGCGCAGGGCCACGGTGGACATGCCGTGGGCCTTGCCGGCCGCGGCGACCAGCCACTCGCCGGCCAGCTTGGTCTCGCCGTACGGGCTCATCGGGTCGCAGGGCGTGGACTCGGTGACCAGGTCGACGTCAGGCATGCCGTAGACGGCGGCGGAGGAGGAGAAGAGGAAGCGCTTCACCCCGCCCTCGGCGGCGGCCTCCAGGACGGTCTGGAGGCCGATCATGTTCTCGCGGTAGTACAGGAAGGGCTGCTCGACGGACTCGCCGACCTGCTTCTTGGCGGCGAAGTGCAGGACGCCCTCGACGCCGTGCTCGCGGATCGCGGCGTCCAGGGCGGCGCGGTCCAGGGTGGAACCCTCGATCAGGGGGACGCCGGCCGGCAGCCGGGAGGCGTCGCCGGTGCTGAGGTCGTCGAGGACGGCGACCCGCTCCCCGGCGTCGAGCAGCTGTCGGACGACGTGTCCGCCGATGTATCCGGCACCGCCGGTGATCAACCAAGTCATGTGCCGATCCTAGGGCGCGTCTTGCGGATCTTTGCCGGGTCCGCGACGCTCCCCCAGCCTTCGGCCGGGAGGTACCCCCCAGGGCACGCACCTCGCCGCGTTGTCGTCGGTCGCCAATGGCCCCCAGCCTGGCGGCCGGGAGGTGCCCCCACCGCAGTGGCTCCGCCCCCAGCCTTCGGCCGGGAGGTGCCCCCACCTCCGCCTTGCGATGCACGCACCCCAACGCCGCGGCCTGATCCGACAAGACCCACAAGACACGCCCTGCGTTCGGGTTCGTCCGGCCGCGTTCGGGCGAGTCGGGACCACAAATCGGACAAAACGGTGAAAAGCTGGCGAAGATTTCCGTGCTCTCAACCCGCGTCCTCGGCGCGGTGACGAATCGGAGGCAGCCAGGTGAGCCGTCACAAGGAACACACCCGTCCCCTGCCCGCCGGGCCGCGGCCGACCCGGCCGGGGGTGCTGACCGGACGGCTGCCGGCGGCGCTCGCGGTCGCGGTGGCGGCCGCGCTGACGCTGGCCGGGTGCAGCAGCGGTTCGCCCGCCTCGTCCCCGGTCGCCGCCACCGGCTCGCCCTCGGCCTCCGGGACCAAACAGCCCACGACGCCGGGCCCGTCCAACGGCGCGACCCAGTTGCAGGAGGCGTACCAGACGGTGATCGCCAACGTGCTGCCCTCCGTGGTGCAGATCACCACCGGCGACAGCCTCGGCTCCGGGATCGTCTACGACGACAAGGGCGACATCGTCACCAACGCCCACGTGATCGGCTCCGCGAAGTCCTTCACGGTGACCCTCGCCAACAGCACCAAGACGCTGGACGCCGGCCTGGTCGCCAGCTACCCCGACTCCGACCTCGCGGTGATCCGGCTGACCAGCCCGCCGAGCGGCCTGAGGCCGGCGAGCTTCGGCGACTCGGGCAAGGTCCAGCTCGGTCAGATCACCCTCGCCATGGGCAGCCCGCTCGGGCTCTCCAGCAGCGTCACCCAGGGCATCGTCTCGGCCACCGGGCGGACCGTCTCCGAGCCCCAGGCCCCCGGGTCGCCGGGCGCCACCATCGGCAACATGGTGCAGACCTCGGCGGCGATCAACCCGGGCAACAGCGGCGGCGCGCTGGTCGACCTGGACAGCAAGGTGATCGGCATCAACACGCTCGCCGCGACCGAGCCGCAGAGCAACGGCGCGGCCGCCCCCGGCATCGGCTTCGCCATCCCGGCGTCCACCATCACCAACATCGCCGACCAGCTGATCAAGCAGGGCAAGGTCACCAACTCGGGCCGGGCCGCGCTCGGCATCACCGCCAGGACCAGCTTCGACCAGCAGTTCCAGCCGGCCGGCGCGGTCATCGTGGCGGTCACCGCGGGCGGTGCGGCGGCCTCGGCGGGGCTCCAGGCCGGCGACGTCATCACCAAGATCGGCGACACCGCGGTCGACTCGCTGAACGCGCTCACCACCGCGCTCGCCTCGCTGACCCCGGGCAGCAAGGTCACCGTCACGTACACCAGGGACGGCGCCACCAAGACCGCCGAGGTCACCCTCGGCGAACTGGAGTCCCCGTAGGCCTCAGGCCTCCCAGCCGGACCCTCCTCCAGCTCCGGTACGGGGACGCCGGGCCGCACGCCGCGCAAGGGTTCAGCGGGCCGGGTGCCGTACCGGACCGGCGCCGGGCCCCCGTCACTGCCTCGACGGGGGCCCGGCGCCTTGCCGTGCCGTGGTGCCTCGCGCCGCCGTCCGGCGGACCCGGTCAACGGCGGGCGGTGCGGGTGCGCCAGGGCAGCTCGACGGTGACGGTGCTCGGGCCGCCCTCGGGGCTGTCCACCAGGAAGACCCCGTCCACCGCGCGGATCCGCTCGGCCAGCCCGGCCAGGCCGCTGCCCGGGTAGGGGGCCGCGCCGCCCTTGCCGTCGTCCTGGACCAGCACCATCAGCTGGTCGTCGGAGCGCCAGACCTCGACCGAGGCGGAGCGGGCCCGGGCGTGCTTGGAGACGTTGGTCAGCAGCTCGCTGACGGTGAAGTAGGCGATGCCCTCGACCGCCGAGTCCGGGCGCTCCGGCTGCCCGTCCGGGCCGGTCAGGTCGACGTTCACCCGGACGCCGCCGGGGACGGTGCAGCGGGCGGCGACCGAGGACAGCGCGGCGTCCAGGCCGCGGTCGGTGAGCACCGCCGGGTGGATGCCGCGGGCCAGGTCGCGCAGTTCCTGGAGGGCCAGCTTCACCTCGCCGTGGGCGTTGTCGACCATCTTGGCGGCGACCGCCACGTCGTCCTCGGACTCCACCTCGCGCAGCCGCTCCTTGGCCATGCCGAGGTCCATCGCCAGCGCGACCAGCCGGGCCTGGGCCCCGTCGTGCAGGTCGCGCTCGATCCGGCGCAGGTCGGCGGCGGCGGTGTCGACCACGGTGCCGCGGTCGTCCTCCAGCTCACGCACCCGCTCGGCCAGCGCGCCAGGGAAGAGCAGCGACTCGATCAGGATGCGGTCGACCGCGGCCATCCCGCGGATCACCCAGGGCAGCACCGGCCAGAGCGCGATCACCGAGATCAGGCTCAGCGCGAAGCTCAGCACGCCCCAGGGCAGCATCAGCACGTTGTAGAGCGCCGAACGCCAGTTCAGCAGGTCGGTGAGCTGGGCGATGGTGTACCCGACCAGCCCGGGGCGGCGCGGCTTCACCGGCTCAGGATCGTCGATCCCGGAGTCGTACGCCGACCGGGCCCGCCGCCGGCCCAGCGCGCCCAGGGCGCGGGAGACGCCCAGGCCACCGGCCAGCAGCGGCAGGCCGATCACGGTGATCGACAGTGCCAGGCCGACGGAGAGCGTGGTGACGGCGACCACGAAACCGAAGATGCCCAGCGGCAGGTTGAGCAGCAGCCGGCCCACCTGGTGCCACATTCTCGCGCCGTACAGCGGTGGGCGCTCCATCCTTGCGTCCTGCTCCTTGATGGCGTCCACGGCGCGGTGCAGCGGCTTCATCCGGATCTACCATCCCTCTTCGTCGTGCGGCTGGACCAAGCTTCCCGAACGGGGCGCGGTGGATGCCATGGGGGTGATACATCTTCCCGGCCGGGGGTTATCCCCACCCCCGGCCCGGTCGCCCCGCGTCCGCCGGGGTGTCCACCGGTCGTCTTGCGGAGCGGGCAGGGTTCGGGGGGATCGGAGCGGGCCCCTTAGACTCACGCATTGGCCATGGTTGGGACCGTGGGAGCAAACGTCGTAGAACTGACCTGAGGGCGGGTTCACGGCCGAGGTGGAGGCGAAGGCATGGAGGGGCAGCACGCGGCTGCCGTCGCTGCCGATCCGGCGGTCGGCAGCGGCTACTTCGACGCGTACGCCGCGATGGGCCTGCTGGCCGTCGTCGGGGTGCTCTTCGTGACCGTGGCGTTCACCGCCAACCGGCTGCTACGGCCGGTGGTGTACTCGCCGGAGAAGCTCCTCGCCTACGAGTGCGGAGTGGATCCGGTGGGTGAGGACTGGGCGCACACCCAGGTCCGCTACTACGTGTACGCCTTCCTGTACGTGATCTTCGCGGTGGACGCGATCTACCTCTTCCCGTGGGCGACCGTCTTCGCCTCCGCCGGGTACGGCGCGGGAACGCTGATCGAGATGTTCCTGTTCATCGGCTTCCTCGCGGTCGGGTTGCTCTACGCCTGGAAGAAGGGCGTTCTGGAATGGACGTGACGCACTCCCACCCGCACGGCGGCGCGCAGGACGGTCCCGTCCCGCTCGGCCTGCCCGACCCCGCGCGCCCCGGCGCGGTCGAGCGCCGTGGCCTGGGCCCGCTGGCCCGGCTCGCGCCGGACCCGGTCAAGGTGGTGCTCAACTGGGGGCGCCGCTACAGCCTCTGGTGCTTCAACTTCGGCCTGGCCTGCTGCGCGATCGAGTTCATCGCCGCGTCCATGGCCAAGCACGACTTCATCCGGATGGGTGTCATTCCGTTCGCGCCCGGCCCCCGCCAGGCCGATCTGATGATCGTCTCGGGGACGGTCACCGACAAGATGGCGCCCGCCGTCAAGCGCCTCTACGAGCAGATGCCCGAGCCGAAGTACGTCATCTCCTTCGGCGCCTGCTCCAACTCCGGCGGCCCGTACTGGGACTCGTACTCGGTCACCAAGGGCGTCGACCAGATCATCCCGGTGGACGTCTACGTGCCCGGCTGCCCGCCGCGGCCCGAGGCGCTGCTCCAGGGCATCCTCAAGCTCCAGGAGAAGATCGCCGCCGAGTCGCTGCCGGACCGCTACGCCACGCCCGCGCCCGCCGCGGCGCTGCGGCGGCCGCTGGTGGCCGGGCCTCCGGCCGGTTCCGCCGCCGGCTCCGACGCCGGTTCTTCGACCGAGGGAGGGGCCTCATGACGTCCGCCGAGCAGTACGCGGCGTCGGTCGGGGAGTGGGCGACCGGCGCCGAGGCGTACGGGCTGATCACCGTCGACGTCCCGGCCGAGCACTGGATCGAGGCACTCACCAACGCCAGGGACGTCCTGGGCCTGGGCTTCTTCGACTGGCTGAGCGCCGTCGACCAGCTCGCCGACGGCTTCGCCGTGGTCGCCCACCTGGCCGCCGTCGAGGCGCCGGGCGTGCGGCACCTCGCGGTGCGCACCCGGGTGCCGCGCGACGCGGCGGCGCTGCCGACCGCCGTGGCGGTGTACGCGGGTGCCGCCTGGCACGAGCGCGAGACGCACGAGATGTTCGGCATCGACTTCCCCGGGCACCCCTACCTGGCCACCCTGCTGCTGCCGGACGGCTTCGAGGGGCACCCGCTGCGCAAGGAGTTCGTGCTCGCGGCCCGGGTCGCCAAGGACTGGCCGGGCGCCAAGGAGCCCGGCGAGTCGGACCACGGCGGCGGGCCGGCCCGGCGCAAGATGCAGCCGGCCGGCGTACCGGACCCGAACGAGTGGGGGCCGCTCAAGGGCACCCTGCCGCCGGTCGCCGAGCGGCCCGCGCGTGGTGCGCGGGCGGCCGGT
>NZ_MSJQ01000173.1 GCF_014596515.1 Streptomyces sp. CBMA156
ACCGGCAGGCAGAGCGCGGCCCCCGCGAGCGCGGGCAGGGCCAGCAGCGGGGTCAGCCGCAGGCCGCCCGCCCCGACCACGACGGCGACCAGCAGCGGGGCGGCGGCGAAGCCCAGGTTCCCGCCCAGCGAGAACCAGGCCATCCCCCGGTGGACGCCGAGGCCGCCCTGCGCGCCCTGGGCCCGCTGCGCCGCCAGCCGGGCCACCCGGGCCGACTCCGGATGGTAGGCCGCCACCCCGACCCCGGACAGCGCCACGAAGGCCAGCGTCAGCCCGTACGAGCCGCTCACCCCGCTCAGCGCGATGCCCGCGCCGCCCAGCAGCGTGCTGACCGGCAGCAGCCAGAGCAGCGGACGACGGTCGGTGAGCGCGCCGAACAGCGGCTGGGCCACCGAGGAGAGCAGCGAGGCGGCGAGCACCACCCCGGACACGGCGGCGTAGCCGTAGTGGCGTTCGGCCACGAAGAAAGGCACCAGGGCGGCCACCGCGCCCTGGTAGACGTCCACACAGGAGTGCCCGACGGAGAGCAACAGGATCGACCGGCGGTCGGAGTTCTTCGGCATGCCGCCAGCCTCGGGCCCGCACACCCTGTCGGGCTTCCGGTAACCTGCCAGCCGATGCCGAGAATCCGCCATGATCCCGTCGCCTCGACCGAGGCCAGGCTGCTCCCCTCCGGCGACGCCATCGACGCGCACCGGCACGACGACCACCAGATCGCCTACGCCGCCCGCGGCGTGCTGAGCATCACCACCGACGCCGGCTCCTGGGTCGCCCCCGGCGACCGCGCGCTGTGGATCCCGGCCGGCACCGTCCACGCCCACCAGGCCCACGGCGAACTCGAACTCCACCTGGTCGGCCTGCCCGCCGCCGACAACCCGCTCGGCCTGGACCGACCGACCGTCCTCGCCGTCGGCCCGCTGCTGCGCGAACTGATCGTCGCCTACACCTGTGCCCCCGGACAGGACAGCCCCGAACGCGCCCGGCTGCGCGCCGTCCTGCTCGACCAGCTGCGCGCCTCGCCCCAGCAGCCGCTCCACCTGCCCACCCCCGCCACACCCCTGCTGCGGGCACTGTGCGCGCTGCTGGAGGCCGACCCGGCCGACGGCCGCACGCTCGCCGCGCTCGGCCGCGCCGTCGGCGCCAGCGACCGCACGCTGTCCCGGCTGTTCCGCGCCGACCTCGGCATGACCTTCCCCCAGTGGCGCACCCAACTGCGCCTGCACCACGCCCTGGTGCTGCTCGCCGAGGGGCTGCCCGTCACCACCGTGGCGCACCGCTGCGGCTGGGCCTCGGCCAGCGCCTTCATCGACGTGTTCCGCCGCGCCTTCGGGCACACCCCGGGCGGGCACGCGCCGCGCTGAACACCGTTGTCGGTGCGCGGTGGCAGGCTGGGGGCATGTGCGGCCGCTTCGTCTCCACCACCACGCCCCAGGATCTCGTCACGCTGCTCGGAGAGCTCCGGTGGGACCCGGCCGAGACCTTCGCGCCGAGCTGGAACGTCGCCCCGACCGACCCCGTCCCGGCCGTCCTGGAACGCGTCGACCACGAGACCGGCGAGCTGCTGCGCCAGCTGCGGCCGCTGCGCTGGGGCCTGGTCCCGTCCTGGTCCAAGGACCCGTCCGGCGGCGCCCGCATGATCAACGCCCGCTCGGAGACCGTCGACACCAAGCCCGCCTTCCGCAAGGCCTTCACCGCCCGCCGCTGCGTGATCCCCGCCGACGGCTACTTCGAGTGGCGCGAGGTCCCCACCGAGGGGGACCGCAGGAAGTACAAGCAGCCGTACTTCCTCAGCACAGGCGGCGTGATGCTGATGGCCGGCCTCTACGAGTTCTGGCGCGACCGCACCCGCCCCGAGGACGACCCGCTCGCCTGGCTGGCCACCGCCACCGTCATCACCACCGACGCCACCGACTCCGCCGGCCGCGTCCACGACCGGATGCCCCTCACCGTCGCCCCCGACGACCTCGCCGGCTGGCTCTCCCCCGCCCACACCGACCCCGCCGAACTCCACCACCTGCTGCGCCGCCCCGCCGACGGCGACCTGCGCGTGCGCGCCGTCCCCACCACCGTCAACAGTGTCCGCAACAACGGCCCCGAGCTGCTCGGCTCGGCCCCGGACCCACTGGGGCTGGCGGACTGACCCCGGACCCAGGACCACCGCGACGTCGAGGCGATCACCCGGCGGGACGGGCTGATCCGGGAGGTGCGGGCGACTCCGTAGCCGGTCACTGAGCCGGGGGTGCTCACTCCGTGATCGTCCGGACGGTGCTGGTGGGCGGCCTCAGCCGGATCAGCCGCGGAAGCGGCGGGCCCTGAGGTACTCGCGGGCCAGCAGGCGCAGCGCGCCCGGTTTGCCGGGGCTCGCCGAGCGGCGCAGCAGGGCGCCGAGGTCGGCGCGGGCGGCGGCACTGGTGAGTTCCTCGACGCCGACGATGCAGCGGACCATCGGCCGGTGCGCGGGCGGCACCCGGTCGATGACGGCCCTGCCCTCGGCGAGGGTGCGGTCGGCCCGGTCCAGCAGGGCGCCGAGCAGCGCCCGTACGGTGGGCAGGTCGCGGGCCTGCTCCAGGTCGGCTCGGGTGACGCCGTGCTCGGCGAGGTCCTGCCCGGGAATGTTCAGCCGGCCGTCCGCGAGGTCCTCGGCGAGGTCGTTGACGAAGTCGAGGCGCTGGCTGCCGTCGATGAAGGTGCGGCAGGCCGCCCGGTACTCGCTCTGGTCGCCGTCCGGGCCGATCAGTGCGGCGACCACCATGAAGCCGGGCAGCGAGTACCCGTCGACGTAGGCCTGGTAGTCCTGCTCGGTGGCGAATCCGGTGAAGTCCAGGTCGGCGCCGGTCGCGGCGAGGAAGTCCAGCACCCGGTCCCGCAGGACGGGGTGGGCGTCGATGCTGTGCAGCAGGGGGCGCAGCTCGGGGTCGTCGGTGCGGCCGGTGGCGAGGCTGTCGGTGACCTGCCGCTGCCAGCGGGCGGACGCCGCCCGGCGTTCGGCGAGCGGGCCGCTGTCGAGCAGGGTGTCGGTGCGGTGCATGAACGCGGTGGCCGCGAGCACGTGCGGGACCATCCGCGCGGGCAGCAGCAGGTCGGCGGCGAGCATGGCCTCCCGCCGGTACCGGGCGACCTGCTCGCGCTGCCGGCCGTAGTCGGCCCGCAGACCGGCCTCCCGCACCCCGGCCGCGTCCAGCGCCCGCTCCCACCTGCCCACTCGGTCCCACCCCATCGCTTGTTCGACGGGGCCGAGCGTAGCCGGTGGGAGCCGGACGGCCTATTCGGGACCGAGGGCCCGCGGCGTACGAGCCTGCGGCGTGCGTGCCCGAGGCGTGCAGCCCCGCGCCCTACGGACCCCGGCGCCGGGTCAGCCCTGGCGGATGGTGGCGAACCCGCAGGCCGGGGTGCAGAGGGTGACGATGCCGCTGTAGCGGTGGGTGGTGCGGCCCCGGGTGACGCTGTGCGTCGTGTGCTTCTCCCGCAGGTTGGGCTCCCGGCAGCGCGGGCAGGCGGCGCCGACCGGCCCGCCCCAGGGGCGGTTCGGGTTGAGCTTGGCGATCGAGACGGCCATCAGGACGGCGCCCAGGCCCGCGGCACCGAAGCCGATCACCCGCCACACCCCGCTCCCGGACTCCCGACGGTCGATCATCTCGTCGTAGGAGTAGGTGCCCCCACCGCCGCGGCTGGACCAGATCCGGCACTCGCTGTGCCGGGTCATGGTCTTGCCGTCGCAGGTCGGCGGGGTGTCCGGGTCCGCCTTGCCGACGGCCAGGGCCAGGAAGAAGCCGAGGGCGATCAGCAGGCCGAACAGGACCACGGCGACGGTCCTGCTGCGGCCGCTGTGCAGCCTCCTGCGCTCGTTGTACGCCGTGTCGATCACAGTGTGGGCCATGCTGCCCCCGTCGACCGTCAACGCTCTGCTCCTGGTGTCCGTACCGCTCCCCCCGGCCCGTCCTCGCGGGCCGGAGGTCCCCCTCGGCGAGGGAGCGAGAAGAACCCACCATGATCGACGGGCTTCCGTACCGGACTTGGGAAGAGTTTGACCATTCAGTGATCTGTCGTGACCGAAGCCAGGTACGCGGCGGCCTTCGCCGGGTCGAGGAACCAGTCGCCGAGGTCCGCCGGGTCGTCGAAGCCGTTGGCGAACCGGTCGGCCACGGCCTGCACCTGCCCTCCCGCGCCGAGGAGTCGGAGGACGTGCGGGGGCGGCGGGGCGAGCATCGCGTTGGTCCAGGTGGTGACGGGGCCGGCGATCCGCCAGAAGCCGTCGAAGGCGGCCTGTTGGAACTCCCGGTCGAAGGGCTTGTCGCCGTGGGCGAGGATCGCCTCCAGGTAGCCGGCCGCGCACTTGGCGGCGCAGTTCGAACCCTGGCCGGTGATCGGGTCGTTGAGCACGACCACGTCCGCGACGCCCAGCACCGCGGCACCGCCGGGCAGTTCGCCGACCGGGTGACGCACCGCCGGGGTGAACCGCCCGGCCAGCGTCGCCCCCGCGTCGGTCAGTTCGACGCCCGAGCGGGTGCGGTCGTACTCCCAGGGGAGGAAGGTCCTCATCAACTCCAGTGTCACCCGCAGGTGTTCGGCCGGGTCACGGATCCCGTCGAAGGCGTCCACCGGACCACCGGGCTGGGCCTCCCAGAGCAGGATGTCGCACGGCCCGTCCGCGGTCAGCGCCGGCATCACGAAGAACTCCCCGACGCCCGGCACCACGTTGCAGCGCACCGCCCGGAAGTCGTGCTCGGGGCGCGGTCCGAGCCCGTGCACATAGGCGGCGGCCAGCGCGCGCTGCGGCCGCTCGTGCGGGGAGCGCACGAGGTCGTGCTCGAACAGCGAGGCCAGCGCGCCCTTCCCGGAGGCAACCAGCACCAGGTCATACGAACCGGCCAGGTGCTGGAGGTCGGCGGCGGTCACCCGGCGCAGCTCGACCCGGCCGCCGCGCTCGGCGAACAGCTCCAGCCAGGTGGACATCTTCAGCCGCTGGTCGACGGACTGGGCGTAGCCGTCCAGCCGCCCGACCCAGTCGATCACCCGCTCCGAACCGGGCCCCGCGACCGACACCCCGACGCCCTCGATCCTGGGCGCCCGGTCGGCCCACAGGTCCAGCCCGAGGGCACGCTCGGTGCGCAGTGCGGAGTCGAACATGCACTGGGAGGACATCACCCGCCCGCCGCGCACCTCCTCCGGGCCGCGATCGGTCAGCACCGTCACGTCGTAGCCGTGGGCCTGGAGCCCCAGGGCCAGTTGGAGTCCGGCCTGTCCGGCGCCGACGATCAGAACTCTGCGCATCGCCCCTGCTCTCCTGGTGGTACGTCCCGGACGGCGGCCCGTGCCACCCGGCCGCCACCGGCCTGCATACCAGGCATCACCGCTCCCGTCCACGGGCCGTGCCGACGGCCCGCCGACACCGTCACGACTCCCCGCCACCAGGCCCTCCCGCCACCAGCCGATCGCCCAACGCACTACGGCGGTACAGCACATGGCGGCCGTCCCGGGCGCGGGCGAGCAGGGCGGCCGTGGGCGGGGCCGGGGCACGCGGCGGGGGGGGGGAGCACCCGGGGGGGGGGGGGGGGGGCGTTCTCGGCGCCGCCGAGCGGCCGCAGCGCGGCGCGGATCACGCCGCCGCCGTCGGTCCAGCCGGTGACGTCGGGGGCGAGCAGTTCCAGCATCCGGTTGAGGTCGCCGCCGACGCTGGCCGCCATGAACTCGTCGGTGGCACGGCGGCGCAGCTCGGGCGGGGCGTCGTAGCGCGGCCGGCGGGCGCGCACGTGCGCCCTGGCCCGGCTGCCGACCTGGCGGCAGGCGGCCTCGGTACGGTCCAGGGCCTCGGCGATCTCCTGGTAGGAGAAGCCGAAGGCCTCCTTGAGCACGAACACCGCCCGCTCCAGCGGGGACAGGCTCTCCAGCACCACCAGCAGCGCGACCGAGACGCTCTCCGCCCGCTCCACGCCGTCGGTCGCGTCCGGCTCGGTGACCAGCGGCTCGGGCAGCCACGGACCGACGTAGGACTCGCGGCGGACGGCGGCCGAGTCCAGCTTGTTGAGCGCGAGGTTGGTGACTGTACGGGCCAGGAAGGCGCCGGGGCCGGCGACCGGACCGGTGACCCCGCTCCAGCGCAGCCAGGTGTCCTGGACCAGGTCCTCGGCGTCGGCGACGCTGCCGAGCATCCGGTAGGCGATGCCGAAGACCATCCGCCGGTACCGCTCGAAGTCGGCGAGACGGGTGTCGGCCGGCCTGGCGTCGCTCTGCCGGGCGTCGTCCTGCCGGGTGTCGTCCTGCCCGTGGTCGTGGGTGTCGGTCACCCGCGCGACGCTACCGCACGGTAGCCGCGGCGCTCAGCCCCGGAAGGCCTCGTAGGCGGGGGCGAGCAGGACGGCGAGGTCGCGGCCGTGCACGGTGATGCCGGAGCGGCCGAGGCGGCGCAGCGAGGGTTCGTCCGGGCCGTCCTCCTCCGGCGGGGCGGGGCGCAGGGTGAAGTCGCCGCGCCAGTAGGCGGCGACGTTGACGGCGGGCGGTCTCGGTTCGTCGGTCACGCGTCCTCCTCGGCCACGGCGTCCTCCCGGGTGAGGGCGACCAGTTCGCGCAGCGCCTCGGCCGGCAGGTCGGTGAGCCAGCGCTCCCCCTCCCCCACCACCGCATCGGCCAACGAGCGCTTGGCGGCGAGGAGTTCGTCGATCCGCTCCTCGACGGTGCCGACGCAGACCAGCCGGCGGACCTGGACGTCCCGGCGCTGGCCGATCCGGAAGGCGCGGTCGGTGGCCTGCTCCTCGACCGCCGGGTTCCACCAGCGGTCCAGGTGGATCACCTGGTTGGCGGCGGTCAGGTTGAGGCCGGTCCCGCCGGCCCGCAGCGAGAGTAGGAACACCCGTGGCCCGTCCGGAGACTGGAAGCGGTCCACCAGCTCCTCGCGGCGCGCCCTGGACAGGCCGCCGTGCAGGTACAGCACCTCCTCGCCGAGCCGGCGCTCCAGGTACGGGCGGAGCATCGCCCCGAACTCGGCGTACTGGGTGAAGACCAGCGTCCGGTCGCCCTCGGCCAGCGCCTCCTCCAGCAGTTCGGCCAGCCGGGCGACCTTGCCCGAGCGTCCGCCCACCACCGAGCCGTCGTGCAGCAGTTGGGCCGGGTGGTTGCAGACCTGCTTGAGCTTGCCGATCGCGGCCAGCACCGTGCCGCGCCGCTCCACGCCCCGGATGCCCTCGACCCGCCGCAGCAGGTCGGCGACCACCGCCTGGTACAGGCCGGCCTGCTCGGCGGTGAGGTTGCACCAGACGGTCATCTCCTGCTTGGCGGGCAGCTCGGCCGCCACCGCCGGGTCGGACTTGACCCGGCGGAGTACGAACGGGGCGGTGCGGCGCAGGAGTTCGGCGGTGCGCTCGGGGCTGCGGTGCAGCTCGACCGGGATCGCGTAGCGCTCCTTGAAGCGCTCGGCCGGGCCGAGCAGGCCGGGGTTGGCGAAGTCCAGGACGGCGTGCAGCTCGGCGAGCCGGTTCTCCACCGGGGTGCCGGTGAGCGCGATCCGGTGCCGGGTGACGGGCAGCGCGCGGATCGCCCTGGACTGCGCGGTGCCGGTGTTCTTGATGTGCTGGGCCTCGTCCGCGACCACCCGGCGCCAGCGGATCGCCCGCAGGGCGGCGAGGTCGCGCTGGACCAGCCCGTAGGTGGTGATGACCAGGTCCACGCCCCGTACGGCTGCGGCGAGTTGCTCCGCCCCGAGGCGGCCGGCGCCGTGGTGGACGTACCGCCGCAGGCCGGGGGCGAAGCGCTCGGTCTCCCGCTGCCAGTTGCCGACCAGGGACATCGGGCAGACCAGCAGGGTGGGGCCGGTGGCACCGGCGGCTCCCTCGGTGGCCAGCAGGGCGAGGGTCTGGACGGTCTTGCCGAGGCCCATGTCGTCGGCCAGCACGGCGCCGAGGCCGAGCTCCGACATGGTCCGCAGCCAGGCCAGTCCGCGCTCCTGGTACGGGCGCAGCACGGCCCGGAAGTCCGGCGGCAGCTCCGGCGGCGGAGCGGCACCGGCCTGCCCGGCGAGCAGGTCGCCGAGCGGGCCGTCCACGCTGACGCCGGTGACCGGCAGCCCGGCGACCGTCGGCTCCGGATCGAGGGCGAGGCGCAGCAGGTCGGCGGCGGCGAGCACGCCGTCGCGCCGGTCGGCGAGGAAGGCGAGCGCGGCGGCGATCTGGTCCGGGTCGGCCTCCAGCCAGGTGCCCCGCACCCGGACCAACCCCTGTTTGGCGGCGGCGAGTTCGGCCAGTTCCTGCTCGGTGAGCGGGCTGCCCTCCGGGCCGAGCGCGGCCTGCCAGCGGAAGTCGACCACGGCGTCCCGGTCCACCTGACTCGTGACCGCGAGCGAGCCGGGCGCGGGCGGGGTGGTGGCGCGCAGCGCGAGCCCGAGCCGGGGGCGGCGGCGCCACCAGGCGGGCAGCAGCAC